>OMOE01000072.1:302-13135 GCA_900290365.1 Syntrophobacter sp. SbD1 | reverse complement strand
GTTGGTCGAGAAGTTCCCGGACGCACCTCTTAGCAGGGACGAGACTGGAATGAGCGGGGCTCAATGGTCCATAGCCGTTGCGCTATCAGGCATCAGGGAAGCGGCAAAGGCCTTCGACAAGGCAGGATTTTTCCTGGAGTCGATTACCGCGCTCGATTTTGAGGATACTTTCGAACTGGTCTACCACTTCAACTACTACGAACCCAAGTCCAGGGTGGTGGTAAGGATGCTCTGCGGCCATGACGAGGTCCCTCAGTCGATTTGTGATATCTATCGCGGCGCGGTTTGGCTCGAACGTGAGGTGCATGAGTTTTTTGGGATCAAGTTTTCCGGAAATGCTGACATGAGGATGCTGCTGCTCCCTGAAGATGCTGACTACCATCCGCTCAGGAAGAACTTCGGGAAAGTCAGCGCATACCATAAGCGAGAAGTGATCTATGGCTGAACAAGATATAACTCAGGAAACCAGTAGGGTTTACTCTTTAAACCTCGGACCGCAGCATCCAAGTACGCACGGTGTTTTAAGGATCCTTCTGGACCTGGACGGTGAATATATCGTCAAAGCCGACCCGGTCATAGGCTACGGTCACCGCGGGCACGAGAAGATGGGAGAAAACAGGCCGTACAAGCAGTTTCTCCCGAACTCGAGCAGAATGGATTACCTTTCCGGGATGATCTTCAACCATGGATTCGTCCTGGCGGTCGAAAAACTTGTTGGAATCGAGGTCCCGGAGCGCGCGAAGTATATCCGGGTGATCGCCTCCGAACTCAACCGCATATCCAGCCATCTGCTCTGGTTCGGAACATACGTGATGGACCTTGGCGGTTTCACGCCTTTCCTGTACGCATTCGACGACCGTGAGCAAATCCTGGATATCCTGGATTCGGTTAGCGGTTCGAGGCTGACCTATTCGTATTGCCGCTTCGGCGGGGTCTGTCGTGACGTCGATTCAAGATTCATAGACATGACACGGGCTTTTCTGAAGCGCATGGAGACCCGTTGGGCCGATTACGACAACCTGGTTACGAAGAACATCATTTTCATACACCGCACCAGGGATGTCGGCATCATTGACAGGGAGCTCTGCCGCCAGTACGGAGTTACGGGACCGAACCTCAGGGCCTGCGGGGTCTCTTTCGACGTTCGCAGAAGTGAACCATACGAAGTCTACGACAGGCTCGATTTTGAAGTTCCGACCGGATCGAAGGGCGATGCTCTCGACAGGTATGATGTGCGCTTCAAGGAAATGCAGCAGAGCTGCCGCATAATCGATCAGGCGCTGGACCAGCTTCCCGGGGGAGCGTTTGTTGCCGAGAAAGTCCCTCAGAAGCTCAAGCCCCCCAAAGGTGATGTATATACGGCCTTTGAAAGTGCGCGCGGCCTTAGCGCCTATTACATGGTGAGTGACGGCAGCCCCGGTCCGTACCGTTGCCATATCCGGGTTCCAAGCTTTGGCAATTTGAACGCTTTGAATGACGTGTTGCCCGGGACGATGGTTGCCGACGCAATTTCGATTCTGGGCAGCATCGACGTTGTTATTCCGGAAATCGACAGATAACCGGGATATTGAGATCTTGTGGGATTGAGGGGATTAAGGAATGAGTTCTGATTGGTTCCGGTTGATTTTGGGCCTGTTGATCGCATTGGGTTTTTCGCAGTTGAACGCACTGTTCCTAGTGTGGCTCGAGCGAAAGGTCGCCGGGCATATTCAATTGCGTCCCGGCCCGATGGAGGTCGGCCCTCACGGTCTTCTTCAGACCATTGCAGACGGTGTCAAACTTGTGGGCAAGGAGCTTATTTTGCCGTTCAAGGCGGACAGAAAGCTGTTTTTTCTGGCGCCGGTCCTTGTTTTCACGCCTGTCCTGGTCGGTTTCCTGGTCCTTCCCTTCGGCCAGAATATGATCATCCGTGATATGAACCTGGGGGTCCTGCTGATTTTTGGTTTCTCGACGATCACTGTTTTGGCCATACTTGCCGGCGGGTGGGCTTCCAACAATAAATATGCGCTGCTGGGCGCAGTGCGTTCGGTGGCCCAGAATATTGCATATGAAATCCCGCTTCTGCTTTCAGTAATGAGCGTGGTGCTCATGGTCAATTCACTTAGTTTCTCAGAGATTGTGAATTCCCAGAAAACGGTGTGGTTTATTTTCTTGCAGCCCCTTGCTGGACTGATCTACCTGATCAGTGCGACAGCAGAAACCAACCGGGCTCCCTTTGACATTCCTGAAGCCGAATCGGAACTGGTCGCCGGGTTTCATACTGAATACAGCGGAATGGGATTCGGGCTTTTCTTCCTTGCCGAATACACCAATATGTTTATCGTTTGCGCCGTTGCAACGAGCTTATTTTTCGGCGGATGGCAAGGTCTTTTCGGGATAAACCTTGGCATACCGGGGGTCTTCTGGTTCCTCTTCAAGACTTACGCGCTGATTTTTATCATCATGTGGGTTCGCTGGACGTTTCCCCGTGTCAGGTTCGACCAGTTGATGAACTTCGCGTGGAAGGTGATGATCCCGCTTAGCCTTGTAAATCTTGTGATAACGGCCATTGTTTTGAAATTCGTCTGATTTTGGAGCCAGTCTAAAATGAGCTACTTCAAAGAAATATATTATGGCGGACTGAGTCTGATAGAAGGATTGATTGTAACGGGCAGGCGGCTTTTTCAGCCATTGGTCACAGTCCAGTATCCGCGCAAAAAGATCCCGCTTTCGTCCGCTTTCCGAGGGCATATCGAGCTGAAGATCTTCGAGGATAGCGGGACCCACAAATGCATCGTTTGCATGAGCTGTGAAAAGAACTGTCCGAGCGGCGTAATCAGCGTGCAGGGCGTCAAGCAAAAAGAGAAGGGTCCCAAGACTTTGACGGACTATGTCATTGATTTCAGCAAGTGCTCGCTTTGCGGGATTTGCGTTGAAATCTGCCCTACAGCTACTCTGCAGTATTCCAGGGAGTATGAATTGGTTGGGGTTACGCAGGCGGATTGCCGATTCGACCTTTTGGCCAGGCTTAAAAAGCAGGTTGAACAAAAGGAATATGAAAAGAACAAGCAGGGTAAAGCGGCCTGATTTTTCGCGCTTCAGGTAAACTTCATTTAAGGCAAGGGGATATGGAATGGATACTGCGGGCCTTGACATCTTGAACCAGGCGGGCTTCTGGGCCATGGTCGCCCTGACGGTCGCAGGCGCTTCGATTGCGATATTTCCCCGAAATATCCTGTACAACGTCTTGGGCCTTGCGCTCTGCATGACGGCTATTGCAGCTATTTACGTCTTTTTGGGCAGCTTATTCATCGCTCTTATGCAATTCCTCATCTATGTAGGCGCCATCTGCATTGCAATCGTTTTTGCCATAATGCTTTCACGGCCGCTGCACCTGGAAATGCCGCCCAGGCCCGCTTCTAAAGTGGCGATGGCGACTGCGGCCGCCGTTCTCTTTTTTGTCGCAATAGTGGGCGTGGTGCTCAAGACCGATTGGACGCCATCCGCAGCGCGTGTGGCCGACAGTTCGCTTTGGTCTGTCGAAGCTATAGGCCGTGCGCTGCTCACAAGATATGAACTTGTTTTTGAAGTGATCTCTCTGGTGCTGCTCGTCGCAATTATTGGTGCGGTGATTACCGCCGGATTAAGTCGGAGGTTAAGTTCGTGAACAGCCTGTCCACTTATCTGATTATATCGGCCCTCCTGTTTTCGATGGGCCTTATGGGAATCCTGCAGCGCCGGAACCTGATCGGAATGCTGATCTCGGTGGAGCTCTTGCTCAATGCGGCCAACCTCAACTTCATGGCCTTTAACCGGTTTCTCGCCCCGGACCCCGTCATAGGGCAGATAATTGCCCTTTTCGTTATGGGTCTTGCAGCGGCAGAGGCCGCGATTGGCCTCAGCATCATTCTGGCCCTTTATCGCAAAATGCACTCGATAAATATCGAGCGTGCTCAGAGGCTGAAAGGATAGAACCGCTATGGGCGCACTTTTTCACGATCCCATCCTGCTCGCGATCGTTCTGGGTACAAATCTTCCATTTCTTTCGATGGCCGTAATCCTGCTCTTTACGAGATCGAATCCCAAGCTATCCAGCCAGATCTCGGTGGGGGCAATTTTGGTTTCAGCGGTAAGTGCGATTTATCTTCTTGCAAAACTTCACTGCGCTTCGCCTCTTCAATACCAGACCCTCTGGTTCAGCTCCGACAAACTGCTCATAGCCTTTGGCTATTATCTCGACCCGCTGAGCCTGCTCATGCTGACCATAGTAGGCGTTATCGCCTGCCTGGTGCAGATTTACTCCCTGGGATATATGGCGGGCGACCCCGGATACAGCCGCTATTACGCCTTTCAGTCCCTGTTTGCGTGGGCCATGCTCAACATGGTCATTGCCGGCAGCATGCTTCAGTTGTTTATCTACTGGGAGATGGTAGGCCTGGCTTCGTATTTTCTGATCGGTTTCTACTACGAGAAATGGAGCGCATCGCAGGCCGGCAAGAAGGCCTTTGTGATGAACAGGGTCGGTGACGTTGGCTTTTTTCTCGGTTTGATCTGGCTGGTCATCGGGTTTGGCAACCTGGGAATACCCGAGCTCAATCACGCGGCTGCCACTCAAGGCCTACCCCAGCATGTGCTTACCGTAGCCGCCCTTTTGATCTTCTGCGGCGTTATTGGCAAAAGCGCCCAATTCCCGCTCCTTACCTGGCTTCCCGATGCTATGGAAGGCCCTACGCCGGTCAGTGCGCTCCTCCATTCGGCAACCATGGTCGCCGCCGGTGTATATATGTTCAGCCGGATTTTTCCTTTTTTCTCTGCCTCCCCTGATGCCATGGCGGTTGCCCTGGCGATCGGCACTATCACCATGCTGCTCTCCGGCACGATGGCGATGGTTACCTACGATCTCAAACAGGTTTGGGCTTATTCGACCGTGAGCCAGTTAGGCATGATGGTAATGGCGCTTGCCGCGGGCGGCTATTTCGCCGGCGTCTTTCATCTTACGACTCACGCCGGGTTCAAAGCCCTGCTCTTTTTGTGTTCCGGTATATTCATTCATGAATTCCACACCAACGATATGCGGATAATCGGCAAAAAGGGAGGCCGCAGGCTGAAAATTCCCATGGCGTGCATCGCCGTTGGCGCCCTGGCCCTCTCCGGGGTCTTCCCGTTCTCCGGTTTTTTCAGCAAAGAGGCAATCCTTGGCGTTCTTGCCGCTCAGCCGAACAAAATCTGGCTTGCAGCCGCGCTTCTTGGCGCCGTTATGACCGCCTATTACAGTTTCCGGCTAATTTTCCACCTCCTGTTTCCCAAAGACGGGATAGAGGAAAAGCAGCACGAGGAGCATGGACATTCGTCTCACGGGCATGAAGAAGATCACCATGGGTACATCTTCTGGGCCATGGCCATCCCCGTGATGATTCTTGCCGGTGTTAGCCTGGTGCTGGGCTTTGTCGAACACCCGATTGAGCATTTTCTTATCGGACACATAGTTGAAGCCCACCCGGTTGCGCATGGCGCAGAACACGGCGGGGGGGAATGGCTCATGATTATGGGGGTTTCGGCCGGTCTTTTGGGTATAGCCGTGGCCTGGTTTGAATTCGGAAGAAAAGGGGCCAGCCGCAAAGGTTTCCTCAGTTACTTCCCTGCTGTCTGGAAGCTTTTCGACCGCCGGTGGTTCCTTGATATTTTCTATCGAAAAAGCCTGGATACATTTGTTTACGGCGGCCTTACCAGCCTTTTTACCAAAAATGACCGCCGGGTAATTGACGGCGGAATCGACGGGATCTGTTTCTTTACCGAAGGGAGCGGGCGTCTGTTCAGCTTTCTCCAATCGGGTATGCTCCAATACAACTTGTTGATGATGGTATTGGCGGCCGGGGTTGCAGTTCTCTATCTCCTTTTTTAACTCTTCGCAAGGGCATTAGATTATGGAAATGGCCGGTTTTCCAATTCTCACTGCGATCCTTTCGACAACTATTTTGGGATTGCTGATCATCATTTTCATTCCGCCGGAAAAAACAAAGCTGATCAAACAGGTCAGTCTTGCTTCCGCAACGGTAGGGCTTGTTCTGTGCATCTGGCTCTATTACGCATACGATCACCAGAAGGGCGGCCTGCAATTCGTTGAGCGCATATTGTGGGTAAAGAGTCTTGGAATATACTGGTTCAATGGCGTGGACGGGATAAACCTCCCCATGATGCTCCTTACGTCCATTGTTTTATTTACCGCCATCTGGACGATGTGGGAGCTCGAAAACAGGGTAAAGGAATTCTTCGCACTGATTTTCCTCCTGGTGGCCGGTGTCTACGGCGTCTTCATGTCGATGGACCTTTTCTGGATTTTTGTCTGGTATGACGTTTCGCTCTTCCCGATGTATCCGTTGATCGCCATCTGGGGAGGCACGCGCAAAGAATACGGCGCAATGAAACTGACGTTGTACCTTCTTGCAGGAAGCGCACTTATTCTGCCCGCAATTATCTACCTGTGGGTGGCCGGTGGGGCTCATACATTCGATTTGTTCGAACTTCAAAGAATCGGCTTTAGCGCTTTCGACCAGAAGATGACCTTTATCATGCTCTATCTCGGGTTCGGGATCCTTGCCGCCGTTTGGCCTTTCCACACATGGTCGCCAGTTGGCCACGTCGCCGCCCCGACAGCGGTAAGTATGATTCACGCGGGCGTGCTGATGAAGCTGGGGGCTTACGGGATTCTGCGGATCGGAATGACGTTGTGCCCTGCCGGAGCCCAGTATTGGTCGAGTCTTATGGCTCTTCTGGCCTGTATAGGGATAGTCTACGGGGCGTTGGTCGGTCTGGCGCAGACCGATTTGAAATATGTTATCGGCTACTCCAGCGTGTCGCACATGGGGGTTGTCGGGCTGGGGCTTGCAACTATGTCGGTAAACGGCATTAACGGGGCTGTTTTCCAGATGTTTGCCCACGGTGTCATGACGGCCCTTTTCTTTTCTTCTGTCGGCTATATTTATGACCGCACGCACACCAAGATTATTCCCGAACTGGGAGGATTGTCCAAAACCATGCCGATTGCCTCTTCGTTTTTCATAGTCGCGGCCCTGGCAGGCATAGGCGTTCCTCTGATGGCGAGTTTCTGGGCGGAACTGCTCGTTTTCATCGCGGCTGTCAAGGTTTTCCCTGTTGGTGGTATCGCAGCGCTTGTCGGGCTCATCATTAGCGCCTTGTTCATGCTTCGTGTTGTGCAGAGGACCTTTTATGGAGAAAAGAACCCCAAGTGGGAGCACATTCCCGATGTGTCAGGGTTTCTTGCCGTACCGCGAGTCATATTGATGAGCATCATTCTGTTTTTCGGAATGTTTCCCAAGATCATGCTCGATGTTATTCAGAGCACGGTTATTCCGTTTGTAAATCGGTTCTAGAGGCGAGGTAAACGGAACGTGATGACGGATTTCATGCTTTTTCTTCCCGAATTGTTTTTTATCCTTGGCGCTATTGTCTTTTTTATCTTTTCGTTGAGAAAGAAGGCGGACCCTGCCGCGTATCACAAGTGGGCAGTCGTTATCGGCGCTGTAGGGCTGCTGGTTACGGTCGCTGCATCACGCCAGGGAGGGATGCTGTTTTTCGACTGCTACCGGGTGGACCTGTTCAGCCAGGTTTTCAAGGTCCTGCTGGCCCTTGGTACGATCTGGGTTATTTTCTCGTCGGGCGAACTCAAGGGAATCGACCCCAGGCAGCATGCCGAGTACTATTTTCTCATTTTCGTCTGCACGCTCGCTATGATGATGCTGGTAAGCTCGGTTGAGCTGCTTACGATTTACGTCTCGATAGAGCTTTCATCGTATTCGCTTTACCTGCTCGTTCCCATGCGGCGCAAAGCCGACGAATTCGTCGAAACCGGCATCAAGTATTTCATGGTGGGAGTTACAGCTTCCGGGCTGATGCTGTTCGGAATCAGCCTTCTTTTCGGAATGGCCCATACGACCTACATTCCGCAATTGATTCAAACGCTGCCGGGAATTATCTCTCAACCTGCAACGATAATCGGACTTATACTGGCCCTGTCCGGATTCTTTTTCAAGCTCGCCCTCTTTCCGTTCCATATCTGGGCGCCTGACGTTTACCAGGGTTCCGCCAACCAGGTCACCACTTACATTGCAACGGCATCCAAAATGGCCGCCGCCGCAATGATCATCCGGTTCACCGGCCTCTCGGCCGGGGCAAGTCCCGGGATGATAAAACTTCTGATTGTGCTTTCAATCCTTTCAATGACTTTCGGAAACCTTGTTGCGCTTATTCAGAAGGACATAAAGAGGCTCCTGGCATACTCCAGCATCGCCCATGCCGGGTATATGCTCATAGGTATTCTTGCGCTCAGCGATCGCGGATATGCCTCCGCAATTTACTACGCGGCCGCCTACCTGGTGATGAATTACTCCGTTTTCATGGTCATCATGAAGCTTGCCGACGATGGACACAACCTGCAGATAAAGGAACTGGCCGGTCTGCACAAACGTTCTCCTTTGCTCGCGTTGACGCTTATGCTCGGTCTGTTCGGACTTGCGGGCATTCCTCCTACAGCGGGCTTTATGGGAAAATTCCTTGTGTTTGCGGCGGCCCTCGAAAAAGGTTATCTTTTCCTTGTCATCATAGGCATGATTAACGCGACCATATCACTGTACTACTATCTGATCGTTATAAAGGCGGCTTATCTGCTCAAACCGGTAAATGAACTGCCTGCGGTGCAGGTTGATTTCTGGACGCGTTGCATGTGTGTGGTGCTGGTGGTCATGACAATATACCTTGGCGTCTTTCCGGATCAGTTCGTTTTGTTGACCGAAGCGGCCGCCAAGACACTTTTTTAAGAGTTTTGAGTTTTTAGTTTTGAGTTTTTAGTTGGAACAGCTTCGTAGGGAGGGCATAAAGCCCTCCCCCACGAAGCGTAACGCGCCAATGACGTTGGGGTGGGATTTATCCCCGCCCGATCTTGAACGCAATTTAGTATGAGTTTACTAACACCCTCACTGCCGTTTGCGGCCTTCACTTTTTCCGCCACGCTTTNAACACCCTCACTGCCGTTTGCGGCCTTCACTTTTTCCGCCACGCTTTTCTCCATCAACCTGCGCTTTTTCCACCTGAAGGCCCAGACGGTACCATAATTAGAGGATTTCGATGAAACTTGGATATATGCGGCGCTTTTCGATCCTTTTAGTCTTTTTAATTCTGTCCTCGGCTTCTTCAGGTTTAGCAGAAAATGCCGGAAAATGGTCTTTTGCAGTCTTTTCCGACAATCGCAACTTCGAAATAGCCTACCGGAACGTCCTTCAAAATATGAATGCGGGCGGACCGAAGGACCCCGGATTTCCAAAACCGGACTTCGTCGTTGGTGTAGGCGATATCGATCCGGTCAGGAGAACCTTTCAGATTTTCAGGGATGCTATGGGGCCTCAGACCACCTTTATACCGGTGCGCGGCAATCACGAAGCCCCGGAAGATGTCCGGTTTATATTACAAGATATACTGCCATCTGAAAAACCGCCGGTGACAGTTTATGACAAGGAAAGCGCGACGTTTTTCTACGACTGGAAAAATGTCCGGCTGATCGTGATAGACGAGTACACACGTTACGCAAAAAACCTTGGGGACCCCGAGTTTCTCAAGTGGCTCGAAGAGGCCGTCGTTTCCGCAAAGCATGCAGACCACGTGTTCATCTCGTTCCATGAACCGCACTTTCCGGCCGATATTCATTCGGACCCGTTCTGGGGGATGCTTCTCAAGCACACAGGTAAAGTGAGAGCGGTTTTTTGGGGACATAGCCACATTTATGCCAGGCGATATCTTCCGGATTCCTACGGAGGCATCGAGCTCATCAATGCGGGCGCGGCCGGCAACACGGGCCACTTTGACGGCATGAATACCTATGTGGAGGTCGCCGTTGACGGCAAACACGTATCCTTCCGCGCCGTTCAGGCGCCGGATAAGACGAGGGATTTCAGGGTAACGGATAGCTGGAAGGCTAAAGCCAACTGAATTGATTTAAGCCCCGGCTCTTGCCGCAGATATCTGACTTTCATCCGCCCCCTTGGCGTCCTGGCCTGTGGAGTCTTTGTCTTTCGATCTTCGCGCCAAAAAATCGCGAAATAGCGTTGAATTGAGTTTTTCCTTTTTAGAGTCGAAGAGCCGATAGTTTGTTCTGCGCGCTTCTTTTGCTTCCGCAGCGAAATATTCCAGAATGCGAAGGTACTCTGTTTCGAGCGTGCCGGCCGTTTGCTTTTCATCGGCCCGGGCGAGCAGTGCAAGGATTCCGAAGGTATAAAGAGAAAGGTTCGTTATGCGGCGCAGCAGGAATTCCCTGTTCGCCGCCTGGTCCTTAGCTATGCTTTTTCCGTAGAACAGCAGGCCGCTTATAAGAAGAACCCTCGCGGCTTTAGCACATTTTTTCGCCTCACGGAGTGCTTTTCGAAGGACCCTGTTCTCGAATGAGACCGGCCATTTCTCTCTTTTCAACAGGAGCTTCAACAGTTGCGGCATAAGGGAAAGGTGGGAGCGGCCCGTTTCTTTGAGCTCTTTTTGGATATGCCGCATGCCCAGGAGGGCAGGGTAAATCGAGTGCACCTCGGTGGTGCCCTCGAAAACGGTCGTAACTCGGGCATCGCGCATGCGCTTCTCATAGGGCAGGATTTTCAGGTATCCCGCTCCGCCGGCCACCTGGAGAGCATCGTATACGGCATCCCATGCGCGGGTGGTGCCGAAGAGCTTGCAGTGCGACGTTTCGATGGCCGCCGGAAGCAGCGGCTGATTCTGGAGAATTCCGGCAACCAAACGGTTCATCGCCGAACTGACGGTTGCAGCGACTTCAGCACGCACTATCTTTTCCTGGACGAGTTGAAAGCTCCTGATCGGGATTTGAAACTGGACCCTGGAAGAAGCCCTCTCAAGCATGTCCCTGACCGATATGTTCATCACTGAGGTCGATGAGGCCCCCAGGCCAAGCCTGCCGTAATTGAGCACCGACATGGCTATTTTGAAGCCCTCGCCCGGCCTGCCGATCAGGTTTTCCTTCGGGATGCGCACGTTTTTGAACTGGATGGGTGCGGTAGAGCTGGCCTTCAGACCCATTTTGGGCATCTCTTTTCCAACCCGCACGCCTTCCCACCCGGTCTCTACTATAAATGCACCCATGAACCCCGGCCGTTTCGGGTCGAGTTGGGCGAAAACAGTCAGGCCACCTGCATAATTGGCGTTTGTGATATAGGTCTTCTGACCGTTAAGCACGTAATGAGTTTCGTCGGGGCCCGGGACGGCGGTCGTTTCGATGTGCTGGGCGTCCGAGCCGATGCGCGGCTCGGTCAGGGCGAAGGCGAAGATCATCTCCCCTGATGCAGCCCTAGTAAGGTACTTATGTTTCTGCTCCCCGGTCCCGAAAAGCTGGATCGCTTTTATCCCTATTGAAAGGTGGGCGAGGAAGGTGAAAGCGACTGCCATGTCGAGGCTGGCCATCTCATCGACCACCTTCAAATACTCGTTCAGGTTTAGACCCTGTCCGCCATACTCGGTTTCGATGCTCAGACCGAAAAAACCGCCCGTTCTCATTTCCCGCAGGAGATCCGCTGGCAGAGTGCCGCCTGCTTCCAGCTCGCCGGGCGGGTAACCTTTCAACAAGCCCCGGAAGCGGTCTACGATCCGGGCTACATTCGCCTCATTCACCTCTGACGGATTAGATTTGATAAGCTCCAGATCGAATTCGCCCCTATAAATTTTTTCCATCAACATGGCAACACCCTGTGAGTTTTGAGTTTTCAGTTTCCAGTTGGTAGTAACTTAAGTCGCAACCGGGAAGTGGCAACAGGATACCAGGCAGTTTTCTGGTAATCGTTCACCCCCCGGCCCAGAAGCACCGCCGGGGCAGGCTGCGAGGCACAGAGGGCACAGGGCGGTGGGACCGCCAGCCGGGTTCGCCGCTGCCTTCGGCGGCGGCAAGAAATCTTGGCAAAATTTCAAGAAACTCGATGTTCTCTTCACAGAGAAAGTGAAAAGCAAACCACGGATCGCACGGATAGGCACGGATAAGGGCAAAGAATCATACTCCAATCAAAATGCGAATTGGCAGAATACGTTAGCCTGCTCCGTCTGCTCGGATTCACATGTTACCGGGGGCAAGTTCGCAAAGATTGACAGGTGAGGTTAAAAACTCAACAATTTACTATGCAGAAGGTGTGAACCTTTCAGGTGTCTTGCTTCACCGGCAACGTGATAATGAATGTGGAACCGGCCCCTGGAGCGCTCTTCGCGGTGATGCTGCCTCCATGCCGCTGGACGATTTTCTTGCAAATGGCGAGACCCATGCCTGTTCCTTCATATTCGCTTCTGCCATGTAGCCTCTGGAATAGGGTGAAAATCTTGTCGAGGTACTGTTCCTCAAAACCAATCCCATTGTCCTCGACAATGATCTGACATTCTGAATCAGTCTTGGATACGGAGCGCACTTGAACCATCGGCTTCTCACCCGGTTTTTGGAATTTAAGCGCATTACCAATGAGGTTTTGAAAAAGCTGCCGCATTTGTGTGGGGTCTGCTGAAATTACCGGAAGGCTCCCAACATGAACTTCACCGCCTGTGTTTTCGATTCTTTCTTCCTGGTCCGCAACAACTTCGCCGATCAGATCGGACAGATCAACCTCCTTGAATGGCTCTGCTGAGGTGGCAACTCGTGAGTAATCGAGAAGTCCGGTCAGAAGGGACTGCATCCGCTCCGTTGCGTGGATCATTCTGTGCAGATAATCGTTTCCGGATTGCCCCAACGACTCACCACTTTCCAGCCTGAGCATATTGCCAAAAGAGATGACTTTGCGAAGAGGTTCTTTCATGTCGTGGGCGGCAATGGA
>OMOE01000072.1:0-295 GCA_900290365.1 Syntrophobacter sp. SbD1 | reverse complement strand
GAGCATATTGCCAAAAGAGATGACTTTGCGAAGAGGTTCTTTCATGTCGTGGGCGGCAATGGATGCAAAATCCTGAAGCGCCTGGTTGCTTTGTTCGAGCTTTGCCATATAGCTCTTTAGCTCGGCGGTTCGCTCTTGAACGCGCAATTCCAGTTCGTCTCGGGACTTGAGTAACTCTTCCTCCATCTGTTTGCGCTCGGTGATATCACGGGCGACATGCACGGTGCCAATCAAGACTCCTTGCTCATCTCGAAGCGGTGTCGTGCTGATCAGAAAATCACCGCCGAGTCGTTCC
>OMOE01000056.1:8220-13229 GCA_900290365.1 Syntrophobacter sp. SbD1 | reverse complement strand
AGCATACTTATGGCAACCAGGGGGCAGATTCGCTTGCAGCCCAGAGCGAAAGGGACAAGGCTGTTATGGAACACAGCGACCTTGTCAAGTACATCGCTTTCAGACTCATTTCGCGGTTGCCCGACCATATCTCCGTTGATGACCTCATAAGCGCCGGGGTCCTCGGGTTGATCGACGCGATCGAGAAATACGACTCCAGCCAGGGCATTCCATTCGAGTATTATGCGAAAATCCGCATAAAAGGGGCCATGCTCGATGAGATCCGTTCCATGGACTGGGTGCCGAGGTCCCTGCGGCAGAAGAGCAGTGTTCTCGAGAAAGCCTGCGCGAACCTGGAACAGAGGTTAGGGCGTGATCCCACTGAAGAGGAGATTGCACTTGAACTCGAGATGGATATGGATCAGTTTCACAAGATCCTCGATGAAATAAAAGGCATCTCTTTTTTACCTGAGAACATTCATGACGTAGTGCGTGAAAACAGGGAATCATATATGCTCTCCTCTGGTTCAGAGGAGCTTTTCGATTCCGCCTACAGGAAAGAAATCCGCACTCATCTTGCTGAAGCAATTACCGGTCTTGCCGAAAAAGAGCAGCTGGTCCTGTCGCTCTATTATTATGAAGAGCTGACCATGAAGGAAATAGGAGCGACCCTGGGGTATACGGAGTCGAGAATCTCACAGATTCATACCAAGGCCATGTTGAAGCTTAAAACAAAACTGTCCAAAAGACTCAAAGCTGACGATCTGCCCGAATATGTGGAGACCGAATGCAGGCCGCTTCAGCTCAAAACCCATCATCTCCATCAGGCCTCCATGATTAAATAACCACCATAACCCGCAGGGAAGGCCGGCAGATGGGATTCAAACGGAAAAAGCTGGATGACAAGGCGGAGGATAAACTTGCAGAGAAAATCGAGGACAGCTCCGGGGTCCGAAGAGATATCTCTGAGTTTCAGGATAGGGAAGAGCTGAAAGAATCGACCTCCGCCGGCGAGGATGGTACTCGTTCCGGCGATACGGCTTCGGGCCGGAAGATGACCCGTTTCAGAATTTTTCTCCTGCTCTCTATCGCATTTTGCCTGTTTGTGACGGCTGCCGGGTTCCTTTTTATCAAATTCAAGACCCACATCTGGTCGTTCACAGACACTGTGCAAAAACTCGAACCAGTGACCGCCATAATGCGCCCAATCCCGCAGCCCGACTACCGGGAGATGCTTGATTTTCTACTCGTCTATGAGGTTGAAGGCCAAAAGATGGTTACCGCCATGAGAATGGAGGTAGGGTACCAGTCTCCGATGCGCTACCAGAGCTTCAAGGAACAGAAGGTGGCCTTGCGTGATGCAGTTTACGCTTTCCTGCTAAAACAGAACCCGTCCGGAAACTCGGTACAATGCTGGCATTCCGTTGTGGAGAAAGAGCTTGTCGATTTCCTGAGAGTGAAGCTGCCGCAAAGTTGCCCTGACAAAATCGCCCTGACTCAGGTTGAAAATCTATAAATTAACATTCACTGGCCGCTATCTAACGGGGACACTATGGAATTCATCTCGAAGCTCTTTGAAACGCATGTTTCCTTCAACAGCATGCTCCAGATCGGCGTGGACGTTATAATGCTTGGCTTGCTTGTGATGATCCTGACCTTGAAAAAGCCTCGCATCTCGAAAAAAGACGAAGCCGTAATGAAGTCATTTGAAAAGATAGTTGAGGAAACAGGGGAAATATCCAAAAAGTTTGAATTCAATCTTGAAAAAAGACAGGAACTGCTCCAGCAAATTACAGCCAAGCTTGACCAGCGCGTCCAGGAATCACAGGCCCTGTGCACCCGGCTCGAGCAGCTTTCCAGATTGGATGTCGACAAAGCCACGATTCAGCAGCCTGCGAACCCCGCTCAGCGCTCGCAGGGCGCAGACCAGCAGAGGGTGGTTGGTCTGGCCAGAAAAGGCTTGAGTTCATCTGAAATAGCCAAAAACCTCAAAAGGCCGGTGGGAGAAATCGAACTGATCCTGAACCTGCATAAAATAGCTTCTTAGAAGGCGACTCGCGATGGCCTACAGGAAATGATAGACAGGTGAAATTGGATCTCAAGGCTATACCCTACGAGCTGATCCCCGGACACTGCCGGGAAAAGCCCGTTATGAGGGAACTGGTGGAAACCCTTGAGGGAAAAATCCCGGCCGCCACAAGTCCAGGAATTCAGAAATTGGTTTCAATCCCTGAATGAAGTTTTAGAAATTGAGGAATTTGGGACTCTAATCCCTGAATTCCTCAATCGCAATCCCTGAGTTTGCATTAGTACGAGCGTCGCCCGCCACCGCCACCACCACCGCCGCCACCGGGTCTTCCTCCACCCGATCCGCCGCGCCGGTCCCTGCCGCCGCCGCCGCCGTAACCGCCGCCGCCGCCCGGCCTGCCTCCACCGCCAAATGATCTGCCGCCGCCGCCACTACGATTTTCACGTGGTTTGGCTTCATTGACTGTAAGAGCGGACCCTTCCAGTTCCTTGCCGTTCATCTCCGTTATTGCGGTCTGGGCCTGATCCTGGTTTGGCATCTCGACGAAGCCGAAACCTCGGGACCTCCCGGTGATGTTGTCTTTGATGATCTTTGCTGTGTCGACTTCACCAAAGGCTTCAAAAGCTTCTCGCAATTCTTGCTCGGTGGTCTTTCCGGACAGATTCCCAACGTAAATATTCATATCGCCTCTTTTCTCCTTTAGAAGGGCTGGTGCCGGGCCGAATTGAAAAACCTCGTCCCCTGAAGCTTCAACTCAAGCCTACCCAAGTTAAATTAGTTACTCACTGCTAAATTGGAAAGGGTCCGCATATACCAGCACTCTTTCCCGGTTATGCCGGTCCGCATCCATTCCCTGTCCGCCGCAAGACGGAAATCGGCGCCCTGCAATCAGGGTCCTTCCCGTCTCGAATACCCTTCTGTCAGAAAATAGCCATTCAGGTTGGTATTTTCCGGAAAAATTTTCCGTGTCCCGGGCAATTCGGCACCTGAAATGTGAGTGATCGCCCTGATCTTAAGCAACTGTTCCGCTGGCACTTTCATTGCATCACAAATGGCCAAAAGGAGTGGTCCTATGAAGCTTGATTCCTATTTTGCGACACTCGGCTCTTTGGATGAGCAAAAGCGTTTAGACATTATAGCCAATAACATCGCGAATTCCAACAGTCCAGGATTTAAAAAGGACAGCCTGCATTTCAGCGATGTTCTGGGCGAGGTTTCCTATACGAACATGGCACAGGGGCCAATCCATGATACCGGCAATAAGCTCGATGTGGCTATTTCGGGAGATGGCTTTCTCAGTGTTCAAACCGACCAGGGGACTCTCTATACACGGGCAGGAAACCTGACGGCGAACAGCTCGAAACAACTGGTCACCCAGGACGGCTGGCCGGTTCTCGGAAAGAATGGGCCGATAACCTTAGAGAATACGGCCAATCTTAGTATATCTGAAACTGGTCAAGTTTTTGACGGAAAGAATTCGATCGACCAACTCGCCATTGTCCAGTTCCCACCCGACAGCTTGCAAAAGGCGCAGAACGGATATTTCGAGCCTAAGGACAGTGAGACCCAGCCTGAAGCAGCCACAAACTGCGTCGTTCGCCAGGGGGCCCTCGAGGGTGCAAACTTCAATCCGGTCGAAGAAATGGCCAAGATGGTTCAAACGGAGAGAAATTTCGAAAGTTATCAGAAAACAATTTCAAGTAGCGGCAACCTGGACTCTCAGCTCATTTTAAAGACATCCGGGTGACGGAAGCTGAAAGCGAAAACAGGTATCCGGGTATCGACCCTCCGGCCACCCGGACTCGCCACCCATAAAAGGAGACGGATATGACTATGAAAAGCCTATGGACAGCGGCCTCTGGAATGGCTGCCCAGCAGACCAACATGGATGTCATTGCCAACAACCTCGCGAACGCTAATACGGTGGGCTTTAAGCGCAGTCGCGCTAATTTCGAGGACATGATGTATGAGAACACTGTCGCTGCCGGAGCGCAGACCAGCGCAGGCACAACAATCCCAACGGGCATCCAGATAGGTACGGGGACCAAAACGACATCAGTGGACAAGCTTTTCCAGCAGGGGAGTTTCACCGAAACCGACAACCCTCTTGACCTGGCAGTACAGGGCAACGGCTTTTTCCAGATCCTTCGCGGCTCCCAGCAAGCTTATACGCGCAACGGCAGCTTTAAGGTTGACCAGAATGGAAACGTGGTCGACGCTAGCGGATACCAGTTGCAGCCGTCCATTCAGGTACCGAAAACGGCCGTCACACTTAGTGTCGATGCTTCAGGTGTATTTACTGCCTCAGACGCTACCGGCAAAGTGTTGCAAACTTCACAAATACAACTTTACAATTTTCCCAACCCTGCCGGACTCCAGTCCGTGGGCCAAAACTATTTCATTCCGACACAGGCTTCAGGTGAAGTCAGCAATGCTCTGCCCGGAGGACCCGAGGGTATGGGAACGATTCTCGAGGGCTTCCTGGAATCATCAAACATCAACGTGGTTGATGAAATGGTCAATATGATCCTGAGTCAGCGAACTTATGAAGCGAATTCCAAAGTCATTAAATCGGCTGACGAAATGTTGCAGATGGCCAACAACGTCGTACGGTAAAAAACAGGGAGCGAGGCGCAGGAAGTAAAAAAGCCCCCGCCTCTTTTGGACACCCGAATATCCGGCATCTGCAGGGAGGAAATTGAAAATGCGTTCGGTAACGGCTTCGCTTACAATCTCAGACATGGCCCGCTCCTGCATTGCCGCACTCCTTTTCCTGGGCATGGTCATGCCGGGAATCTCCCGCGTCGATTCCGCATGGGGCGCTCCAGGGCAGATCGGCCAGATACGGATTTTGCCCAACATCACGGTGCAGCAGAAAGATGTATCGCTTCTCGAAATCTGCGACCAGGAAATGCTGAGCAGCGAGTGGAAATCGATTATGGAAGGGCTCAATATCGGGGACGCTCCACCGGCAGGGTCTGAAAAGTTCATCGACCCCGGC
>OMOE01000056.1:0-8210 GCA_900290365.1 Syntrophobacter sp. SbD1 | reverse complement strand
CAATATCGGGGACGCTCCACCGGCAGGGTCTGAAAAGTTCATCGACCCCGGCCAGCTCAAGGCTTACCTGGTCAAGCTGTTTGGCTCATACGGGATAGATTCTTCCAGCGTGATTTTCGATATCCCTGAAAAAATAATAATCAGGCGGGAATCGACCCGGATTACGCAGGAGTGGATCGAAGAGATTTTCAAAAAGTTCGTTTTCGAAAACTCCCCCTGGAAGCAAGAGGACATAAACATTCAAAGAGTTCGATTTTCCGGCATCCCAAGCATTCCGACCGGCAAAATGACCTATGAGATCACGCAATCTTCGGCTAAGGAGCGTTTCATCGGCAACGTAACCCTGACTGTCGATCTGTGGGTAAATGGAGATAAGGTGCGCACCTTGGGCGTTGTCGGCAAGGTCGAGGTTTTCGGAAACGTGTATGAGGCCTCGCGGCCGCTCAAGCCAAACGAAATGATTACAATGTCCGATCTTGAAGTGCACAGAATAAACCTTACCGATAATGCCGACCGTTTCGCCACCCGTCAGGACCAGATTGAAAACCGGCGGGTCCTGCGCAATATAGGTGTGCATCAGCCATTGGAACTCAAAGACCTCGATAAGCCGCTGGTGCTCAAGCGGGGCGATCCAGTCAAAATAGTCTATGAGCTGCCGGGCCTGTCGGTGACCGCAAAAGGGCAGGCCAACGCCGATGCAGGGGTCGGAGATACGCTTGCTGTGACCAACGTCTCATCGAAGAAGACGATTTATTGTAAAGTCGTGGATGCGCAGACCGTTATGACCGTGCATTAAATCAGTTCTCCCCCCTCTGCCGAAGGTGGAAGGGGGTTTCCCAGGCTGAACCAACTTGCCTGCGATAAAAGCCTGCGATTGAAGTGACGGAGCGAGAATGCGAAACAATAGAGATCTCGGAACCAAATATATAATAGTCCGGTGCGCCGAGGGACCGCCGGCAAAACTGCCCGAACCAGTTGAGAGCTCGGGTGGGCCGTCGGCGCCCAATAAGGGGCGGGCCCAAAGGCTAGCGATTCCGCAGCGGATGTTCGCCTCAGCCGTAATGCTGGTCCTGGTCCTTTCCGGCTGTGCCGGGGGCCAATCGAAAGACGGTGTGCCCCCCTCATTTAGTCCTCCCAAGCAGATCTCAAGCTCGACACCCATTCCCTTGCCGGAAGCCGGACCTCCTCCCTTATCCGTTGCCCCGACCGGCTCCCTGTGGGCCGCAAACAGCGGATCGGTCTTTGCCGACATCAAGGCCACGAAGATCGGAGACATCATCACCATAACCGTCAGCGAAGTCTCGTCGGGTTCCAAAGCTTCTACTACTACGACCAGTAAGGCCAAGACCGCGTCGGGCAACCTGACCTTCGGGGGAGTAGGCGTCGGATCGGGGGGAGGGGGAGTCGCCAGTCCCAAGGGAATGTTCTCTTTCGGTCCCTATAACGGCGCATTCAACAGTGCGTTTACCGGAGCCGGCACCACCACCCAGTCCGATTCCATGGCGGCATATATGACAGCAACAGTCATCGATGTTTTGCCCAGTGGGAATCTTCTTATTCGAGGCTCACGATGGACAAAGGTTAATGACGAACTCCAGCAGATCGTTCTTGAAGGGGTGGTGCGTCCGGTTGACATCAACCGCAACAATTCGGTCCTTTCCCAGAACGTGTCGGAAGCCAAGATCTTCCTGCTCGGGAAAGGCCCGGTCGCTCAGCAGCAAAAACCTGGTTGGCTGGGGCAGGTTTGGGACTTAATTTCTCCTTTCTGAAACCGGTGGGTGCGCATGAAAAGCAAGGGCCGTTTCTCCACAACTTGTATCGTCATGATTTTGACGTTCATGTTTTCGGCCGGGACCGCCCGCCCGGCGAGATTAAAGGACATGGCCTATTTCCTGGGCAGCCGCTCCAATGACCTCCTGGGCTATGGACTCGTCGTGGGCCTCAACAACACAGGCGACAACAGCACCAACGCGATCTTCACGGTAAACACCCTGGCCAACATGCTCGAAAACCAGGGCATCACCGTCGATCCGGCCACGATCACGGTCAAGAATGTGGCGGCAGTTATGGTCACCGCCAAACTGCCCGCCTTTTCGCGGACCGGATCGAAGATAGATATCCAAGCTTCCTCGATTGGCGATGCCAAGAGCGTCGAGGGCGGAACTCTTCTCATGACCCCGCTCAAGGGGCCGGACGGAAAAATTTACGCGATGGCTCAGGGACCAATCTCAACCGGAGGTTTCTCGGTATCGGGGGCAAGCGGAAGCAGTGTTCAGAAAAACCATCCGACCGTCGGATTCATAAGCGGCGGCGCAACGGTCGAAAAAGAGCTTCCTGTTCAGTATTCCGGACTGCCTGCGCTTGACCTCATTTTGAAGACGCCCGACTTTACAACCGCCCATAAGACAGCGGCAGCAATATGCAGTGCGATTCCCGAGGTCAATGCCCACGCGGTGGATGCCGGTACGGTCAGGATCGAAGTGCCGCCCTCGCAGCGCACTGATATGGTGGACCTGATCACCAAGGTGGAAAACCTGGAAGTGCAGGCCGAAATGATCGCAAAGGTCGTCATCAATGAAAGGACAGGGACTATTGTCATTGGTGAACATGTCCGGATAGCGCCCGTTGCCGTTGCTCATGGAAGCCTGACAGTTCAGATAACCGAAAAACCCACCGTCTCCCAGCCGCTTCCCTTCAGTCAAGGCACCACCAAGGTTGTGCCTCGGACCAGCCTCAAGGTACAGGAAAGCAAAGCTCATCTTGCGGTGGTCGGAGGAAGCGCCACCACTATAGGGCAGGTGATAGAAGGGCTCAATTCGATAGGCGCAACCCCCAGGGACCTCATTAACATCCTGCAGGCAATAAAGGCGGCTNNCCAATGGTGACATAATGGAAACCAGGATTAAACAGGTGCTTCACACGGATTCTTCCGGTGATTTGGAAGTTCAGAAAAAACGGCTCAAGGACAGTTGCCGGCAATTCGAATCGGTAATGGTTTCATATATGATGAAAACCATGCGCAACGGAGTTTCGTGGGGAGAGGAACACGACAGCGCAAAGGAAATGTACGATGACATGCTGTCCGAGCAGGTATCCAAAGAAATTAGCGGCTCTTCCACACTGGGGATTGGGAATATGCTCTACTCAAAGCTTGAGCAGCTTCTTAAAAATCCCCTAAAGAAAACGACGGATTCAACCGATTGATAATTATATACCAGGTGTCGGGCGCCGGAAATGCGATGAGTTTAACCCGTCCGGCAGCCGGTATCAGTGAGGGAGCAATCACATGGGATCAGGCACTGCAGTTTTTGAAACCATTCAAAATCCCGGCGCGTTGCCGGATTCGAGCAGTCCTTTTTGTTCCGAATGCCTCTCGAGCGCTCTGGATTTGCTCGAAATTCTCCAGGAGGAATCCCGTATCCTCAAGCGGTTTGCAGGGGCCGAACTCCTGGCGCTCGTTCCGAAAAAAGAGTACATCGTCAACGAACTGGAATGGAAACTCGAATCGGTCAGGGAATCGGGGGCGAATAATTTTGCGGCTTCCGACACTTTTAAGGCCCTGATGGGTGAGATAAACAAGTTGAACACATCCAACGGAGTATTTATCGAAAAGTCTCTTTCTTACTGGCAGGACCTTATGGGGATCTTTATGCCCCCAAGCTACGGCCCGACCGGTAAGGCATCCAGGCGGATGCCGTCCTCCCCGAGGGGAGCAGCATTCAGTCGAGAGGTTTAAAAAATGGGTGGACTTGCGCTTACACTAAATACCGCAGAGCAGACCCTTCTCAATACGCAGATTGAGCTGCAGACCTCTTCGAACAACATCTCAAATGCCAATAACACATGGTATTCGCGCCAGGTCGCGGTGCAGCAGGATAATCAGCCGTATCAGACTCCGGGGGGCTGGGTCGGCACCGGAGCATCCATCACGGCTATTACTCAGATGCGGGACCAGTATCTCGACGGGCAGGTCTTGAGCGCGACATCGGCCAATTCGCAGTACACAAGCCTAGCTTCACAGCTCCAATCTATCCAGTCCTCTGTGGCCGATTCCGGCAGCGACGGGATCTCCCAGGCCCTTGGGTCCTTTTTTGATTCCTGGGACACATTGTCCCAAAATCCTTCGGGTCTAAGCGAACAGACGGGGGTCTACGAGGCGGCGCAAAACCTGGCCTCTGCCATACAATCCTCCTGCACGCAGTTGAATCAGGCATCTAGCGCTCTTCCCGGCCAGATTAATGATACTGTCAGCCAGGCCAATTCGCTGATCGACCAGATTGCCCAGCTCAATACGGCAATTGCCCAAACCGGCGGCAACACCACCGGCCAGGCAAACGCTTTGACAGACCAAAGATATGAAGCGATGGACAACCTCTCACAACTAATTCCTGTGAGTTTCTCCACGGGCTCTAATGGAATGGTCACCGTTACCACCGCTGAGTCGAGCGGGCCGACCACGATTGTTTCCGGCGAAACTGGCACACACATCTCGACCGCTTCGACGATAACGGGCGGGCAGCTCGGAGGTCTCCTGCAAGCCCAGACGGACCTCAACGGTTACATCACCCAGCTTAATACCTTCACCTCCTCGCTGGTCTCGCAGGTCAACGCTCTTCAAACCGCAAATGGAGGGACGGGCGTTTTCTCAGCCACAGCAGGTCAGGAAGCCTCAACCATCACGGCCTCCACTACCTTCCTTAACGGCCATACGACTGCCAACGAAGGCCCCATCGCCGTCAATATCGCCAATCTTCAGGGGACGCAATCGACCTTTTCTGATGGGACCACGGCCACTTTGCAGGGATACTTGAGCAACATTCAACAAGGAATCGGCAACGCGGTTCAGGAGGCCAACACCAACGCCAGCTTCAATCAGTCGCTCCTGACCCAGTTGCAGAACCAGCAGCAGTCCTATTCAGGAGTTTCGATGGACCAGGAAATGGTCAACGTTATCCAGTACCAGCAGGTTTACCAGGCTGCGGCCAAGGTGGTCGAAACGGTTTCAGGCCTCATGAGCACTGCAATTTCAATGGTGCCGGCGGCGTCGTAACAGACGGAGAAACATATGAGGATCACTCTCAACATGCAGGACGCTCAAAGTCTGCTGACATTGAATAATCAGCAGGAACAGATTACTCAACTCTCGCAGCAGATCTCCTCGGGCCAGCAGATGTCCGCCCCCTCCGACGACCCCTACTCATGGGCGCAGGCAATGAATACCCAGCAAGGTTTGCGGGAATATACCTCAATTCAGAGCAACATCAGTTTCGCCACCGGCTGGGAACAGGCCACAAGCTCGGCTTTGAGCCAGCTTTCGAGCCTGGTCAGCCAGGCCAAACAGGTGGCCATTTCAGCCAGCAGCGCGTCTGGAACGACTGAGAGCGCCGCATATGTCACCGAAGTTAACGGCATTCTGCAACAGGCGTTAAACCTGGGCAACACTCAATACAACGGCCAGTATATCTTCGCAGGTGCAGCTACCGGTACATCGCCTTTCTCTGTCGACAGCTCGACCGGGGCCGTCACCTTGAATCCCCTCTGTACAGGCAGCATAAACGTGAGGACCAGCCTTAACAATGGTTCCAGCGGCAGCACTTCGGCAATAAATATTACTGGCGACGATATTTTTACATATTCAAGCGGAGGGAGCACCCTGAACGTGCTGAGTGAAATCCAGGGACTCGGGCAGGCTATACAGTCAGGAGATTCGGCTGCGATAAGCAACAGTATCACCACACTGGGCGATGCATTCAACAATGTGAACAATCAATCAGAGGTAGAAGGGGCCAGGCTGTCCGAACTCACCACCCAGCAATCGGCACTCAATGTTTTCCAGACAAATGACAAGGGTCAACTCTCAAACCTGCAGGATACGGACATGGCCGCGGCAACCACCAAACTGCAGGCGGTGCAAACGGCGTTTCAGGCCGCACTCCAGGTTACCACAAAGGTAACAAATCTCAACCTGGCTTCCATCCTTACCGGCAGTACAGGCTAAATTGCCCCAAATGAAAAAACGGGCAAAGCCCGCAAAGTGAATGCCGGAGGAGAGAATCGAACTCTCACATCCTTGCGGATACTGGATTTTGAGTCCAGCGCGTCTACCAGTTCCACCACTCCGGCTTAGTTGGATTCTAATCAGGCGCTTTGCCGGGTGTCAAGCGAAATGCGAAGATTGGGGGCGCAAAGAAAAAGGACGGCGGACGGCGGGACCGCCGGCCATGTTCTCCACTCAAACCTTCGGCGGCGGGCGGTGGGACCGCAGCCAGGAATGCCGCCGCCTCCGGTGGCGGCAAGAATAATCAATCCGCCCCTGCGGCGCCGTCACGCGGTTCTTTCGTGGTGGAGGGCTTTAACTCCTTTTTTGACTTTTTATTTTTTGCCTTTTCCTCAGCCGGAATCACCCTTGACAGCTCATCATAAATTGGGTACACATCAACGATTGCTGCCAGGCTGACCTGGCAGCTGTTGCGGGGCTGTAGCTCAGTTGGGAGAGCGCTTGAATGGCATTCAAGAGGTAGTCGGTTCGAAGCCGACCAGCTCCATAAAAAGGTAAGTATCTTCAATTGGTTAAAGTTTCAAGCAAGAGGGTTGGCGTGTTGCATGCCAACCCTCTTTCATTTTTCCCGGGATTGTGCGGTTACTGAAGCTCCCCTGGCGATTCGGTTATGCCCATTTTCACGGATTATCACTGAGGAAAGAACGGCGATGAAAAACGCTATGCGTCCTATCCACCCCGTGGAAATCTTACGTGAAGAACTGGCTGAACTTAGCCTTTCCGCCAATGCTCTGGCCAGTGCTTTGGGAGTTCCGGCGAACCGTATTACCGGTATCATCAAAGAACAACGTGCCAAAACAGCTAATACCGCATTGCGCCTCGCGAGGTACTTCAGCACAACTCCTGAGTTCTGGATGAACCTGCAAATTGCCTACGAGATAAGGAAGGCTGAAGCAAAGACCGGAGAACAGATTGACCGCACCGTGCAACCGAGAGCAGCGTAAGTTTCCGTAGCTCCTTAAAAAGACAAGGGATTTCAGACATCCTCCCTCGCAGGTCCCGGGCTAGCCAGCTGCGGCGGGCCGCCGCCAGGTTCAGGAGAAACCACCCCAGGGGGTTTTGGCGAGAGGCAGATAACCCTTTTCCCTGGCCAGGAGATCAAGGGGGATGAGCATGAGAGGGGTCAATTCCGGGTTAAGCTTCTCGCGGCTATCCACCAGGTCGATCACCAGCAGGTAACGGAGGCATGCGCGGCATGCGTGAATGCGCTCCCGTTCCCGCCCCACGGCCGTGAACACATCGAGTTGCTCGTGGTCGGTTTCGCCGCAGGAAGGGCAAACCAGCCGGACAAACCGCCAGACGTGGCCGCATAGCGAGCAATGGAGCCACAGCCGGCCCGACTTGGAAACGAGAAATTCCGAAGGATCGCGTTTTTCTTTGAGTAAGCCGAAGTCGGGTCCGGCGCCGCACACGGGGCACCGGCCTTTGCACCACAGATTGTCGTCGGCAAGGTGCGCCAGGCGTTCGACGGCAAGGCGAAGACAGCTTTTCAGGACCTCGAAGACGAGAAAGGAAAAGGTCCCGATTGGAATACCGGCCGCCTGCGCAGCCGGTTGAAGCGATTGCTCGTCATCGGTCAGGGCGGCCTCCAGGATTTGCAAACCGAGGTCCGGCCGGGCCGCCAATGCTGACCGCAGGCCGGACGCGTAAAGCGCGATATGGGGGAATGCCCTCCCGATCACTGGAAGGAGTTTTTCCGCCGCGTCGATAAAGCCTCTGAGCAAGCCGGAGAATTCACGGCCGGCCAGAAGCGGCTCGCCCGCGGCGAAGGCCTCCGCGTCGAAATCCTTTACACCCGGCCAGTCCTCAGTATCGATCCCAATACGCAGCCGCTCGCGGGCGAGCATAGCGAAAGCTTCGACAATCTCTCGCATCTGCGGGGCCCTGGCGCAGATATCCACAACCGCTGTGTCAATGTCCGCCGTAAGATTCCCTGCGACAGGGGTCGACGCCACCTTGTTGACTCCTTCTAAAGACAAAAAACAAACACTATCTCACCACAGAGACACAGAGGGCACGGAGGCGGCAGGGCCGCAGTTAAACGCGTGTTAATCCTGTAAATCCCACTCCCACAAAGCTTTTCTCTGTGTCCTCTGTGCCTGGTTTATTGTTGTCAACACTTTCTAGCCTTAAATTAGTTCTGCCCACCCGG
>OMOE01000002.1:80631-94994 GCA_900290365.1 Syntrophobacter sp. SbD1 | reverse complement strand
CCATAATGATTTCTTCATAACAAGGTGCTTAACCTCCTGTCCACTTTTTCGGGGAAAGATCAAATCCCACCAAATCAACAGACTCTTCTTTGGGGTAGCAATCAAAAAAACCCCTGCGCTTGCGCATGTCCGCTAAGCAGACAACCGAGGAACAATTGGTTTCCTGTGCACAGTTTGAACAGGTTATGATTCCTATACGCGCCATCTTGAACCTCCTCTGATTAATGTATGTCAATATGGTTAATCCGAGAGCAGATTACAAAATGACACATTTAAAAAAATCACCCAAATGGGTGACAATTGAAAATTTTATCAATTTTTTTAAAACCATAAAGAGCCGTGCTTAAGGCTTTCTCGATCTAAATCAGTTCGTTTTGAGCCGCCCAAACAGCGGCTTGGGTTCGATCATCTACACCCAGTTTATTAAAAATGTGCACGACATGGCTTTTTACGGTATTGTGGCTAACCTTCAATATTTGAGCAATCTCTTTGTTTGTAAACCCTTCGGTTATAAGACGGAGCACCTCAGCTTCGCGACCTGAAATCTTGAAAATAATACCATCCCGATTCCCCATTAAACCCGTTGAACGTTTCGTCCCTTTTTTGAAATCCAACTGCGGTTGAGTGACACTTTGATCATCATTAGGCTTTGAGATCATAACGCCGGCTAAAGCCGAATCAACCTCAATATTTCTGATCTTTCCCGAGTTTTGGTCGTTAATAATATAAATTATCTTAGCGGCGACCGGTTCTGGAAAATGCGTACACATAATAAGTTTGGCTTTTCCGCGGCTTAAAGCCCCCGCAAATGCCATGCAAGTTCGAAAGCCACACTCTCCGCAGTTGGTCATTGGAAGAAAATGCAATATTTCCGGGACATGAAGGCGACATAATTTCTTAAAATCTGGTTTAATTTGAGATTTATTGACTTCTAATTCGTTAAGATAATCGATTAGCCTCTGTGCAAATCCAAGGGCGTGTTCTCTTCCATAGAAAAGCCTTGATACCACAATATCGGGAGGGTAAAGAGCACATATGATATCGTCCAGTCGAAACTGAATATATTCTGGAAGTTCATAGTGGACTACATCGGTTGCCGTTGATTGAATAAAGGGAAACAACTGTGAAAAGTCACCATCAACCTTAAAATGGGCGAACCAACAACGGTCACCAATGCTAATTGAAGAGGACCTAAGCGAGAAATTGTAAAACCTGTTGAATCCGCTCATATAATAAGCTCTCTGAATTTAAAACTCAGACCAGGAAGGCAATAAACCAAATTATACCAATTTTGCATTCTAATCGAGTGCCTCGGGAGGGCGTAAAGCCCTCCCCTACGAAAGGACCGCGCGACGGCGCCGTAGAAGGGGCGGGGTTTATCCCCGCCCGCTCTTGAACGCAAATTGATATCAAATTGCGCCCCGACAATCAACTGGAAGGGCTTTCCGAGCGAGGAATGCTGGAAGTATTTTTCGGCAACCTGCTGTTTCACTGTCAGCAGGAAGGTGAAACGGAAATTATTTCTTCTCCTCTAAGAGGTCATGAACCCAGCTCAAAGCTGCGGAGGTGGTTGGAAACCCAATGGTGCTGGTAAGCAGCATGATCGTGTGGCAGATCTCTTCGGGTGTTGCCCCCGCCGTTATCGCCCTCCTGGCATGGCTGTGGACCGAACCCTCGGAACGAATCGCCGCCGCCGCCGCCAATTGAATCAAATGGGATGTTTTCTCATCGAGCGGCCCCTGTTTTCTGATTGTTTCACCTAGGTTTTCCAGGGCCTCAAAGCTCTCCCGATACTGTTGCCGCACTTTGCCGTACCATTTCGGGAAATCTTTCGTCATGGCCTTGCCTCCTTTAAGGAAATCTATGTGGTTAAAAAAAGAGAAAGATGATTAAACTAATCCGGATGCTTATGGGAAGATCATAACGGCGGAGGTTGCAGTCAATATGTTTGGTTTCAAAAAGCGGCGGCGGGAAAAACTTCGAAACCAGTCCTTCCCGCCTGTCTGGCTCGAAATCATCGAAAAGAATGTGCCCATCTACCACCGGTTGCCCGAACCGGACCAAAAAGAGCTCCAGGGGCATATTCTTGTTTTCCTCGCCGAAAAAAATTTTGAAGGTTGTGGAGGACTGGAACTGACCGACGATATCAAAATCACCATAGCTGCCCAGGCCTGTATTCTCCTGCTGCATCGACAAACCGATTATTATCCCGGGCTCTACTCGATTCTTGTCTATCCCGGCGCATTCATAGCCAGGGGATATGTGGAATTTGCCCCTGGTTACTATGGCGAAACAGAGCAAGTGCATCTCGGTGAGTCCTGGAAGCGTGGCGCTTTGATTTTATCCTGGGATGATGTTCTAGCCAATGCCGGGGATGTTCATGATGGGCACAATGTGGTGCTGCACGAATTCGCTCATCAACTGGACTCCGAAGATGGCCGGGCAAACGGGGCCCCACCTCTGCCCCGCAGATCGATGTATGTAGCCTGGGCGAGGATATTGGAAAAGGACTACGCAAAGTTGCAAAAGGACGCAGAAGAGGGCCGCCCCACGGTACTGGATGAATACGGCGCTACCAATCCAGCGGAATTTTTTGCTGTCGCCACCGAGTGTTTCTTCGAAAAGCCGGTACAATTGCAAAGGCAACACCCGGAACTCTACGAGAAGTTGAAGCTCTATTATCAGCAGGACCCGGCAGAAGAGCAATTAGGAATTAGGAATTAGGAATGAACAAGTCGCAAAAGACCAAATCAGGAATTTACAGGATTAACAATAAAGAAAGAAGCTACAACGTCTAAGCTGCTGTGCCTTCTTTGTCCTGTGAGCCATGAAAAGATTTAGACAGGATTAACAGGATTTACAGGATTAAAAATAAAGAAAGAACTACAACTTTTAAGCCGCTGACCCAATGTCTGTGGGACTTTCATTGCCTAGCCACTGCATCCCATCGGCCTTTCCATTCTATAAATCCTGTCCAAGGCTTTTATCTTTGTATTAATCCTGTTAAATCCTGTAAATCCTGTCCAAGTTTTTGTCTTGGATCTTACCTGTAATTAGGAATTAGGAAAATTCAGTTGGGAAAGGAAATTCTTGCTGAAAGCCGGATGTGACCCCAATTCCTGAACCTGGATTATCGAGGCCAGGTGTTCCATCTCCCTCAATATCCCCTGGTTGATTAAGGCAAGGGAAGCCCCGGAAAGAGACGAATTTCCCACGAAGGTGATCCGCCCCGGGTACTCTTCGGGCAGCAATCCGATGCGTTTGAGGTTTTCAGGATTCAAGTGGTAGCCGAAAGAGCCGGCCACAATTATGTGCTCGAGTTCTGCGACAGAGCGGCCGGCTTCGCTGAGCAGCGTAAGAATCCCCGATATGGCTGCGCTCTTGGCCAACTGCACCTGCCGGATATCCCTCTGGTTCAGAAAAACATTGTCCGTCAGATAATAACGGTCGCCCCGCAGCCTTTCGGTGAGGCCCCTGCCGCAATCGGGATTGAATGCCCCGCTTGAAGCGATGACCCCGCTGGTAACCAGTGCGGCGACAAGATCGACAAGGCCGCTGCCACAGATTCCTATCGGAGGCAAATCTCCTATGGTAGTGTATCGGGGCAACATGCCGGCGTCCAGGGTAACTGAATTTACGGCCCCGGGCACTGCTCTACAGCCGCAGGAAATATTCATCCCTTCCAGCGCCGGCCCCATTGCGCAGGATGTGCCGAGTAACCGGTCGGGCGCTTCGATCAGCACAATTTCTCCATTGGTGCCGATGTCAATGAACAGCGTGCAGCCGGAGCAGGTCCGGTAATCGATTGCGGTGAGACCCCCGACGATATCGGCCCCTACATAGGCCGACGCGCCAGGCAGCAGTATAAGCCGTCCCAGTGGGGAAATGGGGATTCCGCAACGGTCTGCTTCGAGGATGACGGGTTTGAGAAAAACAGGGCGAAAAGGGGCACGGGCAAGGGACAAGGGGTTGACTCCCGCCATGATGTGAAGCATCGTGGTATTGCCGGCAGCGCTCATCAGGTGGACCTGGTCCCGGTTTCGGTCTTTTCCCAATACTTCGTCCAGCATTAACTCCAGTTGTCCAATCAATACCGACCGGAGAATGGATACTCCTTCAGCCTTCTCCCGGCAGTAGTTGATGCGGGTGATGACGTCCCCGCCATAGGCGGTCTGCGGATTGAGCGCCGAACTGCTGCCCAGGAATTCCCCGCTTTCAAGATCGAATAAATTGAGCGAAAGGCTTGTTGTGCCGATGTCCACCGCTGCGCCAAGAACCGGAGTCCGGTCGAAGCGAATGTCCAGGAGTTCGTTTCCAAACACGATGCCGAATGCCTGGTTGCTGTTTTCGCCTCGGGCGGCGATTTTTGCCGGAACGCGAGGATCGCTGATTTTAAAAGGAAGGGTTTCGGCGTATGGCCGTTGGCTTTCGACTTCGTCGGGCAGCGTGACCCGTTTGAGGAGACTGTCGAGGGCAACCGTGCGGCACTTGGACTCCGGGGCGGAGTGGATCTGAGTCCAGGTTTCGCCTAAAGTTACGGTGAGATCCCCGACTACTTTTGCCCTGCACGCCAAACGTATGTTGCCGGGTTGGCCCGAAAGATGCTCGAGTTCCACTTCGTCAGGCGGGCTCAGTTCTCCATGGACGATTACCCGGCACTTGCCGCAGACTCCCTGCCCATCGCACGTAGACTCAACTTTGAATCCATTTCGTCTGATGCATGACAGCAGGGTTTCTCCCTGTGCTGCCTCTACCGGTAAATCGCAGCCGTTCAAACACACCGTGGGCAAGGAAACTTCTCCTTTTACAAACACTTAGCAAAAAAGCAAAAAAAGCAAAAATAGCAAAAATAGCTAAACCTGGACAGAGGGACGGCAAATTGCGCAATCAAGACCCAAATGCGACAAATCAATCGTGGTAGACGGCGGAATGATTATGAAATGATCTTCATCCCACGGACCTGAGAGCAGGCGCTTGAGATAACGGTCAGTCCCCTTGAGAATGATAAGTTCCAAATTGAGAGCGGCGGAGATTTCACTTACATGGGGGACGAGGCCTGGCAGGTCATAGGCGCCGGTATCTATGAGGCCCAGGAATTTATAATGCGCCAGCATCTTTTTGTAGATCATGTCCGTTTTTTTTGGCCCGAACTTGGCCAAAACCGTCCGGTACTCCTCCCAGATATTTACCTCTCCCTCCAGCCATCCCTTCGTGAGAAAATAGATCCCCCCCTGCCGGCTGCAAAGCTCCCTGTCTTCCCTTGATCCAAGGAGCAGTGTGATGCAGTCATCGGCTCTGGGAATTACCAACTGATGGCTTCCGGACTTCAGTCCGGCCACAGCGTTGCCGCACAAGCCAAATGCCATGAGCACTCTGCTTGCGCCGTTCATCCGGTCCAATTCTTCCTGCAATCGTCGGCGCAGGGATTCGGTTACCAGGTGCAGTCCCGATTCGATCCATATGAAACCATACGGACAGGCGGTTTCTGAAGCGGCCTTTTCGAGTTCGTCGCGAATCGTGTTGCAGGCCAAAATCACTGTTTGCATTCCCGGCGCCTTTCCAATCAAGAATTGGTGCGGCATTATAACATCGGGAATTAGGAATTAGGAATTAGGAATTAGAAATGAACAAGCGGCAAAAGGGCAATCAGGAATGAACGGTTCCAAAGGGCCAAAATAGGTCGTATCGTTCTCGACCCGAGACCAGCGATCGCCGAACGAAGTGAGCGCCCATTCCTAATTCCTAATTGCCCTTTCGCCCAAGTTTGAGCCAGAGGGAGAAAATCCTTTTGATGAAAGGAGTGAGGCGAGTTCGGTTATAAATATCGGTGATCTGTTTTATGGCCTCGGCCTGGGTAGGGTAGGGGTGAATGACGTTGGCTATTGCCTTGAGTCCAAGGCCGTTTACCATCGCAAGGCTGATTTCACTTATCATCTCTCCGGCGTGCCTGGCAACGATCGTGGCGCCAAGAATCTTATCGCTCCCTCGCTTCATGTGGATTTTGACAAAGCCTTCCTCTTCTCCGTCGAGGACGGCGCGGTCCACCTCGCTAAAAGGCCTGACGAACGTATCCACCTCTATGCCCCTCTGGCTGGCGTCGCTTTCATACATTCCCACATGGGCGACTTCCGGGTCCGTATAAGTTGTCCAGGGAATGGTGAGGGTGCTCAGCTTCCTGCGTCCGAGGAAAAGAGCGTTTTGGATCACGATTCGCGCAGTAGCGTCTGCCGTGTGCGTGAACTTGTACTGAAGGCAGACGTCTCCCGCTGCATAGATTCTTGGATTGGTGGTCCGAAGGCGGTCGTTTACCGTGACCCCGTTTTTGCTGTCGTATCGAACCCCGGCGGTTTCGAGGTCCAATCCTTCGACATTCGGGGCACGGCCGACTCCGAGCAATATTTCGTCAACCGTGAGGCCCTCCTCCATGCCGCCTTTGCCGTACAAGATGATCTTCTTTCCCTCATCGGTCCTCGAGATTCTCTTCGGCCTGGAACTTAGGATCAGTTGAACGCCTTCTCTGATAAAAGCATCCTCGACGATCTTTGCCGCATCGCTATCCTCCCTTCCAAGAAGATGATCTCCTGAATGGATGATAGTCACCTTGGAGCCAAGTCTTTGAAATGCCTGGGCAAGCTCGCAACCGAGCGGGCCGCCGCCTATGACTGCAAGTTAGATAGCCCGCTTCCCGCAGTCCTTCTATTGGCAGCTCGACGGCCCGTGCTCCTGTGGCGATTACGGCCTTGCTGAAATAGAGCGTTTTGCCGCCGGTTTCAAGTGAATCACGTCCCGTGAACCGTGCCTCTCCCAGAAAAACATCCACACCAAGGTCCCGGAAGCGATTTGCCGAATCGTGGAAGCTGAGCCTTGATCTCAATCTTCGCATCCGTTCCATTACCGCCGGAAAATCGACGGTGATCAGCTCGGGGACCCTGACCCCGAAGCTTTCCGCCGTGCGTATGTCCTCGGCGCAACGAGACGAACGGATGACTGCCTTCGACGGCACGCAGCCGTAATTGAGGCAGTCGCCTCCCAGAAGATGCTTTTCGACGAGGGCAACCTTCGCACCCAGCCCTGCGGCCCCTGCCGCTGTGACCAGGCCGGCCGTGCCCGCTCCGACCACTACCAGGTTGTAGCGGCCGGCAGGCTCGGGATTTATCCATTCGGGTGGGGAGAGGTTGGAAACCAGGATCTGGTTGTGCTGATCTTGCGGAAGAACCTTCATCAGACATCCGCCTTCTGTTTCTCTACTTCTTCTCGACCGGGTATTGGCTCATGAGCCATTCATTCCAGCCGCCCTTGAGCACTTCGACCTTTTGAAAACCTGCGGTTGCCAGCTGTTGCGCCACACGGGCGCTGGTAGCCTCGTTATGTCAGGCGCAATATAAGACGATGGTCTTATCTTTCGGATATTTTCCCATCCAATCTTTGGTTTCGGCGGCCGACTGCCGCTGCGCCCCTTGTATCTTCCATTGCGCATTATCCCAATCATGCTGTGCTCGCACATCAATTACGGCCACATCCGGTTTCGAAAGTTCTGCTTTCAACTGATCCTTGCTGATGAGTGTAAACCCTTCAGTTCCGCCGGCAAAAGATGCGGCAAAGATTACGATAAGGCATCCCATGAGCCAGTGTTTGATGTTCGTGCCTCTCATTTGATCTCCTTTTGAAAAGAGCTCGAAAAGGTTAGGTGCAATGGAAATTCCCGGAGGACCAATTGACCTGAAAGCCTTGGATAATAATTCAACCTGAACAGTCAAGGGATGCCGGGAGCATATTCCAGAATTATTCGGACTTCGAAGCCTGAGATCGAATTTGAGCGAAGACGTGGAAACTTCTGTTGCAATAAGCTATATTGAGCGGGCAGGCTGAAGCAAAAAACAGGCTGAAGCAAAAGAAAGACTGAAGGCTATGAGGCAGTACCTAAACCCCTTCAGCCTGGAAAGAGGTAACCGATTTGAGCGAAATCGAAAAGAAACCATGCTGCAGCGAAAAGTCCGAACCGGTGGTGGCGGAAAGTCCTGCCGACAGTTTTGCGGAGCCGATATCGCTTCAAGCAATAAAGCCTCCGTGTTGACCGTCCAAGCCCACAAAGGCCCGGCAGGGCCTTCCTGGTCTTAATCAGCCGTTTGTCTCAGGCTATATCGAAACCATTGCCGGAAAGGCGCCCCGAGTCGAATCAAAGCTCAATTTCACTGACAGGCTGGGCGCTTATAAAGTTCGCTGGAATATCGGACGCATGCGCTACAAGATCGACCCTGGCCTTTACGCTTTGGGGGCTCCCGATGCGGATTCGCCGGTTCTCATATCAGCCAGCTTCAAAATGAGCTTCGATCTCCTGCGGGAGGCGCTGCCGGCTCGAAATGCCTGGGTCCTGGTTCTTGATACGGATGGTATAAACGTCTGGTGCGCAGCGGGGAAGGGGACTTTCGGGACTGAAGAACTGGCGGGCAGAATCGAGTCCTGCGGGCTGTCCAGGGTAGTGAAACATCGAAAGATCATAGTCCCGCAGCTTGGAGCCCCCGGCATATCTGCTCATGAGATACAAAAGCTTACCGGGTTCAAAGTTGCATATGGTCCGATCAGGGCCTCGGACCTTCCCGATTTTATTGACTCGGGCCTCAAGGCCCGACCCGGCATGAGGGAGAAGACATTCACAACGGGCGAGCGGTTGTCGCTTGTTCCGGTAGAGATTGTGCACGCGTTCAAGAATTTTCTGATGGTTCTTCCATTGGTGTTTTTGCTTGGCGGATTCAGCGGGCAGGGCATGTTTGTCGCCAACGCCCTCAGGTTCGGCGGCGCCACTGCTCTTGGTCTTCTCATGGCAATTGCAGCCGGCTGCCTGGTAACGCCGCTGCTTCTGCCCTGGCTTCCCGGAAGGGCCTTTTCCATTAAAGGACTGTGGCCGGGCATCACATTCGGGGTGCTTTTCCTGGTTCTTCGCAACATCGTCAGCGCCCTGCCTGCGGCGAGCACGCTGGAGAGTGCTGCCTGGATGCTGTTAATTCCCGCCATCTCTGCTTATCTGGCCATGAATTTTACGGGGTGCTCCACCTTTACCTCGCTTTCCGGGGTAAAGAAAGAGATGAGGTGGGCCGTGCCGGCACAAATTGCGGCGGTAGTGCTTGGAGCTATGCTATGGATAACTTCTGTCTTCATATAGATAAGGCAGTCGTCAGTGGCCGGAAAAAGCTTTTCTCCGGCGACTGGCCACCGACCACTGGCCACTGAAGGGGGTTTATGAGCAAGTTGGTTTATCTCAAAGATGTAGTCACTCTTCAACTGAATAGCGAATCATGCTCCGGATGCGCTATGTGCGCGACCGTCTGCCCGCGAGGCGTGTTTGAAATATCGCACAGAAAGGCCAAAGTTGCCGACAGGGACGCCTGTATCGAATGTGGCGCATGCGCGCAAAATTGCCCGGAAGGGGCCGTCTCCGTCCGGGTTGGCGTGGGATGCGCCTCAGCCGTGATAAATAGTATGCTGGGAATAAATAATTCCGGCTGCTGTTCCATGGATCAGTACGAGAATGATAAAGCTGCCGCTAAAGGCACTGGCTGTTAAGCGCAGGAAAGGACCGGACATGAAACGAATTGAATTATTCGAAAACGGGTTTTCAGACCTCAATTTCAGAAACTTTCTGGTACACGATTCACCTTACTTCAAGATACTCAACTTCAATTTCAAAGCCGGGCAGGAACTCCCAATCCATTCACATGACATCGAAGGCCAGGTCAGCATTGCCATACTGGAAGGGGAGGGGGAGTTTCTGGGAAAAGAGGGGACGGTTTTACCAGCGAAACCTGGAAACGTCCTGATCTCGGAGATCTCCGAACCCCACGGGTTGAGGGCCAAAACGGACATGCGGGCGCTTGTGACAATCGCCCCTCCGATTTAAAACAATAGAGTGGGGGAGCGAGGAGCGAGAAGCGAGAAGCGAGAAACTGCTTTTATTCCCGCTCCCTGCTTCTCCGGTTGTCAGAGTCCCCTCATCCATTCAGGCCTGAGGGTTGTTTCTCCCCTTAATGCATTGTCCAGCAACCCTATGGCCTTCTCCTTATCGGCAGGCATTTTAATCTTGAGCGGCAGGTAATTGGAAGCGTGGTTGGCGAAGAAAAGGCCACGTGTCATGCAGGTGTGAAAAAGCATCTCCCGAAGTTCTTCGAGCATTTCGCGGGGCGTTAGCAGTTCGAATTGGCCCTCTCTCACCCGTGGCGCGAGGGGAGTGCCGGGATTGATCATAAGTGTGAGGACCCCTACATAGTTGGGATCGATTGCCGAGAGCGCCTTGCCCGTTGCCCGCGCATGTTCGAGCGATCTTTCCCGGCCGGCGAGCCCAAGGATGACCATCACGGAGAGTTTCATTCCAGCAGCCCGGATTTTTCGTCCAGCCTCGATCATCTGTTCCGGGGTGTTTCCCTTCCTCACGTCCTCGAGTACCTGTGCATCCCCGCTCTCCAGGCCGAAATAAGCAACCCCCAAGCCAAGATCGCGCAAAATTGCGAGTTCCTCGCCGGTCTTGCGCAAAATACTCTTGGCGTTAGCGTAGATCCCGACCCTCTGAATCCACGGCATTTTTTCCCTTATCCGCGATAGTATTCTTACGAGTCTTGGCTGAGGGATGATCAGGGCGTCGCCGTCGATCAAAAAAACCCTGCGAAGAAACCGGAGGTTTTCCGACGCGTAGTCAATATCGGCATCGATTATCGAATCGTCTTTTATGGTGAAGCGCTTGTCTTTGTAGGCGCCGCAAAATGTGCACTTGTTGTGGGAACATCCCAGAGTTACCTGGAGCAATATGCTGTCCGCTTCGCTGGGGGGCCTGATGATAAGGCCCTCGTGGTGCATTCCTTCCATGTTGGTCTCCGCGCGTTTGAGTTTGATGAAAACAGTATAGCCTCATTATCAAAATTAGAATACGATAGCCCGTGAATTGTTCATCGAAGTAAGGCTGACGCCGATCAATATCATATTCCGGGATCGCTCGAAAATGCCAAAAGCCGGCGGCGGGCAGAATTGAGCACTGGGGAAATCCAGGATGTCAGGCCGAGCAGATGCTTGCCGCCGGAAAGAGGGCAGGGCCGGCGCACGCCGTCTCGCACGGTTTCTGGATGTTTTTCAGGAATTATTTTCTAAGTTTGGGATTTTCTGGAGGATATATGCAGAGGGAGAAAGTGTCTGTTTACGTTTTGACCTACAATGAAGAAGCCAAGATACGCGACTGTCTTGAGAGTGTTACCTGGGCTGATGAAATTGTTATTCTGGATTCTTTCAGCAACGACCGGACGCTTCCGATCTGTCAAAACTACACCGACAAAATTTTCCAACAAGAATTCGTCGGCTTCGGCAAGCTGCGAAATATTGCCATTGAGCATTGCACGAACAACTGGGTGCTCAGCGTCGATGCCGACGAACGGGTCACCCCGGAGTTGCGGGAAGAGATCTTGAAGAAATTAACCGACGGCCCGGATGCAGACGCATATTTCATTCCCCGAAAATCCCATTTTCTCAAATATTGGGTTCGCCATTGCGGCTGGTATCCAGATTACCGGCAGCCCCAGTTTTTTCACAAACGCAAAATGAAGTACCGCGAACAGATGGTCCATGAGGGTTTTGACGTTACCGGAAAGGTGGCTCACCTGCGGGGACATGTGATCCAGTACCCATTTCTGAGTCTGGACCAATTCCTGAAAAAAATGGACCGCTATTCTTCATTGCGCGCGGAAGATATGGTTAAGCAGGGTGCCTCATTTCACATCTCGCAGGTTCTCACGCATCCTGCGGCCACGTTCTGGCGTATGTATTTTCTGAAACTGGGCTTTCTTGACGGCAAGGTGGGGCTGATACTGTCTTTGCTGTACGCCTACTATACGATGCTGAAGTACGCCAAATTATGGGAAAAGCTGAAGTCCCAAGAGAGCATATGAGTGCAGTTTATCTTTAAAGGGGGGTCGGAACTTTCCTGAAATACGCCAAATTGTATGAATTGAGACGTTTTCCTCTCGGACAGGCGGAGTGAAATTGCATTGCCCGGGGCGGCATTTTACGGTAAACAAGCTGAGCACTTCCCCGGTTGCCGGGAGAAAGCGGCGCTGTTCGCAAAACGAAAGGCTTAAGGGGAAGATATGTCCGAAGCGTTGACGGGCAATCTGCCAGGAACACCCGAATGGCTCGGCAATGAGCGTGCGCAGATGATAATCGCGGTTTTGATCTGGCTCGTGCCTATGATTGTTATCAGCGTCATGGTGGCATATAGCCCTCTGCACCGCACTGTCACCCCTGTCTACCGCCAGGCCTGCGCCGACTGGTGGGCCGGAAGAGGCCTTTATACCGGCACCGGCGGCCTGCACTACCTGCCTCAGTTCGTTTTGATGTTTTCCCCTTTTTAATTGGTTGCCTGTGACTCCAGGCGATATACTCTGGCGCTTCTGCGGGACGATTCTCCTGGCAGCCGGTGTGTGGCGATTTCTGCGGGAGCTTTTCGGGGCCGATATTGCCCGGGCCTTTCTTTATGCTTCGCTCTTCACCATGCCGCTTTGCCTCGACTCACTGCGAAACGGGCAGGCAAATATGATGCTTACCGCACTCATCGTGCACGCTGCAGCGTGTCTTCCGCGGAGGCAATGGTGGTCGGCTGCCGTTTTGATGGCGCTCGCACTCGGAACAAAACCTCTGGGGGTGGTGTTGCTGTTGCTCTCGGTGGTGGTTTATGCACCCTTGCGCTGGCGCCTTGTTTCGGCGCTGGCCGTCTTGGCTTTGTTGCCTTTCCTGTTTATGCCTGCCGATTATGTGTTAGCCCAGTACCGCGCATTCCTTGCCAATATGCAAGTGTGCGCCTCAGAGGCCGAACACCGTTTCGCCGACATCGGTGGTGTTATCAGAACCTTTGGCTGGGAACTGCCAACCGGGATATCGAAATTGGTGCGCGTTGCGGCGGGAGGGCTAACCCTTGGGTTATGGATGATGGGGGCCCGGCGACTCCGCGGAACATTCCGAGCTATGTGGCTGCTGGCGATAACTACCGGTTTAACTGATGTTGTTCAACCCTCTTAACGAATTCAACAGTTACGTTATTCTCGCTCCGGCCCTCGGGATCTGGGCTGTAACGGCCCTGAACTCATCGAAAACCCGTCTGCTTGGATGGATAACGGCGTCAATCAGCTTATCCATGAGCCTTCTGCCCGTCCTGCTGCGTCCGCTGTTCGGAAATTACTTCGCGCTTTTTTGGAACCCGATGGTCACAGCCGTTTTTATCGGCATTTCGATTTACTGGTTCATGCGTGTGGACAGCCCGTTTGTCCGCTCGTCGTCTACCCAAATGATTTCACAAAACTGAACCACAGTGGTTAAGGACGGCCGTGAACCGTTACCGGGCGTTTCCGCCCGGAGTCTGAAAGCGGGTGTGCAAAGCACCTATGGCTTTATGGGGATCGTTGCCCTCAATTACGGCGGAAATGGAAGAGACTGCACAGCTCAGTGCCAGCAGGTGAATGCCGCCTTCTCTGAGGGCGGTTACGAAAGCTTCGGCAATCCCATAGCGGTCGCCAAAATGCGGACCATGCACGAAAAGTAACGATACCGGGCCGCGGCAATAACAGATTTTTCCGGGCATGTGTTTATCGAAAACCTGTCTTGCTCTTCCACGTTGATCTTCTGCCAGAGCGAACGAAAAGTGAATGCCATTTTTGTCTGGAACAGAGTTGGAGATCAGGAAGGGAAGTTTGAAACCCTGTTCACCCAATTCCGACAAGAATGCCCCAAAACGGCCCATGTTCTCGATCTGCAAAGAAACGTTCCACAAATCCAAACCTGTTTGGCTGGTAAAACCATAAGTTGTGATTATCTGTTCGTTGTATGAGAACCTGACCTCACGGAGTTGTTGTTCGTCCATGCGGCAGACAGCCTGCCATTGGCCATAAGACCCGCAGGCAGTGAAGGCGAAGGAATCAAAAAGCCTTTGCATCGCGACTTCAAAATCCGACGAAGAGACGACAACCGTAACGGCCGAAGGTGAGCTGCCAAACCCCAATGGTTTTACTAAGACTCCGGCGCTCAGGATTGTGATCACTGAAGCCGTCACCTCAGGTCTTTGATCATGCGGGAACACAGATATTCTGGAAACGCTGTTCTCCACTTCCGCTGTTCTACACATGCCTGAACCGGTCACGTCAAGGATGTAGCCGGAAAAGCAAATTGTGCTTTTTGCACTCGCAGCCGTTAAGGATTGCCCATGCCCGTCGTCGTCCACGTGGGTAAGCAGGCCCAAATTTATCCGGTCGGCCGCCAAAATCGAGCAAATTTTCCCCAGGGCGCCTACCTCTCTTCGGCATGACGAAGAGAGGTAGGTACGGTTTTCAATTACTTTA
>OMOE01000002.1:0-80621 GCA_900290365.1 Syntrophobacter sp. SbD1 | reverse complement strand
TCGATTTCCTTGCCACCTACGGTGCGGCGCTGGCCAATCGCATTGGGCGGCTCGCAAGGTTGCACGCGCCATGACGAAAAATGCCTCCCTTCCGAATTGGAAACTGTAAGTGTCACATCCGGAGTTTCCGGATGGACACTAAACTAACCGCTCTATGCTCTCGACGAGGACATGAGCATCGACCGGCTTTGGAATATAATCTTCGGCCTCCGTAGCCTTTCCGTCAGCATGCGAGTACGTAGTGGTCGACACGGCCTCCCCTACGGCGGTAAGCAAAATGATGGGGATATCTCTGGTTTCCTTGTTTCTTTTGAGTTCAGAACAAAGAACGTACCCGTTTTTGCGAGGCATCATTACGTCTAAGACCACAAGGTCCGGCCGCCTCTTTCGAATCGAGTCCTCACCCTCGATTCCATCGTAAGCCTTGCCCACATCATAGCCTTTGCTTTCGAGCATCATGCCTACGGTCTCAACCATATCCGGGTCATCATCAACTATCAAAACATATTTACCCATTTTAAGCCTCCTTCGCCTGTTCGGTTAAAAGTTGGTTTAAATTATCCAAGTGTGGCAGCAGCACACGAAAAGTGGTTCCGGCACCGGGCTCGCTCTCAACCTCCACAGATCCGCAGTGCGATTCGACAATTCCCTTCACAATGGCAAGTCCCAGACCGCTGCCTCTAACATGCCTTGTTCTCTGGTCCTTGATCCGGTAATACTTATCGAAAATCTTTGGAATCTCTTGAGGTTCAATACCTATCCCGGTATCGCTCACACAGATTTCAAGAAAGTTCCCGTATGGAACGGCCGATATCGTTACTTCTCCGCCGCCGGGGGAATAGTTGATCGCATTGCTGATCAGGTTGGAAAAAAGCTCCTCCATGTTTCTAGGATCTGCCTGTATGAGAGGGAGCACCGCCGGGATTTTCAGCCTCAATATGATACTCTGGCTCTCCGCCCTCGGTTTCATAAGCGTGATAATATGATCGAACACTTCAGCCAGATTTACCGGCTCCCTTTGCTGCAACACTTGACCGCTTTCGATTTTGGTGACGTCGAGTAAGTCAGTGATAAGATCGAGCAAATCCTGAATCTTTAGTTGAGATCGACCCAAAAGCTCTTTTTGTTTTTCGGTCAACTCACCGGCCAGACCATCCTGAACGACCGCTAAAAGCTGCTTGATAGAGGCCAGGGGAGACCTCAGCTCATGGGAAACCAACTGCACGAAGTTGGACTTCATTTCATTGATTTGTTTGAAAGCAGTAACGTCCTGAAAAACGGTTACCGTACCCAAGGGCTGGCTGTCTAATCCGGAAATAGAGGCCGAGACTGCATGGAGATATTTTTCCCCTTTGCAAAATTCTCGCGACATCTGTATGGCCTCTTTACCAGACGAATTCAGAACGGTTCTGAGATTATTCTCCAGGTCTTCATCCACTATACAGTCGCGTAATGCACAGGGTTCCTCCAGTGGTCTGGGAAATTCGAACAGCTTTATCAATGCCGGATTGTGAAGCACGATCTCAAGGTCGCGATTTGTCACCATGACACCATCGGCCATGCAGTTGATAATAGTCCTGGTCCGGCTCCTTTCCACCGATAGGTCATAGAGGTTTGCGGCCCGGGCTTCCTGAAGTTCTCTGGTGCAGCGCTGCAGTTCCCGGTTCTGAAGCGCCCTGTTTATAATGAGGACCAGATGGTCGGCCCTGAACGGTTTTGTTACGAAATCAAAGGCGCCTTTCTGCATGGCCTCGACGGCATTGGCTACTGTGCCGTGCCCTGTAATAATGATCAGGGGTAAATCAGGGTAATTGGCCTTTACTTCTTCCAACACCTCCAAAGCGCCCATTACCGGCATTACCAGATCACACAGAACCAAATCGGGCGATTTCGTAGATAGCAAATCAAGCGCCTCCCTGCCGTTTTCCGCAGCCAGAACTTCGAATCCTTCCTGCGCCAGAAGGCGGCAGCAGCCTTCTCTTATCACCCTCTCATCATCAACAACCAGAATGGTTTGCATGCCATCAACCTTTATGATCTCTGATTCCTGCGGCCTGCCTCGGCTTCAATATGCGAATTCGGTCGTCTTTTCAGGGCATTCCAATGGCAATACGACCTTGAATACGGCCCCGCCTGAAGCAGAGTTCGCAACCGAAATATCGCCGCCATGCTGCTGGATTATTCCATAGGCGACGGAAAGCCCCAACCCGGTACCCTCTCCAGGTTCCTTGGTGGTAAAAAACGGATCGAATATTTTGCTCATGATTTCAACCGGAATTCCCGGACCGGTGTCTGCAAATTCCACTGTGACCTCATCGTAAGCTGGATCGAACCTGCTGGTGATTGTTATCTTGCCTCTACCCCCCATGGCCGTTCCGGCATTGAGGATGAAATTGATGAAGACCTGTTGAAGCTGGCCCGGGTCGCAGGTCATCAACGGAATATCGGGCTGGAGGTCCGTGACGAATTCTATATTGTGAAAAAGTGCTTGATGACTTAACAGTTCCATGGAACGTGCAATGACTGCATTTATTTCAGAGTTTAATCTCTGACCTACCGACTGCCTGCTGAATTCGAGCAGACGCGCCACAATTTCCTTACAGCGCATCGTTTGATCGATGATTTCCTGAAGGTCCGCACCCCACTGCGGATTGTGGGCGGGCAAATCTTTCAGGAGTATATCAGCAAATATCAGGATGCCGGAAAGAGGGTTATTTATTTCATGAGCTATACCTGCCGCCAGCCTTCCGATTGAGGCGATCTTCTCGGCCTGCATCAACTGCCTTCGAGTGTGTTCCAACTCTTTGCGCATCCGCAAATGTTCCCTGAGATCGGAAAATATGCCTACAGTCCCTATCTCACGGCCGCCTTCGCTTATGATTGCCGCAGAGAAATTTACGGGTACCTCTTCACCATCTTTTCTGTCCAGAGTTACTCGAGTAGAGGTGAGCTTGCCGGTCGGCCCATAATCGCCGCTTCGCATACGCCGCATATTCTCTTTTGCAATCTCGATGTTGGCAATCTTGAACAGAGAACCCGGCCTGCCTATAACTTCATCGGCGCTGTATCCAAGAATCCGCTCGGCCGAATCATTGTAAATGAGGATGTCGCCTTTAAGATCGGCCACCACTATGCCGTCCGCCGAACTCTTGATGATGTTGTTGAGAAAACCGTTCGCGCTCAACAACTCCCGTTCCATTTGAATACGCTTGGTGATGTCCTGGAAATACATACAGGTGTTGAAGCCCTTACCAAACCTGGCCACAACTATGCAGGTTTCAAATACGCGATCCTCCCGATTCGAGGTTGGGGCGGCAGGCTGGATTGTACTGCAGAAGCGCACTGCCTGGTAATGTTGCTTATCGACTTTCAGGGCCAGATCACGCGTTATGCTCAGCAACTGGGGTGGAAGGAGTCCTTTGACATCTTTGCCGATCAGGTCACCCTCAGGATGCTCGAGTATCTCAACCATCTTGGAATTGACGTAAATTACCCGGTCGTTTTCATCGACCATCAGGATACCCTCCTGGGTAATTTCCAGGAGCATCCTGATTTTTTGTTCGGCTTCGAAGAGCGGGGTTATGTCTCTGAAGGCCTTAAATCCCCCAATCACCCTGTTTTCCGAATCCGTAATCATGGAACAGTGCACCGCTACAGGGATTTCTCTTCCTGAACGGTCACAAATGATGTGCCGCATTCCGGCGACAGGAGTCCCGATTTCCATTGCCTGCTTCAACAGGCAATCTTCTGTATGGCAGGAAGAAGTTCGCAGCACTTCGGCACAACTCATACGGTTGACCACCTCACTCCTGCTGAAGCCGGTGAGTTTCTCCATGTGGTCGTTCATATAGGTGATCGTCAAATTCGTATCGACGATAAAAAATGGCATCGGGAAATGGTCGATCACGCTGGCAAATATATGGTCCTGTGAAACTAACATCGAGGTTCTTGAGATTTTGCAAAGATTTTCTTGCCACCGCCGAAGGTTTGAGTGGCTGACCCGGCTGGCGGTTCCACCGCCCTGTGGGCTTTGCGCCGGTCCGGCGGCAACCGATGAGGCAGTTCGCAGTATGAACACACATTCTGCGGGATTGCCGCAACTGTCATTTACCAACTGCGCAGACAGCAAAAAACACGACCAGTCGCCCGCGTGATTCCTGAAGTGGATCTTAAACTCATCCAGGGTCCCTTGCTTGATACATTCCTCGATCGGAGAAAACTGTTCATTTTCAGCATTGCGAAAAATATCGGAGCAGACAAGGCGGTCCCCGGCAGTTAATCCGCATCCTGTAAAAGTTTGTGCAGACTCATTGAAAAACAGGATATTCGATTGCATATCCGCAACTATCACAGGAGCGGGGAAACGGCTGAAGCAGGCTCGGAAAAATGTCGAATCCGGCAAACCGGTGCTCTCCCCGGTTAAGGAGTGGTGGCCTGTTTTGGCAGTTTCAAGACCTTCGGAAATCATTCCGTCACCCGTTCTTCCTGAGGTAAGTCTTCACTCTCATCAGCAAAGTAGGGGGGTCGATCGGTTTTTCTATGTAGTCATTGACCCTTAGCTGCAAGCCGGTGCCCAGTTCATAGCGGCGACGGCCGGCGCCTTCCCTTACCGATGTCAGTATAATTATGGGAATGTTGCTGTATTTGGCCCACCTGGGGTCTTGAAGCTCCTCGCAGACTGCAAAACCGTCCATCCTGGGCATCATCAGATCGAGGATCATCAGGTCCGGTTTTTCCGACCTCAGCTTCGCCAGCCCTTCCAGACCATCCCTGGCGGTGATCAAGGCATACTCGTGCAGTACTGCGCACATTGCTTCGATTATATCGGGGTCGTCATCGACGAGTAGTATCTTTGCTTTCGGCTCCATCTGATCTCCTATCTCTTAGACTTCAGGTCTGGGCAGAAGGCCCGCTTGTTCCACAATAACCGGTACTATTTCTTCCCAACCCACCGCCATTATATGAATTCCATGAACCTGCGGTATCTCCATAATCTGCTCAATGATCTCCAAGCTTATCTTCAAGCCCTCTTCCTTAACGTCTGTGGCCTGCTCCAGCCTGGTGACGACTTCATCGGGGACGGTGACCCCTGAGACGTAATCCCTCATATAGCGGGCCATACCTGCCGATTTAACCGGTATAATTCCAGCCAAAATATGCACCTGCTCTTCGAGACCATGGTCTTTAATCAACTTCATCCACTTCTCGAACCTGGCAACATCGAACACTGCCTGAGTTTGGATGAAATCGACACCAGCCTTAACTTTTCTCGCCAGCCTGAACACTCGATATTCAAAAGGGTCTGCAAAAGGGTTTTCGACAGCTCCGATAAACAGAGGAAGTTCTCCGGCGATAGCCTCGCCGCAGATGAATTTGCGTTCATCGCGCATTTTTTTAAGCGTGTTGATGAGTTGTACCGAATCCAGGTCATAGACCCCCTTGGCAGTGGGATGGTTGCCAAAGGACTGGTAATCCCCCGACAGGCAAAGTATATTACCTATGCCCAACGCCACTGCTCCCAGGATGTCGCTTTGAATGGCGATGCGGTTGCGGTCGCGCACAACCATTTGCAACACAGGGTCCACTCCCACACGCTTGAGTAGCGTGCATCCCGCCAAGCTGCACATCCGGACTATAGCGGTTTGATTGTCGGTTACGTTTATGGCGTCGGTAAACTCCTTTAGTTTCTCACCCTTCTTCAATACTCCCGAAGTTCCAGCCCCTTTGGGAGGACCCACTTCGGCAGTAACTGCGAACCTCTTGCTCTCCAGCACTTTCTCAAGATTGGTTCCTGCTTTCATGGCTGGATCTCTCCTTGTTCTTCTTGTGTTGGGCCTGATCGTCCCTTGGGCAAAGTGAAGGTAAACCTGGCGCCTTTTTCTGATTCAGGGTCGGGGCTGTCAGCCCATATGCGTCCGCCATGAGCCTCAATAATCCTTTTGGTATTGGATAGTCCTACGCCTGCACCCCCTATGGGTGAATCCTTTCCTCGATAGAAGTCGTCGAAGATCCTGGGAAGATCCTCCCCGGCGATTCCAGCCCCGTTATCCATAATCTCCACAACTATTCTTTGATTCTCATTATCATCCGTAATCCTCAGGGTAACCTCGCCACCGCTCTGCGTGAATTTGATTGCGTTGCCGAGCAGGTTGCCGAGTGCCTGCTGCAGCCGGGTCTGCTCTCCGGGGATAGACAGTTGTTCCATTTGCCAATCAGCCACCAGTTCTATATTCTTCTCGACGGCCCCGGGTCTGGCGTTCTCAATGGAGTTTTTCGCTATATCCACAATAGAGACCGCCTCTCGCTGCATGTCCTGGGACTCGATGCGGGAAATGTCGAAGATGTCATCGATCTGGGAGACCAGTCCTTTGATTCTGACTCCAGCCCTGGTCAGCAGTTTTTGCTGTTGTTCGTTTGTTTCCCCGGCATAACCGTCTAAAATCACCCTATGCAAGCTCTCTATTGCAGCCAGCGGGGACTTCAAGTCATGGGCCGCCGTGGACAGCATAGTGGCCAGTATCTCCGTAGTGCGGGTCAGCCGGGAACGCGCCAATCCAACCAACTTCTCCATCACACGAAGACCTGAAGCCGGATTATCAATGAAGAGAATGGGGATTGCTCTTCGATCCACTGCCACTGCTGCGGTCTTTTCCAGGGCATAGGCCGAAGCAAGATATCGCTGTAAATCAATTCCTGCCGACCATCCCACGGACTCACCCCTGCGCGCCGTGGCTATAGTTGCGCACCGGCGCCTTTGGCGGCCGAGAAGCCCCACCTCCACCGCTACCGTTCCAGATAGGACGATGTAAAGATTCTCAGCCGGGTCACCCTCGCGGAACAGGATATCGCCGGTCTCGAAGGTCATTTCGCGACTGAATTGGGCAATCTTGTCCCTTTCTTCATCGCTCAGTTCCATGAAAAGACTCGATTCCCCGAGAGCTTTGCTGATAGCGGCGATCTGCAATCCATCCCTCCTCTATTGCCTTTTTATCGGCCGAGTTGGAGGGCCGCCTGTAAGACTGACGCCCCAGTCTTTGGGCGGCACGACATCCGTAAGCCGGTCCAGTCTGCCGATCCTGGTAAGCCTGTCGATAATCAGTTGCCATCCGCAGGGTAAATCGGGTGAGACCTCGCACTTCCCACCCACCGAGCCGCCGCATGGGCCATGGAGAATCTGTTTGGCACACCTGGCGATGGGGCAGATTCCGCCGGTATATTCCAGCACGCACTGGCCGCACTCCTGGCAGCGCTCCCCATCCCTCCATTCCCCATGACGGCCTCCTAGGGAAACCGTATTGCAGCCGGGATGGACCACCTTATCGACTACGGATGCCACAGCCTGGATGCCAATGCCGCAGCAGAGCACCAACAGCGAGTCAGAGTCCACGATCTTGCTCTCGTGCGCTTCGAACATCATCCTGGTAAGTTGCTCGTTGCAGGCAAAATCGACCAGGCAGATTCCGGTGACCGTTTTGCCTTCTGCCTCCAACTCTTTCTCCATTCCTATAGCCTGTTGCTCACCGCCGGTTTGACATCCCTCCGCACAGCCCTTGCACCCCACAATGAAAACCTTTTCTTCGCCGCCGAGATACGAGAGGATCTCTTCCATTGGTTTTTGTTCAGTGATAAGCATGTCCATCCCTCATCAAGCCGGTTTCCGGCTCAGGTGAAACCTCTTGCAATACTATTTTGACGATTTCGGGGATGCGGTCCCGCAGTTGGTCCGAAAGCTCAGTCCCCCATGCTATCTCCTTTGGCTCAATTCCAATGATCACCGTCTTTTCAGGCTTACAGCCGGTAATCTCGCCTATCTTGAGGCTATCCAGAAAGCTGAGCTGGTGATTTGAGGTCAGCATGCCGTTTCCAAAATCAACATCTTCCGGACTGAACTTGTAGATAGCACCGGGCTCACCGCCTCCGTGGACTGCGTCTATCACCACAAGCCTGCTCACCGGCTTATCCCCCTGCCAGCAATCAGGGACGGTCCCGGCTTCGATGATTTCCACCTCAAAGGTGAAAGCCTGCCTGGCAAGCTCCCGAACCACGTGTACTCCAATCCCTTCATCTTTGAACAGTTCGTTGCCTACTCCCAAAACCACCACTCTGCCTCTGCACTCTGTTCCCATTTGAATCATCCCACGCGAAATGCGCTCAGGGTTCTCCCCTTGGGCGTCAGCACATGAACGGCGCATGCAAGGCACGGGTCGAATGACCTTACGATGCGCACCAGCTCAAAAGGATTAGCCTCATCTCTGACCATGGTCCCGACAAGGGCCTGCTCCAGAGGCCCGGGCTGCCCCTGGTCATCCCGCGGCGACATATTCCAGGTGCTCGGGACCACGCACTGATAGCGGCTGATCCGCTTATTCCTGATTTCTATCCAATGGCCCAGGGCGCCTCGCGCACCGTCAACCAGGCCCATGCCCGTGGACTCTTCGGGGATTTCATAGGGGATATATACCGGGTTCCCGGGTCTGAGCTGGAGCAGCCAATCTCCCATGGAATAGGCCAGTACTTTTGCGCACAGGGCTCGCGTCAAGTGGCGTCCAAGAACTGAGAACAAGGCCCTGTGTTGGATTCCGGCATCGGATAGGGCCGAATCGACCAGTGTTCTTATTGAAGGCTGACCGGAAAGGTAGCCGGTCAATATTCTGGCCAGTGGTCCGACCTCGTACACCTTTCCGTCGTATCTCGGCGCTTTGACCCAGGAGTAGCCCTTGTCCCAATTCTCGGTGGGGACTGTCTTTCCTTCGGACGGCTTGAGACCGGTGGTGGAATCCTCATACCAGGAATTAGCTACATACTCTGTGATCTTGGCCGGCTCGATCAGCCCCAACTCCAGATCGAAAGATACCGTTCCCTGTTTCATCAAACGGTTTCTCGCGAGATAGTCGACGTTGGTCCCGTCGAGGTCGTAGTTGCCGAAGGAGAGCAGATTGCCGCATCCGCGCCCTATTTCGAAATAGTCGCCATAGGTCTTCGCGATCGTGAAGACATCCGGCAGATATACATTGTCTATGAAGTCCCTGATTTCATTGAGCCGCCAAAAAAATGAGGCCATCTTGTCCACGGTGGGCGGCTCGGTAACGCCACCGGGAACCACCGCCGGGTTGTGCGGGACCTTACCTCCGAAAATGGCCAACATTTCCTGGCACTTGAGCCGGACCTTCAGCGCCTGAACATAGTGGGCGATCATTTCCTGGTCCACAGAGGCCGAAAAGCGGTAGTCCCCCTCGTAGCGTGGCACGAAAGGCCCGAGCTCTCCCCGCTCGATGAATGCTTTTACGGAGTTCAGAGCGGTGTCTTTGCCGTCATAGGCGGCTGCCTTGATCACATCCACATAGTCCAAAGCGGCCAAGTGATAAAAATGAAAGATGTGATCAGAGAGGTGAGCTGCGCCTAGAATCAGATTGCGGATAATCCTGCCGTTATCCGGTATCCTGTCGGCGATGCCGAAAGCACTGTCCAGGTTGAGAGCAGCGGCGATGGAGTGGCTTGTGGGACATACCCCGCAAATACGTTGAGTCAGGTGCTGAGCGTCACGCGGGTCACGTCCCTGGAGTATAAGCTCGATGCCCCGGAAAAGAGTGCCTGTACACTTAGCCTCTTTTACCGTGCCATTGTCCAGGCAAACTTCAACCTTGAGATGCCCTTCGATGCGAGAAATGGGGTCCAGCAAAATACGCCTCATTTGTCCAAACCTCCTCTACCGGCTCGCTCCAATGTTGGGCAAACTCAGGTCTGGGGCCTGCTGATATATAGGTGAGACCATGTCGGGAAAGCCGGGACTACAGCAGCCTATGCACATTCCACCGCTGCCCACGCACCAGTTGGTTCCGCCGTTCCACAGCCTGGTTGGGCAGTCAGCGTGCGTCACCGGTCCTTTACAGCCCAATTCGTAAAGACATCCCTCATCGCCAGGGTTTTTAGCGAATTTCTTCTCATCATAGTATGCCCGGCGCTGGCAATTCTCATGGATGAGGCGGCCGTAGAATATCTTGGGGCGTCCGAACTCATCGAGATCCCCGGCCTCGGGCAAACCCTTGAGTAAAATATTTGCCACAGTCCCGGAGAACCAGTCGGGATGAGGTGGACAGCCCGGGACATTTATCAGGGGAGTATTGATCCCGGTCGAACGAAATAACTCCGCTACGCTGACCGCTTTGGAAAAATTGGGGGCTGCGGCGGCGACGCCGCCGTAAGCGGCGCAGGTCCCCAGAGCGATTACCGCCAAGGCGTCGGCGCCAAGCTCGGCCACTCTGGCGGCGATAGGTACGGGAGCGCCGTTCCTCTCGCCCAGACTGCAGTATTTGCCATTGCCGCGAGTGGGTATCCCTCCTTCAACCACCAGCAGGTAACCATCTTTATGCTGCTTCCATGTGTTTTCCATGACGTTGATAATTTGCTCCCCGCAGCCTGCCATAACGGTGGTGTGGAATCTTAGGCTGATATGCTTGCCGGGCAGTATTTCATCGATGAGCAAATTCTTGATGGTGGGGCTTACCGAGTTGAGGACTGAAACAGGGCACCCCGTGCAAGTGGCCGCCTGGAGCCAAATGACTGGATATTCAATGGTCGTCGCCATTACTGCTCTCCTCGTCTTCACTTCGGCAAAGGATTGATAGTCTCTCGGACTTATGTCCATCACTGTCGCGAATAAAAATCGAGCTTGCGAAAAAACCGGCAAAAGATAGAGTGAGGTCTTCTCGCAGCAGTAGAGTCTTGTTGCAACTACGCTCTACAGGGCAATTCGTGTGCCAGTGCCCCGCGCAGGCATCTGAAATAGAATGCTAATTGATATTAATTACTTACAAAATCGCGAGGAAAAAATTGCAGGATTGCACCGTTGCTACTGAAACCAAAACAGGACAAACTGAAACAATAAGTGGACAGTAAAGGGCGGTGGGGCCGGCTAGCGCAAGGCAAAAGGCAAAAGTTAAAAAACAACTCCCTCAGAGAATGGCGGCGCGGTGGGACCGCCGGCCAGGTTCGCCGCTGCTTTCGGCGGCAAAAAAATACCCCCTGAACTGACGCACAGGGGGTATTCGGGATGAGCAAAACTCGATACTGTTAAAGATATTTATCTCTTTTAACTGACTTCCGGCCGTGGAGAAAGGCCTGCGCGCTCGACGATTTCGGGCACCATTACCTCCCACTCGATGGCCATAATGTGGAAGCCGCGAACTCCCGGGCATTCCTTGAGTTCCTGGATCTGTTCCACGGCCATGGTTACACCCTCCGCAGCCACCTTATCCTTGGGCACTCCCTGAAGCCGCTTGATAATTTCGTCGGGCACGTCCATGCCGGGGACCTTGGCCTTCATGTACTTGGCCATACCTACGGATTTCATGGGCGTGATTCCGGCCAGAATCGAAACTTTTTCATTAAGGCCGCGGTCCACGATCTGTTGCATCCATAACTTGAATTTTTCCATATTATAGATGCACTGCGTCTGAATAAACTGGGCGCCGGCGGCCACTTTCTTGGCCAGGCGCAGGACCCTGATTTCAAACGGGTCCGCGAACGGGTTTTCCGCCGCTCCGATAAAGAGCTGCGGCCGGACGCCCTCCGCCATTTCCTGGCCGCCCAACAGCTTTCCTTCATCGCGCATACGCTTGACCGTCTGTATCAGTTGAGTTGAATCGAGGTCGAAAACGTTGGCGGCGGTCGGGTGGTCGCCGAATCTTTGATGATCGCCCGTCAGGCAGAGCACGTTATTTATTCCGAAGGCCCCTGCTCCAAGAAGATCGCTCTGCAGGCCGATACGGTTTCTGTCACGTGTGGTCATCTGGAGCACCGGTTCGAAACCGAGCTGTTTTATGCGAATACAGGAAGCAAGGCTGCACATGCGCACGACGGCGGTCTGGTTGTCGGTGACGTTTATGACGTCCACATACGGCCCAACCAGCCTGGCTTTTTCGTCCACGATGCTTTGATCACAGCTTCGAGGCGGACCGCATTCGGAGGTTACCGCAAAGTGTCCGGCTGCGAGGATCTTCTCCAACTTACTCGGTGTTGTGGTACTCATATCTGCGAATCCTCCTTTACCAGCTTACGGGGTCCCCCGTCCCTGCTTGTCGCCCAATCTTTAGGGCTTACGGGCTCCTCGAATCTCTTGAGTTCTCCGAGCTCTTTGAGCCGCTCATAGATAAGCTGCCATCCGCAGGGCACGTCTTTGTCGATCTCGCATTTTCCATTCGAAGAGCCGCCGCACGGGCCATTTAGTATGCGCTTGGAACACCTTGCGATCGGGCATATGCCGCCTGTCCTGGCGAGAATACATTCTCCGCATGCCTGGCACCGTTCGGTCCAAACCCCTTTTTCCTCGGTTACGCCGATGAAGCAGGTGTTCACACCGGGGTAAATGCGCTTGGTGTTGTACATCTCGGTCATAAACTGCACACCGGCGCCACAGGCTATGGAGACCACCGCATCATAGCTGCCGATCCGGTCTTTGATTTCAGCCAGATATTCCTTGTCGCACTGGCGAGTCAGGCTGACTTCGTCGATTTGCATATTTTTGTGCTGGTTGCCGAAATACATGCGCAGAGCCGAGGCGAGGATTTCTACCTCTTTTAGACCGCCTGCCTCGCAAACGGCAACGCAGCCATTGCAACCCGCCACCAGGATTTTATCGAATCCCTTGATTTCGTTGATTATCTCTTCAATTGGTTTGGGTTTCGCCATTATCATGCGGCTTTTTCCTTTCTTACGCCTTTGCCTTTGACAGGATTGGGGCCGAATTGCCGGACCTTCTCGGCCATCTCGCGGCTTATCTCGGCAAAACGCGGTCCTTCACCGGAGGACAGATTATACATGGCGACCCGTTCGGGTTCCATGCCTATGCTTTGGAGCAACTGCCTAACGTAGGCAACCCGCTTTTTTGCTCTCAGGTTTCCTGCCTGATAGCGGCAGTCGCCTTCCATGCACCCGGCTACAAAAACGCCGTCCGCCCCTTTTTCGAGCGCTTTCAGCAGATGTATAACCGCCACTCTGCCTGTGCACGGCAGTTTAACAATCCGGATACCAACCGGGTAGTTCAATCTCATCGAACCTGCCAGGTCCGCCGCAGCATATGCTCACTGCGTGCAGCAGAAGGCAACTATAACCGGTTCAAAGCTTTCCATCAGATCACTCCTTCCAGAAGAGCATCCACTTTTATAAAGATCTGGCCGTCAGTATAATGGCCGAGCCGGATCACCTTTTGCGGGATATTGCGAAACGCATAGCGCCTCGTTTATCTCCGATACGTTATTGTCAATTCGCGGAACACCATTTGGGCGGCTTCGCACGCGCATGCGACAGGCTGCACGAACAAATACATTCACCAGTCAATCAACAATCTGGTGGAGATTGGAGGCATGCGAACCCGATCTGTAATCAAAGGAGCAGCGATGGAGACGACCCCGAGGTACTCCCTTTAGGCGCGGTGTGTAAATATAGTTTAAAATAATCGTTTGGGAAAGAGAAAAACGTATATACTACTGAAATGATAGGCAATGGGGAATTTCAGGTGAGCCGTATATTGTACTTGCGGAGTTTGAGTCCGAGGGTTTTCCTGTTGATACCCAGTATCTTCGCGGTTTCCTGCCGTTTTCCCTTGGTCCGCCGAAGGATGAACTGAATGTAGCGCTTCTCGAGCTCTTCGAGCGAAAACATCTCTTCGGAAAAAACACTGAACTCGCTTTGCCTCTGAGTGATAAAAGCGGGAAGGTGCTCCGGCTGGATGATGCCGGTGTCCTCGAGTATCACTATTCGTTCTATGGCATGCTCGAGCTCCCGCACGTTTCCCGGCCAGGAGTATGCCCCTAGCATCTCCAGTGCCTGCTTGGATATGCCCTCGACCTGCCGGTTGCACTTGCGGCTGTATTTCTCGATGAAATGATCCACCAGAAGAGGAATGTCCTCGGCACGTTCCCGAAGTGGAGGCAGGCGAATGGGGATAACGCTAAGCCGATAGTAGAGATCCTCCCGGAAAGTTCCCGCCAGAATGGACTCACTGAGGTCCCGGTTGGACGAAACAATGATCCGAATGTTCAACTTGATGCGTGTCTGGCTTCCGACCTTCATGAATTCGCGCTCTTGGATGACCCTGAGCAGCTTCGCCTGGATATTCAGGCTGAGGTTTGATATCTCATCGAAGAAGAAGGTGCCGTTATTGGCGAGTTCGAAGAGGCCGTGCTTCGTCTGAAAAGCGCCGGTAAATGAGCCTTTCACATGGCCAAACAGTTCGCTCTCCAGCAAGGACTCCACAAGGGCCGAACAATCGACCGGGACAAACTCCCTTTCAGCTCTCAGGCTCAGGTTGTGAATCGATCTTGCAACCAGTTCCTTTCCCGTGCCGCTCTCACCCGAAACCAGTACCGTGCTGTCGCTTGGCGCGGCGCGCCTTATCTTCAGGAACACCTCCTTCATGGCCCTGCTGGAGCCGATGATCGATTCGATTCCCTTCAGCGCAGAAGAATCTTCCTCGCTTTGCTTATCTCCGTTCCTGGTTAACGCGATGGCTTTTGCGAGCAGGGTTTCCAGATCGTCCACTCGGAAGGGCTTTACCAGATAGTCAACGGCCCCATGCTTGAGACATTCCACAGCGCTTTCTATGGTTGGGTAGCCGGTGATCATAATGACCATGGTCCGGGGGCAATTGGCGCGAATGTGTCTCAGGAGGGCAAAACCGTCCATCCCCGGCATTCTCACATCGAGAAAAACGACCGCGAAGGGTTTAGCAGCCAGTATCTCCACAGCTTCTTCACCGTTGGAAGCAGTGCATATGTCAAAGCCCTGTCCCTTCAGAATCTTGGAAATGCCGCTGCGAACTACGGCCTCGTCATCGACAATGAGGACTCCGGCTTCGGAAGGCAGGGTTGCTGTTCCAGCCCTTGTGTTCGGAGTTGGAATCAATTGCACAAATCTCCTCCGGTAATCGAATGGGTAAGTCGCAAGAAAAATCAGAGGGTAATTGCATCCCGCATGGCGCGAGTTTCCTTCAAAGGTTGCGAAACCTTTCCACCTGCCCGGCCAGGCAGGCGGGACCCTAAATCAATCATGGAGATGTGAATTCCGGCGTTTTCATGCTTTAGGCAGCAGTATCCGGAAGGTTGTGCCAATTCCTAGCTTGCTGTCCACCTGTATAGATCCACGATGGGATTCTATGATTCCCTTCACAATAGACAATCCCAGACCGGTTCCGACCACATTCCTGGTCCTGGGATTTTTCACCCTGTAGAACTTATCGAATATCTTCGGCAGTTCCTCGGCGTCTATGCCTATTCCAGTATCACTCACGCGGACTTCGATGAAATCCTCCAGTGGAAACACCGAAAGGGTAACGCGGCCGCCGTCGGGGGAGTAGTTGATGGCATTGCTGACGAGGTTTCCGAAGACCTCTTCCATGCTCCTGGGGTCAGCCAAAATTTGCGGAAGATCGGGTGCAATATCCAGGCATAGCTCAATTCCACTGCTTTCCGCTCTGCCGTTCATAAATGTCGCCATATCCCAAAGAAGGATGTCGATTTTCATTGGGATCTGCTCCTGGATGCATTGGCCGCTCTCGATCTTTGCAATGTCGAGGAGGTCGTTTATGAGCTCCTGCAGGCTTCCGATCCGATCATGGGCCCGGTCGAGGATATTTCTCTGCTTCTCCGTCATCTCTCCTGCCAGTCCTTCCAGCAGAACTCCGATCTGCTGCTTAATCGTGGAAAGCGGTGAGCGCAGTTCGTGAGACACCATGCGGATGAAATGCGATTTCATTTCGTCCAGCTCTTTGAACCTGGTGATTTCATGGAAGACGGTTACGCTTCCAATCAGCTGGTCGGAAGGACCGTAGACGGGGGCGGAAACGGCTCGCAGATGCACTTTCCCCCTGGACAGTTCTTGGGAAATGAGCTCATTTTTGCCGGCGTTCATACCGCAGATACTTCCTATCACTTCCACCAGGGCCGGATCGGAGATATAGTCGGAGAGCGAGGCGGGTGAAACCGGGGTTGACTCCAAATTCAGGAGCCGCATCAGGGCAGGGTTGTGCAGCACTACATCGAGGTTTCGATTGGTGACCAGTACTCCGTCTGCCATGCAGTTGATGATAGTCCTGGTGCGGCTCTGTTCGGTAGCCAGGTCGTACAGGTGTCTCTCGCGTTCCTCCTGAAGCTGGCGTGTACGACGCTCTAGTTCTTTCTTTTCAAGCACTCTCCTGATAACCAGCAGGAGATGGTCCACATTGAAGGGCTTTGTGACGAAATCGTAAGCCCCCATTTTCATGCACTCGACTGCATTTATAACCGTGCCATGCCCTGTTATGACGATTAGGGGCAGGCACGGATGGCTCGACTTAAGTGAATCCAGAACTTCGAACGCTCCCATGATGGGCATCAGTAGATCGCAAAGCACGAGGTCCACCGTATTGCCCGCGAGCAGTTCCAGTGCCTCCTGGCCGTTGACCGCCGTCACGACGCGGAAGTCCTCTGCTGACAGCACACGGCGGCATCCCTCCCTGATCACCTTCTCATCATCGACCACCAGGATAGTATCCATATCTCATCCTAACACTCAAGACGACAGCTTATCAAATCAGCACACCTGTATCATTCTTCAATCATTTCAACCGTGCTTTCCGAGCGTTCCAGAGGGAGAATTATAATAAACTCCGCTCCGCCTCCCGGTCTGTTTCCAGCTTGAATTTCTCCTCCATGCTGCTGAATAATTCCATAAGCAACCGATAGGCCCAGTCCTGTACCTTCACCAGGTCGCTTCGTCGTGAAGAAGGGTTCGAAGATTTTGTCCGCGATTTCAGGTGGGATACCCGGTCCGGTATCTGTAAAGGTCAGGACCACTCCGCCTGCATCACGTTCAAATGAGCTGGAAATAATGAGGCGGCCCTTGCCGTTCATCGCGTACGCAGCATTGGTGATGATGTTTATGAAAACCTGTTGAATTTGTCCTGAATCACCCACGACAGGCGGCAGGTCAGGCTGATGGCGCAGTTCGAAATCGATGTCCTGAAAGAGGTTGCCTAAAAGAGCGACAGATCGGTCTAAGAGTTCATTGACCTCGAAGCTGATCCTGTGCCCAAGTGGCTGGCGGCTGAATTCAAGAAGACGAATGACGATCTGCTTGCAGCGCATAGTCTGGTCTATGATTTCCTGGAGATCCTGCCTCCATTGCGGATTGTGCTTCACGTCACGCAAGAGCATCTCCGAGTAAATGAGGATGCCGGCCAGAGGATTGTTAATCTCGTGCGCTACGCCGGCCGCAAGCCTTCCGAGCGAAGCGATCTTCTCTGACTGGAGAAGTTGGATTCTTGCTTCTTCCAATTGTGTGCAAATTTTGAGGTGCTCGCGCTGGTCCGAGAAAATCCCCACGCTCGCGATTTCCTGTTCACCCTCTTTTATAATTGAAGCCGAAAAGTCGACCGGGATCAGTTCCCCGCTCTTTGCAGTCATGGACAAACGGATAGTGGTGAGCTTTCCTGGGGGACCGTAATTATTGCTGCGCATCTTGCGCATATTATCCTTGGCTATACCACTGTTGTAAAACTTGCGGAACACCTCCGGGTGCCCAATAACCTCGTCGGCACTGTACCCCAGTATCCTTTCGGCGCCCTCATTGAAGATCAGAACATTGCCCGTGGTATCCACGACGATGATGCCATCGACGGAGCCCTGTATAATATTGTGAAGGAAATTGTTGGCATTGCGAAGCTCCCGTTCGGCTTGGATGCGCTCTGTGAGATCGCGAAAGTAGAGGCATGCCAGGTGGCTCTTCCCGATACACGTGACACCCACGCAGGTCTCGAAAGCCCTGTAGCCGTCCGAAGCCATGCCGAAGGGTTCTAACATGCTGCAAAAGCTCAATCGCGTGTCACAATCCACCTTCTGCAGGAGGTCGGCTATGACCGACTGCTGGTCGGGGTTTAGAATTTGACCGATTTCCTTTCCAACGAGCTGTTCCATGGGTAAGCCTGACATTTCGGTCATTTTGAAATTTGCGAAGACTATTCGGCAGGATTCATCCACCATCAGGATGCCTTCTTGAGTCAGTTCCGTCAGAAGCTTGATCTTCTGTTCGGCTTCCACCTTCGAAGTGATATCCCTGAAGGATTCAAACCCGCCGACGATCTGCTGGTTCGAATCGGTAATGATGGATGCGCTTACAACAACCGGGACTCGTCTACCCGAACGATCTGTTATTACGCGGCGTACGCCGGCAACTGGCAGCCCGGTCTCCATGGCCTGTTTGAGCAGACAGCCATCAGTGTTGCATTCGGTTGTGGAAAGGACCTGGGCGCAGGTAAGCCTCCCGATAGCTTCCTCCTTAGTGAACCCTGTCAGACTCTCCATGGGCGAATTCATTGAAGTGATTATCAGGTTTGTGCCCACCGTAAAAAACGGTGTGGGGAAGTTGTCGATTATGCTGTTACGCATTGCAATCACGCTCTGAACATTGGAGTGAGCCAGGTGATCCACCTGAATGTCCCTCATGATCGCGATGCAGCCCAGAATATCGCCGACAGAATCCTTGACGAGGGTTGCCGTAACGGACACCGTCACCCATTGACCCTCCGGATTGCGGATCTGAACAGGCACACCTTTGAACTCCGCACCGCCGAGGCATTGTTCGACGAAGCACCCACGACCACCGACAATCCTGGATTGGAGCACTCTTTCGGACAGCAAACCGGACTCTGCATTGGGTGGATGGCCCATCAAGTCTTGTGCAGCCTGGTTGAGAAATACTATCTTTCGAGTGGCGTCGGTCGCAAGCACCGGGTCCGGGAATCCGCCAAAGTGGAGCCGCAAAAAATCGCGATCCAGGCTGCATTGGCTGCGTTCAGCCGGTGCGGCCGACAGGCGGGTATGCGCGTTGTTTTGGCTGCCTGATTTCATACACTGGATCCTTGTGGTTTTTAAGCCGAACGCATCTCGTGTTCTGATTAAGTCCCAATGTGATCTTGTGCAGCCTCCAGTGTGGCAATCTAAAAAAAGGTCTTTCCGGGAAGAAGAAGAGCTATCAGATTTTGAGAAGGAGCATCTTTGAGCAGATTTTTCACATATTTTTTACCTTAACATAGAGGCTGAATCTTTCAAAGCAGGAATGATTGCAATAGAAGGATCATTCCAGGATCAACTCAGGATATCGAAATTGCCACGCAGAGCTTCTATGGAGTCATCCAGATCGGCTGCACCAACAATCGCCGACATGGATGACATGGCGCAACTGATCGCCAGAGGCTTAATGCCGGCCTTCCGCAGGCTTCTGATCAGGGCATGGGCAATCCCGAAGCGGTCTCCGAAATGAGGGCCGTGCATGGTAAACGCTGCTACACGCTCAGAGCATGCCGGATCGATTTTTGGAAGACGATCGGAAAACACCCGGCCGGCGCGCTGCAGATCGGTACCCGCGAGGCAGAGTGCGAAACAGATTTGCCCCTCAGGGGCTGAGTGTCCAATTAGGAAAGGGATTCTCAACCCCAGGTCCTGCATGTCTTCCAGGGCCGCTCCGAGACCGCCCAGATCCTCGATTCCTACACTCAACCTCCAGAAACTCAGATCAGGGAGGCTGGTGATGTTGTAAACCTTTATGATCTCCTCGTGATAAGAGCATATGATTTCTTTAAGTATCTGCTCCTGTCCTGTGTAGGCCGCGTGCCACTCCCGGGGCGTATCCCAGGCGGGGAATTCAAAGGGCCCGAACAGATTCTGCGTAAGGCTTTCGCTTTTAGTTGAAGGCACGAGAACGCTGAGCGCCGATGGTGAACTTGCGATTGCGTACGGAACTATGTCCTCACCAGCCAATACTCCGACCAGCCTTCCCATTACATCCGGCCTCTGCTCATGGGGGAAGATGGATACCATGCCGACTTCGGGTTCTAACTGCAAGGAGCCGTCGGAACCTGTGCCGGGCTTCATACAGACAAACGCCGTGGTAACCATTGAAGCCCCCATGCACAGAGATGTCCTGCCGGCCCCCATATCACCGTCCGCGATATGGGTAAGTATCGCGAGATTAACCTCCTGAGCCGCCAATCCTGAACAGACATTCTGCACGAATACCGGGTCGGCGCGACTGGTCCCGGACAGGAAAGCACAATTGTTGAGGAGTTTAATTCCCCGCAGCTTGATCCCGTTCATCTATATCTATCCCGAAGACCAGGTCTCCGTGGTATCTGATTCCAGCCGCGAAAACAAGCTGCATCGCGGCTGGAAGCCACCCCTGCAAAAATGGAGCATCATTTTTCGGCGAGTATGCCGCGGCACAATCGAACGACGCCCTTCAATGCCGCCCTGCTGCTTAGTTGAGCAGCCGCTCTATCGACTTGACAAGGGTTGCGGTGTCCACTGGCTTCGGGATGTAGTCGTCAGCCTCGGTGTTCATTCCGTCAAGATGGCTAAAGGAAGTGGCCGAAACGGCTTCCCCCACGGCTGTCAGCAATATTACCGGGATCCCTTGGGTAGCCTTGTCTTTTTTCAGATCCGAGCAGAGTACATAGCCGTCCTTGCGGGGCATCATTACATCAAGGATGAGCAGATCCGGCCTGCGCGCCCTGACCGACATTTCTCCTTCGATCCCGTCGTAAGCCTTCCCGACCTCATAGCCTCTGCTCTCCAGCATCATTCCAACGGTTTCGATCATGTCGGGATCGTCATCGACTATCAGAACGTATTTCTTTGACATGGATACACCTCCTGAAGAAATGTGGAACTGGTGAAATAAAGAGCTGCCGATGGGACACTTCCGCTGACAGCTCACATTGTCAGGATCACTCGGAGCCGTTTACCGCCGGGCGCGGAAACAATCCCGCCCTTTCAACGATCTCCGGAACCTTTTCTTCCCACTCGATGGCCATGATGTGGAAGCCCATAATGCCTTCCTCCTCTTTCAGCTCCTCTATTTGCTCGAGGCACAATTTGATGCCTTCCTCGGCCTGGTTTTCCTTTGGAACCCCGGCAATCCGTTTGATAACGGCTTCGGGTACGTCGATGCCAGGGACCTTGTTCTTCATGTATTTCGCCATTCCCACAGTTTTGATCGGAGTAATCCCGGCCAGGACCGCAACCTTTTCATGAAGACCCTCATCTCGCACCTGCTTCATCCAGAGCTTGAACTTCTCCATATTATAGATGCACTGGGTCTGAATGAACTGTGCTCCAGCGGCGACCTTTTTCGCCAGACGCAACACACGAATCTCGAATGGGTCGGCGAACGGGTTCTCCGCCGCGCCGATGAACATCTGCGGTCGTCCTTCCTCCATTTGATGGCCGCCGAGCAGACGTCCCTCGTCGCGCATCATCCTCACCGTTTGAATAAGACGCGTGGAGTCCATGTCGAACACATTGGCACTGGTGGGATGGTCGCCGAACCGCTGATGGTCTCCCGTGAGGCAGAGTATATTGTGGACTCCGAATGAGGTCGCCCCGAGCAGATCGCTCTGTATTGCGATGCGGTTTCGGTCCCGTGTGACCATCTGAAGCACGGGCTCAAGTCCCAGGAGCTTTATGCGTATACATGAGGCCAGGCTGCACTGGCGCACGACAGCCGTCTGGTTGTCGGTAACATTGATGGCGTCCACGTGGTTCCTCAGTAGTTCAGCCTTCCGCGAGACCACTTCCGGGTCGCCGTTGCGGGGTGGACCACACTCGGAAGTCACTGCCAAATGTCCGGCCGCAATGATCTTTTCCAGTCTACTTGGCGTCGTCGCGCTCATGGCCTTACGTCCTTTCTGATGATCTGCCTGGGTCCTCCATCACGGCTTGCAGTCCAATCCTTGTCCTCGGAAGGCCTGCGGAACCGCTCCAACTCACCCAGCTTCTTCAGGCGCTCATAGATCAGATGCCAGCCGCAGGCTACGTCTCTGCCGACGAGCAGGCTGATTTCGCATTTACCGTTTTCGGAGCCTCCGCAGGGACCGTTAAGCATCCTCTTTGAGCAACGGGTAATCGGGCAGATGCCACCGGTTTCGCCAAGCATGCAATTACCGCAGGCCTGGCAGCGCTCGCTCCACACTCCCTGTTCCTCAGTGACGCCGATAAAGCAGGTATCCACGCCGGGGAATACCGGCTTTTCCCCGTACATCTCGGTAAGGAACTGCACTCCAGCGCCGCAGGCCAAAGATATCACCGCGTCGTAGCTATCTATGCTATCCGCAAGCTCTTGCAGGTATTCCTTGTCACACTGGCGAGAAAGACTAACCTCATCTATTTCAATTCGCTTTCCGATTTGGGAAAAATGAATGCGCATCGCCGATGCCAGCACCTCCACTTCCTTCTGGCCTCCAGCTTCGCAGATGGCAACGCATCCCTTGCAGCCCGCCACAAGCACTCTGCTGAAGTCCTTCACTCGGCTGATGATTTCCTCCGCTTTCTTCGGCTTTGCCATAATCATGCGACCACCTCCTTTCCGGCGTTAGTACTCTTGACCAGCGGCCCAAGCTGCCGGATTTTGTCTGTCATCTCCTGGGCAATTTCGGCAAACCTGGGCCCCATGCCGGCCGACAGGTTGTACATGGCGACCCGTTCACGATCCACTCCTATGCTCTCAAGGAGCCCCCGGATATAGGTCACCCGCTTCTTTGCACGCAGATTTCCTTCCTGGTAATGACAATCCCCTTCCATGCAGCCCGCAATGAAGACCCCGTCTGCGCCCTTCTCGATAGCTCTAAGCAGGTGAATCGCAGCCACCCTTCCAGTACACGGCACCTTCACGATCCTTAGATTCGTCGGATAGCTCAACCTCATCGAACCTGCCAGGTCCGCCGCCGAATACGCTCAATAGGTGCAACAAAAAGAAATTATTACCGGTTCAAACTGCTCCATCGAATCGCTCCTTCTTCCCTGATGCAGTGTAGCATGCGAATCTTTCAGCATTACTCATTCCCACATTGCGGCTTGCGGCGTTTTGATCACTAGCCTGCCATCAGGGCATCTATCTTGATCGTGATCTGGTCGTCCGCATAATGGGCGAGTTGGATAGCCTTGGCCGGACATTCAGCAGCGCAGATACCGCAGCCCTGGCACATTGCCTCATTTATTTCCGAGACATTGTTCCTGTTGATCTGTGGAACACCGTATGGACATCTTCTGATGCAAGTCAGGCACCCGACGCACTCGCTCTCATCCACCCTGGCCACTACACCTCCAACGGTCTGATCTTTGGCGGCTAGAAAAGCCCCGGCCCTGGAAGCCGCCGCCATCGCCTGCGCGATGCTCTCGGTGATGAGCTTTGGCCCATGAGCCGTGCCGCACAGGTAAATGCCTTCCGAGGCAAAATCCACCGGCCTGAGCTTGGCATGGGCTTCGATGAAAAATCCTTCGGTGTTGCGAGGGACCTTGAGGAAGGATGAAAGCTCCTGGGTTTCGGCGGCAATGGTTGCCGCGCTCAGGATTACCGCATCGGCATTCATCCTTATTGGCCTTAGGAGCACATGGTCCGTGAAGGTGACGTCCAGACTTTCAGCTCCGTTATGTCCTGTCACGCTGGGCGGCTTGTCCTGGTCGTAGCGGCTGAAGAGGACTCCCCTTTTTCTCGCCATGGTGTAGTAGTCCTCCAGCATGCCGTACATCCGCATATCCCGATAGAGAATGACCACATCCATGTCGGGATCGAGATCCTTCAGTTCAAGTGCGTGCTTCACCGCGCCCTGGCAGCATATGCGGCTGCAGTTGGGATTTTTCTCATTTCTCGACCCGACACACTGAATCATCACTACACGATTCCATTTCTCCACTTCCTTCGGGCGCTCGTGAATGAGGCGGTCCAACTCCGACTGCGTCATGACCCTGCCATGACTTCCGTACATGTATTCCGTCGGCTTGTATTCGTTTGCTCCCGTTGCCACGATTGTCACGCCGTGATCTATTTTGCGCTCGTACATACCGGGACCGACCAGGACTTCCGTCGTGAAATTTCCCTTATATCCACCGAACCCGACCACGAGAGCTTCCGTTAGGACCTGGATTGTCGTCTGGCTTCGAACCTCTTCGATCAGATCATCCAGAAACAGTTGCACGTCCTGACCGTCAATAGTGCGGTGTACATTTCGCGCCTGGCCTCCGAGTTCCTTGCCATTTTCTATGAGAACCACCTCGAAACCTTGTTTCGACAGGTTCAGCGCCGCGGTCATCCCGGCTACGCCGCCTCCGATGACCAGGCCGCGCGGATTGATCTCGAGTGGCTTTTCGATGAGAGGTTTAAGCAGGGACGCCCTTGCAACAGCCATCCGCACCAGGTCCCTGGCTTTTTTAGTCGCATTCGCAGGGTCCTTCTGGTGGACCCACGAATCCTGGTCCCGGATGTTCGCCATCTCAAAGAGGTACTTGTTGAGGCCGCTCGCTACAAGGGTGTCCTGAAAGAGCGGTTCATGGGTACGTGGCGAGCAGGAAGCTACCACTATCCTGTTGAGCCGCTCCTCCGCGATGATCTTCTTTATCTTTTCCTGGGTGTCCTGGGAGCAGGTGAAGAGGTTTTCTCCCGTGAAAACGACGTTTGGCAGAGACGCCGCATAACGGGTGACATCTTTTACATCAACAACGGAAGCTATATTGATGCCGCAGTCGCAGACGAAGACGCCGATTCGCGGTTCCTCGCCTGTCACGTCCCTCTGTTCGGCCCGCTCCCTGACCTTCACCAGTGTCCCCCTCGAGTCGACAAGATCGATTGACGCGGCGCAGGCGGCCGCGCTTGCCTCGGTAACCGAAAGGGGGATATCCTTTGGCCCCTGGAACACTCCGCACACGTAAATTCCGGGCCTGGTGGTCGCCACCGGAGTAAGGCTGGAGGTTTTTGCGAACCGGTACTCGTTGAGCTCGAAGCCCATCTTTTCGGCAAGTTCCTTCGCATCCTCGGCGGCTTCGAGGCCGACCGAAAGGACGACCATATCGAATTCCTCCGACATCATTTTTCCGGCCTCGCTCACATAATCGATCCGCAGATTATCGGAGCCGGGAACCGGGTCTACAGTGTGGACGCGGGATCGGATAAATCGCACGCCGTGCTCGTCCCGTGCGCGATTATAGTACTTTTCGAAATCCTTCCCGTAGGTGCGGATATCCATGAAGAAGATGGCCGCATCGAAATCGCCCTTGGCGTGTTCCTTGGCTATCACGGCCTCCTTTATCGCGTACATGCAACATACACCTGAGCAGTAACCGTTGTCGCAATGGTTCGATTGGCGAGACCCGACGCACTGGATCCAGGCGACCCGCTTTGGGTCCTTGTGTGTCTGAAGCTTGCGCATTCTTGCGATCTCGGCACGCAGATTTACGATCTTTTCCGCATATTCCGGCCTGATCTGTGTTTCGAGGTTCTTCAGCTCTTTTTCGAGAGACCCGATCTTTGCGTCGCGGTGCAGGTCCGAGGGCCTTACCAGGTGCCCCAGGCTGGGACCGCTTGCGCTGAGAAGCCGCTCGAATTCGAGCGCAGTGACAACGTTTGGATGGTTAGCGTAGTTGTAGTCATCGAGCCCGCTGGGATCGAAAGCTTTAAAGCCCGGCGCAGCGATGATTGCGCCGACTCTTAATTCCAGCCTCTTTGGCTGTTGATCGTGATCGATGGCGTTTGCAAGACAGACATCAAGGCACTGGTAGCATTCGGAACAGCCACCACAACTGAGACAGCGCGCCGCCTCGGCCCGCACCTGCTCTTCGGTGAACCCTAATTGGACTTCATCGAAATTGCCCGTGCGGATTTCCGCAGAAAGAACCGGCATACGCGCGCGCGGCATTTTGTCATAACCTTCGGTCGAGACCTCCTGTACCGGTTGCAATTCCTTTTCGCGCCCGGTGCTTAGATCTTCCCCTCGGATGTATCGGACGATCGAAATCGCAGCCTGCTTGCCCGCCGCAATTGCTTCGATTACCGTGGCGGGGCCGGTCTTCGCGTCGCCGCCCGCAAAAATATCGAGATCGTGGGTCTGCAAGGTTAGAGGGTCTACTATCATCGTGCCCCAATCGGTGAGCCGGCATGCACACTCTTCGGTGAGGCACGCCCAGTCGGATTCCTGGCCGATGGCAGGGACGACGGCGTCCACTTCCATCACGAACTCGGACCCCTCGATGGCAACAGGACGCCTTCGGCCGCTTGCGTCCGGCTCTCCAAGCTGCATCTTCACGCATTCAACAGCCTTTACGCGCCCGTTTTCCCCTATAATCCGCCTGGGATTCGTAAGGGTCATGATCTCGATGCCTTCTTCGCGGCACTCGTGAAGCTCTTCCTCGTTGGCGGGCATCTCCTTCTCGCTGCGCCGATATATGATGAATGGCCTGCTCGATCCGCTTCGAAGAGCAGATCGAACGGTATCCATCGCGACGTTTCCACCGCCTATTACCGCGACGCGATCTCCCAGGGGGACTTTTTTGCCAAGATTTATGTCCCTTAAGTATTGGACCCCTGGCACCACCCCTTCTAGATCTTCGCCCGGAATTCCGAGAGCCTTGCATTCCTGGGCGCCTATGGCCATGAAGAAAGCCTTATACCCCTGGCGCCTCAGTTGAGCGATCGTGAAATCTTTGCCGATCTCCACTCCCGTTTTGAACTCTACGCCCATATCCCTCATGACCTGGATTTCAGCTTCGATTATGTTCCTGGGGAGCCTGTAAGACGGAATGCCTACGGTCAGCATGCCTCCGAGCACCGGCAGTTTTTCAAAAACGGTTACTTGATATCCTTCAATTGCAAGGTAATAGGCGCACGACAAGCCGGCAGGGCCGGAACCGATGACTGCCGCCCTGTCGCTGCGTTTCTCTTTTATCTGCGGGACGAACCTGGTTTCGGAGTTCAAATCCAAGTCGGCCAGAAAACGCTTGATAGAATCGATCGCCACCGGCTCGTCAAATTTGCCCCGCATGCACTCACCCTCGCAGGGATGATGGCAGACACGGCCGCAGATACCGGGCAAGGGGTTTTCTTCCTTAATGAGCTTGAGCGCCTCCTGATACCTCCCCTGAGCGGTCAAAGCCACATAGCCCTGGACCGAAATGTGCGCGGGGCACGTCGACTTGCATGGGGAGGTGCCGCGCTTTTCAATAGCGTAAGCCCCGGGGACTGCCTGAGCGTATTTGCGATAAGCCGCCTGGCGGACGTTGAGACCTTCGTTGTATTCGTTGCTGCGGTCGATGGGACAGACTTTGGCGCATTCGCCGCACCCCGTGCACCTGGAGGGGTCAACATAGCGAGGCTTCTGCAGTATCTCTACTGTGAAATTTCCCGACTCGCCGGTAACTTTCTGAACTTCAGACAGAGGAAGAAGTTCGATATTGGGGTGTCTTCCGCATTCGACAAGTTTCGGAGAAATGATGCACATGGAGCAGTCGTTGGTGGGAAAGGTCTTATCGAGCTGCGACATGGCGCCGCCGATAGCCGAACTTCTCTCCACCAGGTGTACGAAGTAACCCGAATTGGCGAGGTCCAGGGCGGTCTGAATGCCCGCGACACCTCCGCCCACTATCATTACCGAACCGATGGTATTTCCTGATGTGCCATGCATCGCTTTACTCCCCCAGTATGCCAGGTAGTTTGTCCTCCCAGCCGATTGTCGAGACGAGCACACCGCTGTATCCGGCCTCCTTGATTTCCGATACCAGTTCGGCAGCTATCCTGACACATTCCCTGGCCTTGTCCGGAGCCTGCTGAATACGCCTTATGAGATCCTCCGGGATGTGCACGTGCTCACGATGCCTTTGAATGTAGCGTGCCATTCCCACTGACTTGAGCAACATCACCGTGGGTATGATTCTTGGGCTATGGGCAGCCACCCGCTTCATGAATCTGCCGAGGTGTTGCAGATCGAACACGGGAGGGGTGATAAAAAATTCGGCGCCTGCCTCGATCTTTCTCTCCATATCCTCGATTTCGATATCAAGCGCGCCGCCACTGGCCCCCGCGTTCACAACCGAGCCAACGCAAAAGCTGGGCGTTCCCTTAAGCTCGACTCCCGCCATGTCACGGCCGCTCTTAAGCTTCTTGATGCCGTCGAGGAGTTCGAGTAGATCAACGTCGTGGACCGCTCTGGCTCGATGGTGATCGCCGAAGCTCGGCTCTTCTCCTGTAATGGCGATAACAATCGATATCCCCAGGGCATTTGCAGCCAGCAGATCGGCCTGAAGCGCCAGCCGGTTCCGGTCTCGGCAGCAGGTCTGCATCACGGTGTCCAGCCCCTTGCCCTGCAGCAGCATGCATCCTCCCAGCGAACTCATTTTCATGACTGCATTGCTCATCTCCGGAATTACGAAAGCGTCCACCTTTCCCTTCACCCGGATGGCGTTCGCCACCATTTCGGAGATGTCGGTCCCCTTCGGAGGATCCATCTCCGCAAGCAGTACGAACTCGCCCGAGAGCAACTTCTCTTTCATTCTCATGAGGGCTCCTCCCATACCATTATGTTATGGCTTTTGGCCGTTATCTCCTGAGTTCTTGTATTGCCCGCCTGGGCCGCCCGTTAGCGATTCGCATGCTTTAATGAGACCGCGTCATGGCATTTGTGATTGCGAGCATCAGCTCATCTGTTCCGAATGATTTCACGTGATAGTAAAAAATACCCTTCTGCCGGATGCTGCTCTCCTGCTCAGGGTTGTTCTCATCGGTGGCTACGATTATAGGGAGATTCTTTCTTACACCCTTGATGATTGATATGGACTCGTAGCCCATGTCTTGGGCCAGTCGGGCATCCATGACCAGCACATTGATCGTTTCCCCCTGGAGCGTGATCAGGGCGTCCTTTATACTTGTGACCGATTTTACCGTGTACCCCTTCTCGGCCAGTGAGTTCCCAAGGAGGCCCGCCAGCCCGAAACCGGGTTCCGCTATCATCAAGGTCTGGGATTTTTCCATCTGCGCCACCTGAATCTGTGAATTCGGTTGGAACGCTGTGTCCCGGATACAAAAGGCAAAATGCATACCATTGGCCGGCCTGATGGTATTATTCCGTATTATCGGTATGTTGCGAGGTGTGCTGAAAGTGGCGCCCTTAAAGCCGGATGGGAGAAAATACCCCGGTCAGGAAGGGGTTTGGATGCCAGAAGTTGCTGATTTTGCAGTTAAAAAACGACGATGGGTAAAAATGCCGCACTGGGAGTAATTCTCTCACCCAAGAAATAAATACCAACTGGTCCGGCATGTAAATATTCAGTGTATATACTGAGGTTAGGGATCATGGGTAATTGGTAATACGAAGTTGCGTTCAAGATTAATGTGATGGGTTTCGCTTCCGCTTCACCCATCCTACGAATTAACGCAGCTGGGGCAGGGATGTAGGATGGGTGAAGCGGAAGCGAAACCCATCGCCCTGGGGAATGTCTTGAACGCAAATTGGTATAAATGGGCAAAGCCCTGGATAAGCAGGCAATGGCCGGAAGCCGGGGCTATCCACCACCGATCACCCATCATCCGGCGAAAGCAAGAGGGCAGAGGTGAGAGGCAACGGGTCGGATAAGGTGCACGGGTCGGAGAAAATACTTAAAGAAGCGGGGGTTACCCCTCACCCTTCGCCAATCACCCGGCGCGTCTATCCGACGGTTGCATATGCCCAATTTGTGAAAACGAATCCGTTCAGCGTAAGAAACGCACTATATGGATGCGTCTTATATCCCGCAGCTGGTACTGTTATTGCGAAGCATGCAGGGCCAGGTTTTTGCAACTCTTAAGCCGGACGTGGCACTTGAACCGGAAGAACAGCCAAAAGTGGCCTCAACTGGCCCTGGCGGCGATAGGCTCTTTGCTGCTTTTCTCCGAGGTGGCGGCTTAGGGCGGTAAACGTGGAGACTCAGTTCTCAATGTCAACCTTTCAATATGGTGGGGAGGAATGCCATGGAAAATGGATCGAACTGGAAATGTGTACACACCGCAGCGCTATGGGTCCTTATTGCGCTCATCTTACTTACCGGCTGGTTGCTCACCCCCGTTTCCGGAATATGGGCCTGGATTCTCATAGCGGTCTTCATGGGGTTGGTTTTTATAATCGTCAGCATGGGCGTCACCGGTTCAGCCTCGGGGTTGCTAATTGACACCCGCAATAAAATGAGCCTCTCCAGGTTCCAGATGACACTTTGGACGTTGGTGGTCCTTTCAGGATACCTGGCCGCTGCTATGGCCAATATTTTCAAAAGTTCCAGAGGTGATCCCCTGGCTATTGCGCTTGACCCGCAGCTATGGATTCTCATGGGCATCAGTACCGCCTCCATGGTGGGTTCTCCCCTCATCAAAAACACCAAGGAAGCCAAGCAACCCGACGAGCAACAAAAGACCGACACTATTAGTTTGCTCAGTGCGAAAACAGGCATTGCACCCGATACGAGGGGGTTAATCGTCGTCAATACTAAACCTGAGCACGCCAGTTGGTCGGATATGTTTAGTGGGGAGGAAACAGGGAACGCCGCATTTCTCGATCTGGCCAAAGTCCAGATGTTCTTCTTTACGATTATCCTGGTTCTCTCATATGCGGTGGCCTTGGGCAAAATGTTTTACAAAATGCCGAACGCCATCACAGATTTGCCCGCCTTAAGCGCAGGCATGGTAACGTTGCTGGGGATCAGCCATGCCGGCTACTTGACCCAAAAAGGAATTCCCCACAGCCAGACGTCATGAAGGGCGCCTGTACTTAACCAGGTATCGTGAAACGGGTAGCGGAACACCGCCCGAGAGGTCTCATAACCTGGATGACTTACCAGCTTGCCTTCACGCTCCTTCAAATGATGATTCGCAAGAAGGAAGTTCACAGGATAGCTCAGGCAGCTAAACGTCGCAGGATGCCGGGCAGAGTGATGACAGCGTTGATTCTGGAAATGAACCAGGCACTGTGAACGTTCCGGTGCAGGATCAATCGACAGAAGAGCCTGCGCGCGAGCCCAGTATTGTACCGGCAGATCCGGAGGAGCAAGAAGATCACCCTCACGCTCCTGATAATAAAGGGGCTGCAGAAGGGTTAGGGGAAGAAGACAAGGAAGAAGAGGCCACTGAGGCCCCATAATATGCCGGGAAAACCAAATCTTTAAACCAAGGAAAACCTGAATGCCACGGGCTTGGGGTAGCCTCGCCGGAAGGGCTTTGGTGAGGCAATAAGCAATAATATTTTTGCTCTAATGTGCTCGGGCGCAGACTTGCTCCGGCATTCATGCGAACTGCTTGGAATAAAGGCAGCCAACTTACAGCCTTTAATTTAACGTTTCTAACCAGCCAATGGGTGAAAGGGTACCAACATGGAAAAAAACGAAGACTTGTTGAAGTGCACATTTGAAATTCGCCAACGTTTGCCGGACTTGTTGGGCGGTGGGTGGCTTCAAGTCGACCGCGACCTCGGGCATCCTCCCTTCTCCTTTTGTTCCCCCTTTCTTCATCTTTCCAATTAGATTTTTTAATCGAGCTTTAGTAGAATCCTTCAAAAGAAGGAGGCGCGCCATGTCGGAACCGGCAAAAAAGAAGGCCACTTATGACGATCTCTACAGCGTTGCAGAAAACATGACCGGAGAAATCATTAACGGTGAGCTGATCGTTACCCCAAGACCATCGAGAAAGCATGGCTATGCGGCATTCGCGCTGGGAAAAGAAATTGGCCCTTATCTATCCGGAAAGAGCGGAGGACCCGGCTGATGGGTATTCATCTTTGAATCGGAAATCGGGTTAGGAGAGCATACTATGGTTTCGGACCTGGCCGGAAGGAAAGAAGAGAGATTCCCGGATGAAGAACCGCATAACTGGATTTCGGCCGCCCCGGATTGGATATGCGAAGTGCTCTCCCCAAGCACCATGAGACTGGACAAGATGGAAAAGATGCCCATCTACGCCCAACACGGCATCCCTTAGCTCTGGCTGGTTGATCCTCTTGCCAAAACCCTTGACGTGTTCCGGCTTAAAGCGGGTGAGTGGGTAGTTGCCGGTCTTTTTGCGGAAGATGCCAAGGTGAGGGCCGAGCCTTTCCCAGAGGTTGAAATCAACCTGGGTGATCTTTGGCGGGAATCGCGGAGCAGGCAATAGAATTAAAAGACCCCTGGTATCAGCCGCCAGCGCACCTTGGCGCAGTACTCCGTATATCCGGGCAAGTTCTTGGAAAGAAGATGCTCTTCGTCAATGAGGCGCCATATTAAAAAGGGCATCATGGCTGGAAACACGAGCAGCCCCCAGTACGAGCCGAGGGCAAGCGGCATGGCGAGGAGATAGAGCAGGGCGCCTGAGTACAAGGGGTGGCGTACCACTGCGTATGGCCCCGTCGAGATCACCTTTTGATCACCCGCGATTTCGATTGTTGCGGAAGTAAAAGTGTTCTCTTTATAGACGAGAAAATTAATGTAGAATCCCAGCGCCGTTAATATGTCGCCTGCGATTACCGTATAGAGCGGCACTCTCGACCAAATGAAGCGGTGGTCGAGCGCAGACACGATAAGCATGGCGATGAATCCGATCGAAATAAAGAGCATTATGATCTTTTGTGGTTTTTCCTTCTCGGCGGTTGGCCCGCCGCTCAAACGGCGCTTGAGAAGCGCGGGATCATTTTTCATGAGGTAGAGCGTGATCAAAAGTGAGGCCCCGAAAAAGACGGCCAGATAACCCCAGGCCTGCCAATATCGAGCAGTTCCCGCTGTAGCAAAAAGCAAAAGACCCATCACGATAGCCAGAAAGACGAGCCCGAGCCACGCTTTTGTATTTAGACTCATTGGAGTTCCACCTTCTTTCGCATGCGAAAATAGTCTTGAAAGACTACTCCCGATTGACTACTGTTTCAACATTAACCGAGACGCTCTGGAGTATTTAAAAATGAAAGGTCCCGTTAGATTCATAGGCGCCGGTCCAGGCGACCCCGAGCTTATTACGGTAAAGGGGATGCGGTTTCTCCAGCAGGCGGACCGCGTGGTATATGCCGGCTCCCTGGTTCCGGAAGCGCTGCTCGAATATTGCAAAAAAGATGTCTTGGCCTTTGACAGCGCCTCTTTGACGCTCGAGCAGACACACGCCCTTCTCAAAGAGGGATGCGAGGCCGGAGAACACGTGGTTCGGCTTCATACAGGAGATCCCGGCCTGTATGGCGCGATCTGCGAACAGATGGTTCTTCTCGATCGTGACGGGATTTCCTATGAAGTGGTGCCGGGGGTTACGGCGGCGTTTGCCGCCTCTGCGGCAATGAACAGGGAGCTGACTGTTCCGGAAATCTCTCAAACTGTTATCCTGACCCGGCTTGGGGGCCGCACCCCTGTGCCGGAAAAGGAGAAATTGACTGAGCTTGCTTCCCATCGCGCCACCATGGTCATTTACCTCAGCGTGCAGCGCATCGAAGAGGTCGCCGCGCAACTGAAGACGCATTATCCGGCGGACACCCCGGCGATAGTGGCTTACCGGGTAGGCTGGCCGGATCAGAAACTGGTTCGGGGGACGCTGGAGAACCTGGCCGAAAAGGTCCGGGAGGCTAAAATCGAGCGCCAGGCGATTATCCTGGTTGGAGAAGTATTCAGTATCGGTTTGGCCGGCGAAAAGAGATCCAAACTCTATGACGAAACGTTCAGCCATCAATTCAGGGACGGCACAAAACCCGAGTAATGCCGGGACCGCGATTTTCGCTCTCACCCGGAAGGGTGCTGAACTCGCGGCCGGAATAAGCGCGCAAATCCCGGGCAGCACGTGTTTTTGCAACTATCGCTGCGTCTTGCCGGGAATGACTCCTTTCGCGCATATTTCCGAGGTCTTCCCATCGGCCTGGCGCGAGTATGGCTCGATCATCTGCATAATGGGCTGCGGAATCGCGGTCCGAATGGCTGCCCCTCTTATCGAGCACAAGACGGTTGATCCGGCGGTCGTCGTCATGGGCCAGGACGGCCGCTTTGCGGTAAGTCTTCTTTCAGGTCATATCGGCGGGGCAAACGAACTCGCGAGAAAGGTTGCCTCGATTACCGGGGGCCAGGCGGTCATAACAACGGCTTCGGATCTCCAGGACAAGCCGGCCATAGACCTCGCCGCAAAAAAAGCCGGGCTTCGGATCGAAAACAGCGCGATATTGAGCAGAATCCAGGCCGCCATCCTGGATGATGAACCTGTATGGATATTCGATCCAGGTGCGCTTCTATTGAAGCATATTCCGGCGGATCATGGCCTGCTGGCGATCGATTCCGGAGACGATCCCGGCGCTCTTCGATCCGGCCTCGGGATATGGGTTTCCGAACAGCTCTCTCCCCGGGGTATAGAGTGCCTAAAGCTTCGGCCTGCCAACCTCGTGGTTGGAATCGGGTGCAACCGGGGGACCACCTCAACTGAGATCGTCGAATTTATCGGCAAAAAGCTTAAGGAAAACAGGCTCAGTCCTCTTTCAGTCAGAAATTTCGCGAGCCTGGACATAAAGTCGGGTCCTCTTTCAGTCAGAAATTTCGCGAGCCTGGACATAAAGTCGGACGAACGCGGGCTTCTCGAGGCGGCAAAAGCATTTGACAGGCCGATTTATTTTTGCGCTCGCGAAGATATAGAAGACATTGCTGTTCCGAATCCGTCGGAAACGGTTGGCCGGCATGTAGGAGTGGAAAGCGTATGCGAAGCAAGCGCCCTTTGGAGCGCGGGGACGCGGGAGTTGCTCGTGCCCAAACGGAAAGCGGAAAACTGCACACTGGCAATTGCCAGGGCAAGCTGTCCATAATCAGTCTTGGGCCGGGAGCCAGGTCATATATGGCCCCGGAGGCGCTAGGCGCGCTGGAGTCCGCGGAAATCGTCCTGGGGTATAAGACGTACCTTGATCTTATTCCCGACCTCGTGCAGAACAAAACAGTCATGGCGAGCGGGATGCGAAAAGAGGTGGAACGTTGCTGGGCCGCCATAGAGCATGCTTTATCGGGCCGGAATGTGGCCCTGATCTCGAGCGGCGACGCCGGGATTTATGGCATGGCGGGGCTGGTTTTGGATATCTGTAAAGAAAAGCGGCTCAATGTCCTGAAATGGGACAGTGACGGCGCGGGTGATGCGCCCGGTTTTTTCCTGAGAATAATCCCCGGGATTCCGGCTTTCAATGCGGCGGCTTCTCTGCTGGGCGCCCCCCTCATGCACGATTTTGCAGCGGTAAGCCTCAGCGATCACCTGACCCCGTGGGAGGTCATTGAAAAAAGACTCTGTGCGGCAGCGGAGGCGGATTTCGTCCTGGCTATCTATAATCCCAGGAGCAAGAGCAGGCCTGATTTGCTTGAAAAGGCCCGCCGGATAATCCTTCGATACCGCTCCGCCGGGACCCCGGCGGCAATTGTGCGCCGGGCAATGCGCGAAGAGCAGTGGGAATGCGTGTCAACGGTCGGCGAGCTTCCGGTCGAAGAGGTGGACATGCAGTCCGTGGTAATAATTGGAAACAGCCGGACCTATCTGTGGAACGGCTGGATGGTGACGCCGAGGGGATACCTGGACAAGTATTGCGTATGAAGCAGGGAGCGGGGAGCGGGAAGCGGGAAGCGGGCGAAAGGTTTTCTTCCTGCTTCTTGCTTCTTTCTTCCGGCTACCGCTCTTCAATGGCCTGGCTTACCGCAAGAAGGATTTTTTCAATCGAGGCAGGGCTGAGTCCGAGCATTTTGGCGGTTTGCGTGCCGTTCAGGTCCAGATCCGGTTTTCGGGTGGGCCCCACACCCAGTTTGTGGCAAATGGAGTTAGCCAGGCTGATGATTTGAGTTAGCTCCCCGGTGGCTCCGGGTTCGACGGGTTGGTGGTGGTCGGCGATGGCGTACTCAATATCTTTGGAAAAACGCCAGTTGTCGGCAATTATGCCTCCGACGTCAGCGTGTGTGAAACCGAGCTTTCGCTGTTCGACATCAAAGAAGTCCATACCGTCGTTGTAAACTTCCTGCATGATATCCCGCATAACCGAGGGCGCCCGCAAAAAGAGCGCTGTTTTGCCAAAATCGTGCATGAGCCCGGCGAGGTACGCCTCCTCTTTGCGCGCGAAGCCGACCTCTTCTCCTATCTTTCGGGCCGCCAGGCCGCAGCCCACAGCATGTTCCCATAGGAGCTTTTCCGCAAGACCGACATTTATAGACATTCCTTTAAGGACTGCGGTCATAATGAGAGATCTGATCGCATCGAATCCCATGAACATAAGGGCGTCACGCACGGTGGAGATAGACCGCGAAGCCCCGTAGTAAGGCGAATTGGCCACCTTGAGGACTCGGCCGGCAAGCGCCTGGTCTTGCATAATGATCTGGTGAATCTGCTTCGGAGTCGAGTTCTCATCCGAGAGCTTCTCTATTACCTGAGCAGCAATATGGGGCATGGGCGGCAGGTCTCCGATCACTTCGGCGACCCTGGCAGCCTTGGACGATTCAGACCGCCGTGGCCCAACAGTTTCTGCCGGTGGGGGCGCAGCATGCCCGCCGGTTTTCATCTCAAGCTTCATCTTGGCTCCATTTTCAAGTGAATATTTCTGCGGACCGTGACGGTTGTACCACTATAAGTTATTCGGCAGGAGTGGGGATAAAGTTCAATAAAACCTTTAGAAAAGGGGGGAGACAAGTGAACCGGATTTGAATATGCGGTTTGAGACTCACTCTTTTTTTTCGACTGCCGCTGTTTGTTCAACCTCGACTGTGGGAGTAATAACCTCGGCAGGAGATTCGGACCTGACCTGTTTCAGGTTGAGCTTCTCCATCACTTCTTTTTTCTCCTTCCGCTCAAGCTTGAGCATCCGGCGGGTCTTGAAATGCGGTTTCAACAGGAGAGCCAGGCCGATAATAAATCCGGCCAGGGCCGAAATCAGAATTACCAGATAGAGCGGCAGACTGGGGGGGGTGTCGGGATTTGTATGATAAAGAAAGGAAAGATCGAGCTTAAAGCTGACAGGTTGTGTCAAGGTCTGCATGTTCTCATAGATAAAAATCCCAATGAAGCAAAGGATGACCAGAGTTACCAGCAGCTTAAACAGCCTCATCAGCGCTCTCCTTCCCGAAATGGGGTAAAAGTTTGGAGTATGATTGCTTTATGTGTTCAGGAATACTGCGGACATCGGCTAGAGCGATCATAAAATTCGTATCGCCTCTCCACCTTGGCACTATATGAAAATGGAGATGTTCTTCGTAGCCCGCCCCCGCTTCCCGGCCCAGATTAAGGCCGATATTGAATCCATCGGGGTGCATCACTTTTTTCAGTATGCGTGTGGACCTCTTGACCAAAGCCATGAGGCCCTTTTCGTCATCCGCCGTCAGTTCGTCCAGACTTGATACATGGCGCCAGGGACAGACCAGCAGGTGACCGTTGTTATAGGGAAATCTGTTCATCATAACCATTACGAGGTCGTCCCTGTAAAGGATAAGGCGCTGCTCGTCGGACTGCCCGTGATATTCGCGGCAGAAGATACAGCCATGCGGTTTTTTCCCCAGAATATATTCGACACGCCATGGCGCCCATAGATTGCGCACCCAATTGCTCCCGAAGATTCTAGATCTGAAGTATTTCGGCTTCGATTTTGTCCTGAATTGTCAAAACGCCAAGAGTTTTCCGGCAACTCCCGCGGCCCAGGAATACCGAACCAGGATTGAACCAGAGCAATCCGTTTTCCCGAAAAATAAATGGTTGATGAGTATGTCCAAAAAGGACGGCATCAGTACCGGCGAACTCTTGCTCCAGTCTCTGGCGGATTCCGCCGCGAGACCCCCATCCGTGTGTAATGCCCAGGCGGAAGGGGCCGGCCTTCAAGATCCTGCTGGCCGGAAGACGCTGCCGGATTAAGTAATCGTCCATATTGCCCGCTACTGCTTCAAGCGGATACTGCTCCAGGTAGTTCAATATCTCGACTTTATCCCAGTCGCCAAGATGAATCACCATATCGGCGTCATCGCAAAACTCTGAGCACAAGGCTTTGAATTCTTCTGTAGTCTTGCTGAGATGAGTGTCCGACATTACGACTATCTTCATTGTGCCTAAAACATCCCCGTCCCCTGGATTTAAATCCGGTACTATAGCAATGGACTCTGAAAAAACAAGTATTTTAAATGAAAGGCCCGACTTTCCAAAAGGATGCACAAAGTGGGCCGTTGAAAAAACTTCGACAGGATTAACAGGATTTACAGGATTAAAAACAAAGAAATCTTGACGAAATTTCAAGAAACTCTATGTTGGTTTCACAGAGAAAAGCTTTGCTATACAGGATGAGATCCGTCAGACAGCCGCCAGCGAAAATTTCCCGCTAACATAGACTGGCCGGCGGCCTTAAAAATCGGTTGTTTTTTGAATCCTGTAAATCCTGTTAATCCTGTCCAGGATTTTGATTTTTCACGCAGGAATTATTTCCAGATTCCCCCAGATCCCCATTTTATCCTTAATCAGGACCAGAACCGCTTCGACAGATGGAATCGTGGGAGCAAGCTCCAGGGCTTTGTCAATATCGGCCGGGCTTTTCACAATATTTCCAATCCGGGTTGCGGCAGCGTCGGCCAGGGCGGCGTCAGGCGAAATGACGGTTACCGCATCCGCTTTGCCGAAGCTCAAAGAATGGCCGATCGTTCCGGACGAGGTGCAAATTCCTAATGGGAAGCGCTCGGGACCAAGTCTTACTGCTATTTTACCGGCGAATGGCGAATTGGGTCCGGCGAAGATTCCTACGGTGGTTTCCTGCTTCATGTTGAGATAGCAGTCACCGCCGTTTTCGACTATTACCGAATCGGAAAACTGCTCGAGGCAGACTCCTACGGCCTGCGCCACCGCGCCGGCCACACTCGCCATCGGGCCGACCCCGGCAATAATGGCGGCCTTGAGCATTCGGCGAACGATCGGAGGGGCAAGAGGGTCGTCGGGAAGTGGCGCAAGGGAGTGCAGAAATTCGCCGTGTGAAGCTATGTAATGTTCCAGTTGAAGCCGACAGTTTAAAGCAGCCTCCATGGCTTGCTTTTCGAGATTGAGCCGGGCGCGGACCCAGAGATCGGTTTCCCTGTATTTTACCTGAAAGCTTTTCCAGCCTTTTGGCGCCTGATGTTGATAGCGGTAGAAGCGGTGCGTTTCCGTGTACACATTCATTCCCACTCGATGGTACTGGGCGGCTTGGATGAAATGTCGTATACGACCCGGTTGACGCCTTTTACTTCGTTAATGATCCGGTTGGAAATTTTCGCCAGCACTTCGTAGGGGAGTCTTGCCCAGTCAGCTGTCATTGCATCGACGCTTTCCACCGCCCTCAGTGCTATCACCTGGTCATAGGTGCGCTCATCGCCCATGACCCCGACCGACCGTACCGGGAGCAGCACCGCGAACGACTGCCACACATGTTCGTACCAGCCCGAGGCCTCGATTTCCTCCTGGATTACGGCATCGGCCTCGCGCAGAATCTCAAGATTTTCAGGGCTCAGCTCTCCTATCATCCTAATGGCAAGGCCCGGCCCCGGAAAGGGATGCCGCATGATTATCCTCTCCGGAAGCCCGAGTTCCCTTCCCACCAGCCGCACCTCGTCCTTGAAAAGCTCCCGCAGCGGTTCGATAAGCTCGAGCTTCATCTTTTCGGGCAAGCCTCCCACATTGTGGTGGGTCTTTATGGTGGCTGAGGGCCCTTTGAATGAAACGCTCTCGATCACGTCAGGGTAGAGGGTGCCCTGCGCCAGATAACGGGCGTCTTCGATACCCGCGGCCTCCCGTTCGAAGACTTCTATAAACAGATTACCGATTATCTTTCGTTTGCGTTCCGGGTCTGAAACGCCTTTCAAACGGTCGAGGAACTCAGCGGAGGCGTCGATGTAGATAAGGTTTATTTCGAAATGGTCCCGGAATACTCTTTGAACAGTTTCCGCTTCGCCTTTTCTCAAAAGCCCATTATTGACGAAAATACAGTGAAGCTGCGTACCTATGGCCTCATGAAGAAGGACCGCCACCACCGACGAGTCCACGCCGCCGCTCAAGGCGCAAATTACGTGGTCATTTCCAATTTTGTTGCGAAGCGAGCCGATGGCCGATTCCACGAATGACTTCATCGTCCAGGCCGGACGACATCCGCAAATCCGGAACAGAAAGTTCTCCAGTATGTCCTTGCCGCAAGGCGTGTGGGCCACTTCCGGATGAAACTGCACTCCGTAAAGGTGACGGTGCGGGTCGCCCATTGCAGCGGCAGGGGAATTATCACTATGAGCCATCGCCTTGAAAGAGGGCGGAAGTTTGAGGATGCGGTCGCCGTGACTCATCCAGACCCTAACCCCTTCTTTTTCAATTTCGTGGAAAATATCACCCTGCAAGTCTATATCTATGGAAGCGGGACCGTATTCACGCCTTTGGGCCTTTTCTACCACTCCTCCAAGCTGGTGAGCGAGCAGTTGCATGCCGTAGCAGATCCCAAGCAGCGGGACGCCAAGCTCGAATATTTTGGGATCGGCCAGGGGAGCGCCCTCATCGTGTACGCTCGATGGTCCTCCTGAAAGGATAATTCCCTTCGGCTTGAAGTTTTTGATTGCCTCCAGCGGCATGTTGAAGGGATGAATCTCACAGTAGACGTGACTTTCCCTTACTCGCCGGGCAATCAACTGCGTGGTCTGGGAGCCGAAATCGAGGATCAGCACCTGTTCCTGGTGTAGACTATCTGGCATGGTTTTCCGTTCCCCCGTTACAAAAAGGTCCCTCACGTGTAAAAAGCCCCATTTGTCTTTTTGCTTTCGCCTTTTTACTTCAAATCTACCTGGTAGTTGGGCGCTTCCTTGGTGATAATGACGTCATGCACATGGCTTTCCCGGAGTCCGGCGCTCGTGACTCGAACCATCCTGGATTTGATCCGAAGCTGGTCCAGGGTCGCGCATCCGAGATAGCCCATGCCCGCGCGAAGTCCTCCTATCAGTTGGTGCACAATATCGGAAATAAGTCCCCGGTAAGGTACTTTTCCTTCGATCCCTTCGGGCACCAGCTTCTTGGGTTCGAACACGTCTTCCTGAAAATAGCGGTCCTTGCTTCCCTCACGCATTGCTCCAAGAGAGCCCATTCCGCGATAAACCTTGTAGCTGCGCCCCTGGTAAAGAATAGTTTCACCGGGGCTTTCATCTGTTCCGGCAAACAGGCTGCCGATCATTACGCTGTCAGCTCCCACAGCCAGCGCCTTTACGATGTCGCCGCTGTACTTTACTCCACCGTCGGCGATGATCGGTATCCCTTTCGCGCGGGCCGCCCGTGCGCACTCGATGATGGCGCTCACTTGCGGTACGCCGACTCCGGCCACGATTCTGGTCGTGCAGATAGAGCCGGGTCCGACACCGACCTTGACGCCGTCCACACCGGCTTTGATCAGGGCTTCGGCCCCTTCAGCGGTAGCCACATTGCCCGCTATCAGTTGAAGGTTCGAAAACTCCGCCTTGATTGCCTTCACCGCTTCGACAACATTGCGGGAATGTCCATGAGCACTGTCCACCACTATCACATCAACGCCTACGCCCTGTAAAGCGCTGGCCCTTTGGAGCATGTCTTTGCCGATCCCGACGGCTGCGCCGGCCCTGAGCCTGCCGAGATGATCTTTGCAGGCATTCGGATACTTCTTTATCTTCAGTATGTCTTTTATGGTTATAAGCCCCTTGAGCCGGCCCGCTTCATCGACAACAAGCAGCTTTTCGATCCGGTTTTTTTGGAGCAGCCTTTTCGAATCCTCGAGTGAAATGCCCAGGGGTGCGGTGACAAGTTTATCCTTGGTCATCAGATCCGACACTTTTATCGTCCTGTCGGTCTCAAACCTGAGATCCCTGTTGGTTATGATACCGACGAGCTGGTCGTCTCTTACCACCGGTACGCCGGAAATACGGTATCTTGACATCAGGTCGAAAACGTCTCCGATCTGTTGGCCGGGGTCGACGGTGACCGGATCTACGATCATTCCGCTCTCCGATTTTTTGACCTTGTTAACCTCCTGCGCCTGCGCAGCGATGCTCATGTTGCGGTGAATTATTCCAATTCCACCTTCGCGGGCTATGCTGATCGCCGTATCGCATTCGGTCACCGTGTCCATGGCTGCGCTTACCAGTGGAATCCCCATCTTGATCTCCCTGGTCAGCATGGTCACAACATCGGTTTCGACCGGCAGAACTTCAGAGTAGTTAGGCATAAGTGAGATGTCGTCAAAGGTCAGTGCTTCGGAAATCTCAAAATTAATCTTTTGGTCCATTTATGTTCTCCTCGCAAGATAGGCTTTAGCGATGTACCCCGCGGAGTGCGGCAGGGGCGCCTGGAGCGGCTTTATCCCTTTTGGAACCGCCATGTCAAGTTCGTTCGCAGACCGGCGGCCTCGCCCCCGGATGGCGTCGATTCAGTATCTACAAGCTCGATGAGAAGCCCTTCGAGAAGGCCGGCATCGGATACAATGAAATTATCATGACCAAAACAGGAAAGAATTTCAGAAACTATAACCGCCCCCCCAAGGATTATGTCTTCCCGTCCCGGCTCCAGGCCGATTATCAGCCGCCTTTGCGCTAAAGTCATTCTCGCAAGGGATTCTATCATTTTGGAAAGCCAGTCTTTGGACAGGACCATCCCGTTAACACGGCAAGGGACATAATCCTCCATTTTTATACACATGGCTGCCAGAGTGGTAACCGTTCCGGCGGTCCCGACAAGCTGCAATCCGGCAGAAAAAGCAATTTTACCCTTTTCTTTTAAATTTTCATATAGTTGCTCTTTGGCCGACATTATTTCGTCTCGGGCTGAAAGCGCCGCCCGGCTGAGGGCTTCGGGACCGGGCGGGTCGCCTGCAAAGTATGCCTCTGTCAGAGTGGCCGCTCCAACAGGCCGGCTTGCGTTTCTGAGAGGTATCTTTTTTCCCGTCTGCACGAATTCAGTGCTTCCTCCGCCAATGTCAAAAACGAGCAGATCTCCGCCGATTTCCGGAAGCACGCTTAAAGCGCCCTTTGCGGAAAGCACCGCCTCGGACTGTTCGGAGACTATTTTGCAATCGATTCCCGTATCGGCGGCTATTGAGTCCACTACGGCACAGGAATTTTTAGCGCGCCTGACAACCCCGGTGGCACCGCAAGTGATCCTGTCCACCTGGAATTGGCGAAGAATAGAGACGTATTCCTTCAGCGCCGAAATGTTCCTGTGCTGCGCTTTTTCCGTGACCGTGCCGTCAATCTTAAAATCCTCGGCCAGTCGCGTCACTCTTCTTTCAGCGCGAACCGGCACAAGTTGAGTTCCGATTTTTTCTACGATCAGCATACGGGTAGTGTGAGAGCCGATATCCAAGCCTGCGAAGCAGTTTTCAGGACCCGATCGGCCCAACTCTGTGTCTCTGCTTACTTGACATTGCCTTTCAATCGCCATTATTTTCTGCTTTACTTCCTACCTATCTTTGATGAGGAGACGATTGCGAATGATCCAGGAAATTAATCCAAACCATCCGGAACCGAGAAAGATCAAAAATGTTGTCGAAATTCTGGCAAACGGGGGAATAATAGCCTACCCCACAGACACATTTTACGGGATCGGTTGCGACCTCTTTAATAAAGCTTCCATAGAAAAAATCTATCTTTTGAAGCGCCGTTCTCAGCAACAGCCTTTCAGCTTCATTTGCAGCGGTTTGAAAAATATCAGCGAATACGCGCAGGTGACGAATTATGCCTATAAGACCATGAAGCGGCTTTTGCCCGGGCCTTATACGTTCGTATTGGAAGGCTCCCGAATGGTTCCCCGAATCATGCTGACCAAAAGGCAAACGGTCGGGATTCGTGTCCCCGATCATCCAATCTGCCTGGCTATCGTCGAAGCGCTCGGGCACCCAATAATCAGCACAAGCGCTACAGATCCCGAAACCGGTGAGATTTTGTCTACCCCACGGGACATACAGGATAAGATTGGCCACGCCATCGATCTTATTGTGGATGGGGGAGTTGTGCAAGGTGTACCTTCGAGCGTCATTTCACTCATAGACGATACACCGGAAATTCTCCGGGAGGGCGCCGGAGATTTTGCGTCCTTTACGCGAGCGGCCAAGGCTTGAGCAACAGAGGAATTCAGAAGCGTGCAGCGGGGAGCAAAAAGCAGGAAGAAAACCGTTCGCCTGCTCCCTGCTTCTCGCTAACGCTTTTCAATTACTCAATTACTGAATTCCTGGAGCTCGTATCTCAAACAGGCCGATGAATCGTCCAGGATGCCGGTCAATTTTTCGCTGACATCGCCACCGATGAGAAGGTCTAAAAGAGAGTGTTTGCTCTTTTTGGCCTTTTCCACCTCCGGTTCACCCTGGATCATGCCAAGCTCGCCTGCTTTGGTCACAGCGTCTTCAAAGTTGCCGAGCTGATCCACAAGTTTCAACTCGACAGCCTTCTCGCCCATTATTATCCTGCCGTCCGCGATTTTGCGCACATCTTCCTCGGGCAATTTGCGCGCCAGGGCAACATCCCGGACGAATTGACCGTAGGTCTCGTCGATCGTGATCTGGAGCAGTTGTTTTTCTTCGGGAGTCATTTCGCGCGCCGGGTTCCCAATGTCTTTGAACTGACCGCTCTTGATCGTGGTCATCTGGTAGCCTATTTTGCCGAAAAGCTCTCGAAAATTAGGCACATGGATTATCACCCCGATGCTTCCCGTGATAGTGCCCGGATTGGCGACAATATGGCTCGCAGCAGACGCGATATAATAGCCCCCGGAGGCAGCGACGCTTCCAAGCGAGGCGACCACAGGTTTGCTCTGGGCCGTGCGCCGGATTTCCCTGTATATTTCCTGGGATGGTCCGACGGCGCCGCCCGGCGAATCGATTCTTAGCACAATGGCCTTGATTGCGGACTCTTTTCTGAAATCCTTTATCTGCTTCAGGGTGTCTTGGGAGCTCATGATAGTGCCTTTTATCTCTATCTCTCCCACCCGGTTTCCCCTTACCGAGAAATCCGCACCGGAAACAAGCCAGACCAACAGCCCGGTCAAAACGACTCCGATAACCACTCCGACAAGACAGCCGCGTATTTTCATTAGATTGGCATCCCGACAGATTAAAAAAAAATGGTCAGGCGCACACGCGCCCGACCGAGATTTAATCTTGCTTTCGAGAAGGCAAGTTAAGCTTTATCATTGTTGGCAGCACTATTGGCCGTGCTTTGCGCCTTGGCTTCAAGCTCTTCTTTGAGCAGTTCGCCAAGGTTGGAAGTAGCGGCCTTGCCGGTGTTTATGTACTCGTCATAATTGGACCGTTCGTCGTGTTCTTCGATCTTTTTGATTGAAAGGCCGATTTTCCTGTCCTTTGCGGAGATATTGATCACCCTGGCGGTGATTGTGTCACCCGGCTTGAACTGACCGACGGGGGACTTGATCTTTTCCTTGCTGATTTCGGACACATGAACCAGCCCTTCGATTCCTTCCTCAAGCTCGACAAACAAACCGAAATCGGTGACGTTTGTGATCGGCCCGGACACAACGCTGTTCATCGGAAACCGCTGGGGAATGCTCTCCCACGGATCGGATTCAAGCTGCTTGATGCCGAGTGAAAACCGTTCGTTTTCCTTGTCTATGTTGAGCACAATTGCCTGGACTTCCTGATTTTTGCGGAAGATCTCGGACGGATGTTTCACCCTCTTTGTCCACGAGATATCGGAAATATGGACAAGGCCGTCGATTCCTTCATCGATTCCGATAAAGATTCCAAAATCGGTTATGTTCTTTATCTTGCCCGCAATTGTGGTCCCAATGGGGTATTTCTGCGCGATGACATCCCATGGATTTGATTCAAGCTGTTTCATGCCCAGCGAAATACGCTTGCTTTCCGGATTGATGCTGAGCACCACCGCTTCGAGCTCGTCGCCCACTGTAAGTATCTTCGAAGGATGTCGCACTTTCTTGGTCCAGGACATCTCGGAGACATGAATCAACCCCTCGACTCCTTCCTGGATTTCAACGAACGCGCCGTAATCGGTCAGGCTGACCACCTTGCCACGCACCTTCGTCCCAACCGGGTACTTCTCTTCGGCCTGGGACCATGGATCGTCGACAAGCTGCTTCAGCCCGAGGGATACCCTCTCGCTGTTGCGGTCGAAGCTCAGGACCTTCACATTTATCTTGTCGCCTATCTGAAACATTTCAGAAGGATGTCCCACACGGCCCCAGCTCATGTCGGTAATATGCAACAGGCCGTCAATGCCGCCAAGGTCCACGAAGACGCCGTAATCGGTGATATTTTTGATGATGCCTTCCACCACCTTGTTGTCTTCAAGGGCTTCAAGGGTATGGGACTTCATGTGCTCTCGTTCTTTTTCGAGAAGAGCACGGCGGGAAAGCACCACGTTTCTTCTTTTCTTGTTATATTTGAGAACCTTAAAGGGATAGGTATGCCCGATAAGAGATTCGAGGTTCCTCACCGGCCGCAGATCGACCTGGGAACCCGGCAAAAAGGCCTGCACTCCAATGTCGACTGCCAGACCGCCCTTGACCTTGGCCATGATCTTTCCCTCGATCATGCCGTCGTCGCTGTAGATCCGGCTTATATCGTCCCAAACCTTGATCTTGGCGGCCTTTTCCTTTGACAAATGGATAGTTCCATCATCGTCGTCGTGGAATTCGAGGAGAACATCGATTTCATCCCCGATAACGGCATGCAGCGTGCCCGTTTCATCCCTGAATTCGTGAATGGAGATCTGGCCTTCCGATTTATATCCAATGTCAACCATGACGAAGTCATCGCTAACCTGGACGATGTGCCCTCGGATTACCTCGCCTTCCTGGATGTTTCGGAAGCTTTGCTCATAAAGATCGTGCATGGAATCCATTTCCTCATCGGATTCATGTTCGTCCGAGGAAGAAAAAGTCTCCAGTTCAAGGTTTTGTTTTTCTTGTTCATCTTTTACGGTCATCGATCCTGTGAGTCCCCCTTACCTGATTTTTGGCTGTTGCCATATGAAAGCTAAACTGTAGCAAACAGAAGAACAATAAGCAATCCTAAAGTTCCTTATGAGCTGTAGAATCGGTTCCGGCCGGATTTTGAGCCAGCCCTCTCAGCCGATCTACTACATCCTCAATTTCCAGGTGCGATGTATCCAGCAAAATGGCCCCTTCCGCCGGACGCATTGGAGAATGATCGCGTTTCGAATCCGCTTCGTCGCGTTGTTGAATTCGCTTCTGCATTTCTCCAAGGGGTACCTTGACACCCTTCTCATCATATTCCGCAGACCGTCTTGCTGCACGGGTCCGCAAATCGGCCGTAAGGTATACCTTAAGATCCGCCTCGGGAAAAACGACCGTCGCCGTATCGCGACCTTCTGCAACGACACTGGTCCCCTGCTCAGCCAGCTTCCTTTGCCAGCCCACCAGGAACTGTCTTACCGCCGGTAGCCGGGAAATCCTGGATGCGGCTTCGCTTATCTGCGGGCCTCGAAGCTCCTCGGACAACAGCCTGTCGCCGCAATAAATCTCCAACCTGTTCTGCTTTAAGGAAAAGATAAGCGGTGTTTGTGCCAGCATCTCCATGACCTGATTCTGGTCCGGGTCCGCTTCGATTTGCCGGCCATCTCCGCCGGGACATTCCTTGAATGCCCATGCCACCGCCCGGTACATCGCCCCAGTATCGAGGTACACGAAGCCGAGCCTGTGTGCAAGGATTTTACAGACTGTGCTCTTTCCGGCGCCGGCCGGACCGTCTATGGCGATTATCACTGGTTGTGAACTCCGCGCCGGGAGTCCCCCTTTTCAAAAGAGAGTTTCAGGTCCGCCAAAACCTGGCCCAAAGTGTGGACGAATCGCCTGTTCTCCTCCGGAAGCCCTGCGTTAACTCGAATGAACCGGTCCATGCCGTAGGAAGCCATCGACCTTATGATCACTCCCCGGCGGAGCATAGCTTCAAATAATGTTTTCGCCTCACAGGCTACATCTATCAGAAAGAAATTGGCCTCAGAAGGGACATATTCGAGACCCATTTTTTCAATCTCATTGTAGAGATAACGCATACCGCTCCAGATGGTTTGTTGCGTCCGATGCAAAAACTCCTCGTCATCGAGGGCGGCAAGAGCGGCGGTCTGCGCAAGAGACCCGGTATTGAAAGGCTGCCGCACCCGGTTTAAAAAGCTTGCAATATCGGGGTCCATCGTCCCGTAGCCGATACGCAGGCCGGCCAGTCCGTAAGCCTTGGAAAATGTCCTCAGCACGATAACGCCCGGCCCCTCTTTGCCGATATAATCAAAGCCGCATGGGGTATCCGGGTTTGTGTTGAATTCTATGTAAGCCTCATCGAGCACAACGACTACATCGTGGGGCACTTCCGAGAGGAAGGCATTAAAATCGCTTTTGCTGATGATCCTGCCTGTGGGGTTATTGGGATTTGTGAGAAAAATTACCTTCGTTTTCGGGGTAATCGCCCCCGCCATTTTTTCCAGATCGATTCCCAGATCGGTCTTAAGGGCTATGCAAACCGGTTTTCCGCCCATCCACTGAACAACCAGCCTGTAAAGAAGGAAAGATGGCGCAGGCATGATCACTTCGCTGCCCGGGGTCAAAAAGGCGCGGACGACCATCTCTATTATTTCATTTGAACCGTTGCCCAGCATGATGCCGTCGAACGGAATGCAATATTTGTCCGCCAGTTTTCTTCGCAGATAAAAACCGCTTCCGTCCGGGTAGCGGTTCAGTTTGGACATAGCGGACACAATAGCCTCCAGCGCCTTGGGGGAGGGGCCAAGAGGATTCTCGTTGCTGGCGAGCTTTATCGAGCCGCTTATTGCGTATTCACGTTCCAGTTCTTCAATAGGCTTGCCGGGAGGATAAGGAATGATGCTGGCGATATGTTCCGGGGCGCAGGGTTTCATGTTTGGTTGTCTGGCCGACCAATCCCTTCTCATTTATTAGCTGCCGCTTTATAATGAAAGGAGGCGCAAAAATCAAGCGTGATGGGGAAAAAAATTGCTTCCCTTCCGTTGCGAGTATATTAATATGAGTTAGATATAGCAATTAGCCCCTGGTGCGGGAGCTGTCGGACACACTGGGTCAAAAATTCATGTGTACCCACAAGGGATAATCGATTCATGCTCAAGAACGCAAAAATCAAAAAAGTTTCGGCCGCTGAGCGGCAAGCGTCCACGGAAGCCACCCGAGATGAAGAAACCGGGTCCACCAACATTCAGGACAAACACCAGCCGGTTTCCTTCGACCCGTTCCGCCTGTATCTGGATGAAATCAAGCGGTATCCGCTCCTCAGCAGAGAGGATGAAACGGATCTGGCCATCCGCTATCGGGAAAAAGGAGATATAGAATCCGCCTACAAGCTGATCACCGCAAATCTCAGGCTTGTCGTCAAAATTGCCATGGATTTTCAGCGTTACTGGATGCAAAACCTGATGGACCTTATCCAGGAAGGAAACGTCGGGTTGATGCAGGCCGTAAAAAAATTCGATCCCTATAGGGGATACAAATTTTCCTACTATGCCTCCTTCTGGATCAAAGCATACATAATCAAGTTCATCATGGACAACTGGAAGCTGGTTAAAATCGGTACGACCCAGGCCCAGCGGAAACTCTTTTTTAATTTGAGAAAGGAAAAAGAGCGGCTGGAAGCCCAGGGGATCGAGGCCTCCCCCAAGCTGCTCAGTCACCGGCTCGATGTGAAGGAGTCTGAAATCATTGAAATGGACCAAAGGCTCAATAGTTGGGAGATCTCTCTTGACAGTCCACTGAAAGAAGACTCCGAGGATACGCACAAATCCTTTCTGCCCTCGGACGATCTGCCCGTCGACGATCAAATAGCAGACCAGGAAGCCAAGTCTATTCTCCATGACAAACTGATGCTTTTCAGGGAGCAGCTCAAAGGCAAGGAGGCCGTGATTTTCGATAAGAGGCTTCTTACCGAGGATCCCATGACCCTCCAGGAAATTGGCGACAAGTTCGGGATAAGCCGCGAACGGGTGCGCCAGATCGAAAGCCGGCTCAAAAAGAAACTGAAGGCCTACCTCGAGGAGGAAATCGCAGACATCGACCTGCTTCAGGAAAGTATGATTGAAATCTAATGGACTACCGGTGACTGTCGGTGTTAGACGAGTCCTCCAATCGGACCGGGTTTAGGTCCCGGCCGTGTTCCAAATCCTTTTTTAGAGGCCAGCACTTTCTCGTATACCTCGATGTATTGGCTTGCCGATTTGTCCCAGGAAAAATCCTCAATCATGGCCCTTCTTTGAATTTCGACCCATTTGCGTACTTCCTTGAATAGATCCAGCGCTGACTTTACGCTGTCAAGGAAGGCGTCGGGTTCGTAATCGTAGAATTTAAAGCCGGTCCCCGTATCCGGATACACCATAACGTCGAGGACCGAGTTATCGAGCCCTCCGGTAGCGTGGACCACAGGGATTGTGCCGTAGCGAAGACTATACATCTGGTTGAGTCCGCAGGGCTCGTATCGGGAAGGCATGAGGAAAATGTCCGCTCCGGCTTCGATAAGGTGCGCCATTTCCTCATCGTAGCGAGTGATGAGCTTGAGATGGTTCGCATAGAGCTTTTCCATGTCACGGATCTTTTCCTCGATGGCGGTGTCACCTGTTCCAAGTATTACCAGGTTCACAGGGAGTTTCATCAAATCAGGCAGGATTTTTTCGAGCAGGTCGAAGCCCTTCTGGGTTGCAAGACGGCCGATCATCCCGATCAACGGAAGCTCACAGCTGTTTTCCAAACCCATCCGGCTGCATAGGGCTTCTTTGCAGACTTTTTTTCCGGAAAGATCGTCTTTGCTGAATCTGTGCGGGAGAAAGGAGTCCGTCTGCGGGTCCCACGTGTTTACGTCAATTCCATTCAGTATCCCCCGAAGGCTGTCTTTTCGCTCTTCGAGTATTCCCTCCAGGCCGAAGCCGAAATCCTTAGTGGTAATTTCCCGGGCATACCTGGGGCTGACGGTGGTAATGAAATCGCTGTAAACCAACCCTGCCTTCATGAAATTGCATTGTCCCCAAAATTCGATCCCCTGTAGCGACCATGTGCTCGGCGGAAGGTTGGTCAAGCTGAAAAATCCGGCGGGGAAGACTCCCTGGTAGGCGATATTGTGAATAGTGAAAACGGTTCCCGAGCGGCCGAATTTTGGATCGTAGCGCCAGTTCATCTGAAAGTAGGCCGCGGCGAGTGCGGTTTGCCAGTCATGCAGATGAAAAATCGACGGATACCACCCGATGGAGTCGCAAAGTTGCCTCGCTCCCATACTTAGGGCTATAAACCTCTCGGCGTTGTCTTCATAATCGCCTCGAAGGGGGCTGCCATAAAGGTAGGACCTGTCATAGAATTCATCCTTTTCCAGGAAATAGACCGGAGTGCCCGATAATGTGCGGCTTTCCCATAAATGAATATGGTAATCGTGTGTCCCGATCGGAATGATCATGTTTCGGGCCACAGGATGCAGGCTGGGAAGGTTGTCGCGGACGGAACGGTATAGGGGCATAAAGATCCGTACGTCGCAGCCGAGTTTGTGCAGCGATTCAGGCAGAGAACCGGCCACATCGGCAAGACCGCCGGTCTTTGCAAAAGGCGCAGCTTCCGATGCGCAAAAGAGAATTTTCATTTCGCTCATTTATCCGCCTCACTTCTCAAATTGTGCATGGCGCAGTTGCGCCGGAGATTGGAAAATACTTGCAAGTTCTTTAAAATAAAACATAAATATAAAGCTGGGAAAATTAATCAGGGTTTGCGGGCTGACGGATCAGGTTTCATGCCGCCGGACCGCGATGAACTTTTTGTGCCGGGAGGTCTTAGTTTGGAAAACAAACGCCGGGTAAGCAGGCAAATCCATATCGGGGACGTTCCAGTTGGAGGAGGCGCTCCCGTTTCGGTTCAATCGATGACCAATACCGATACACGCGACTGGCGCGCGACCGTGAGTCAGATAGAGAGGCTGGAGGAAGCGGGGTGTGAAATTGTCAGGGTTGCGGTCCCTGATGAGCAGGCAGCCGAGACCTTCGCGATGATAAAGAAGTCGGTCCGAATTCCTGTTATCGCTGATATTCACTTTGACTTCCGCCTCGCGATCAGGGCCATGCAGGCGGGCGCCGACGCTATTCGGATAAACCCGGGAAATATCGGCGGCCCGGACAGGATAAAAAGAGTCATAGACACCGCCCGCGAACGGGAAATCCCGGTCCGTATAGGTGTAAACAGCGGCTCAGTAGAAAAGGATCTTCTGGCGAAATACGGTCATCCCACCCCCGAGGCCATGGTCGAAAGCGCACTGCGTCATATCCGGTTTTTTGAGGATAACGATTTCGGACTGATCAAGATATCGCTCAAATCAAGCGATGTAATCACCACAATCCAGTCATATAGACTCATGGCCGAAAAGACGGACTATCCTTTTCATCTTGGGGTGACGGAGGCCGGAACCGTGGTTAGCGGCGCTATAAAATCGTCGCTTGGCATTGGTTTTTTGCTCCTTGAGGGAATTGGCGACACGCTGAGAGTCTCTCTTACCGCCGCCCCGGAAGAAGAGATGTTTGTCGCATGGTCGATATTGCGCGCATTGAAGTTAAGAGACAGAGGGGTCGAATTGGTGAGTTGTCCTACTTGCGGACGAACGGAACTGGATCTGATCGGGATCGCCGAAAGGGCTGAAGCCCTGCTAAAGCAAGTGAAGACCCCGCTCAAGGTTGCCGTCATGGGATGTGTGGTGAACGGCCCTGGTGAGGCCAAAGAGGCCGACGTGGGCATAGCGGGGGGCAAGGGGAGCGGCATCCTGTTCAAGAAAGGCAAACGTGTGGAAAAGGTCTCCGAGTCGGAGTTGCTTGAGCGGCTGTTATCCGAGGTAGAGCAGATGACGGGCGAAAAAATCAAAAGGTAGGAAGCTGGTAGCGAGAAGCAGGAAGCAGGAATTTGTCACCTTCCAGCTCCCGGCTTCCCGCTTCCCGCTCCTGCATTTAGGAGGCGTTAGTTGCGCTTCTTTGAATTGCTGGACCTAATACAGGATTATCTTCCCAGGGCAAATACCCAGCTTCTGGAGAAGGCCTATGTTTTTATCTCCAAGGCTTACAGGGGTATAAGCTCCCTGCGTGGTGAGCCTTATCTCGATCATCCGCTTGCAGTCGCGGCGATTCTCGCAAGGATGCGCCTCGATGAAGAGAGCATCGCCGCCGGTCTGCTGCATCATTGCCTTGAAAGAGAATATATTACCCCGGAAGACCTCACTGAGATGTTCGGCCGGGAGGTCGCTCAGATTATCCAGGGTGTTACCAAGCTGACTCAGATTGCCTACACCAGTCGAAAAGAGCGCCAGGCCGAATATATCCGGAAAATGATCATGGCGATCTCACGGGACGTCAGGGTTGTCCTTGTCAAGCTTGCAGACCGTCTCGACGGTATCGGAGGAACTATCTGCCGAACCGATCGATCCGGCGCTAATTTCGCGCAGGAAACCCTCGATATTTATGCGCCGCTCGCGGGTAGACTCGGTATTGAATGGATGAAGCAGGAACTGGAAAACCTGTCCTACAGGTGCCTTTATCCTAAAGAATATGATGAAATAGAGTCGGGGCTCGCTAAAACCGAGGAGGATCGGATTCGCTATATCAGGGAGGTGGAGGATATTCTGCAGGCGCGGATGGCTGAATTTGAAATCCGCGGCCGAATCCGCGGCCGTCCCAAGCACATCTACAGCATTTATCAGAAGATGCAGCGCCAAAAGTTGGACATGACGCTCATATACGATCTGACTGCATTCCGGATCATAGTGGATTCGATCAAATCCTGCTATGAAACCCTTGCCCTTATCCACGCATTGTGGGAGCCGGTGGAAGGCAGGTACAAAGACTATGTGGCAAGACCAAAATCAAACATGTACCAATCGCTGCACACAACCGTAATAGGTCCTTACGGAGAACGAATGGAAGTGCAGATTCGAACCGAGGAGATGGATCGGATCGCAAACGAAGGTATTGCCGCTCACTGGCTCTACAAAGAGGGTAAACCGGTTACACGGAGCGACCAGCAGGAGACTCAGCGCTTTTCGTGGTTCCGCGAAATAATGGAATTGAGCAAGGATTTGGCGGGCGAGCGGGCGGATTCCAGGTCCGTAATGGAGGCGCTCAAAGTCGACTTCTATCCCGATGAAGTATATGTCTTCACACCCAATGGAGACGTCAAGGCCTTTCCGAAAGGCTCAACGCCCGTTGACTTCGCCTATGAGGTGCATACTGAAGTGGGGCACAGGTGTGTCGGTTCAAGAGTAAACGGCAAACTCGTGCCGCTCAGATATGAGCTCGAAAACGGCGATACCGTTGAAGTGCTTACCTCCGCCAATCATCGGCCGAGTAAAGATTGGTTGAAGCAGGTCAAGTCCACCAAGGCAATAAGCCGCATCAAGCATTGGTTCAAAACCGAGGAAAGAGAGCGTTCGATCTCTGAGGGCAGAGAAATCTGCGAGAGGGAATTCAGAAAGAAAGGTTTGAATTTCAACAACTACCTGAATTCACCCCTGCTCGCAGAGGCGGCAAAGGCCTTTTCCCTGAAAAGCGTCGAAGATCTCCTGGCCGGCATTGGTTATCACAAGGTTACCGCCAATCAGGTAATCAGTAAACTGACAATACTTCCTCAAGACGAGGAACATCCCAAAGAAGAGATTCTTGTCGAGAAGCGAAGGCCGGTTTCTTCAAAAGAAGGAATCAGGGTGGAAGGTGTCAAAGACGTCTTGATCCGAATGGCTCAATGCTGCAATCCCGTTCCTGGAGAGCCTGTAATGGGGTATATAACCAGGGGGCGAGGGATTACAGTTCACCGGGTTTCATGCAAGAACCTCGAAAGAGGAAGCGACGAAGGCAGGAAAATAGATGTCCAATGGGATTCGGGTAAGGAACAGCTCTTTCCGGTGGACATCCGGATTATCCACTCCGGGGAGAGGGGCACCCTTGCCGCTCTAAATGGAGTGCTGGGTCAAATGGATGTGAATGTAATAAGTCTCAAGGTCGACAATCAGGCGGATACTTCAAGCATCTGCCACCTGCGAATAGAGGTGAAAGACTCAAGGCACCTCCAGCGAGTAATGTCTGCACTTAGAAACGAAAGAGGTGTCTACAGGGTACAGAGGTCTATGGAATGATCAGGGGACAGTGAGACTGAAGATGTCTGGTAAAATTTTTTATAAAAGACACCCCTAAAAAAAGCAATAAATGTAAGAAATCGGTGCCGGGCCGGAATATTTCTCTTGCGCTTCGCATTATCAGGCCATATTCTTCTCAGATAAGAGCTGTGGCCATTTTTTATCGTCTCTGATGTCGATTTTTATGGACAAAGCTATTAATACGTATAATAAGAATCAAATGTAGTCAAAACTTGAGCAGAAGCGGATTGAGGGACTTTTTGCTGAGAATAAATTGAGTTGCCGGCCGGTTCCGGATTTTTAATTTGGTCCCGGTTGGAGGGGAAGTGTGCTGAAAACATCAGTTTTCAGGCGGTTCAGGAGGAGGTTTTTCATCACCTAATAGAGTTGAGGAGGAAAGAAAATGACAAAGGCCGAATTAGTTGGCAAGATCGCAAGTGAAGGTGGAATTACCAAATCACAGTCCGAGAAAGCAGTTGATGGGTTCGTCTCCGCTGTTTCCGACGCTCTGGCTTCAGGAGACAAGATCACGCTTGTAGGATTTGGCACCTTCAGTGTAGGTTCAAGATCACAGCGTGAAGGCCGCAATCCCCGGACCGGCGAAAAGATCAAAATTCCCGCGTCAAAGGTTGTTAAGTTCAAAGCCGGCAAGACCCTCAGTGAAAAAGTCAAATAAAATACTAAAGCCTGACTTTCAATTAGAAATCTAAAAGGGACTGTAAGCCTGATAAAATGACTGCAGTCCCTTTCATTTTTATGTCATACCCACTCCGCATTTGGATCCGTAATTGACAATACCTGGCCATAATCTTAGGTTTTGTCTTCAAGTTTATCGTAAAAAATGCACCGGACTCTATGGGTTGCGACTCATGACCCGAGCGAATGGGGACACGCCGTACGGCAAGTCCGGTGGGAATCTAGCAAAAAGTTGTCACAAAATTACAGGAGGAAGCAGTGGCGAAGAATCTGACCCACAAGATACTTGAAGCCCACTTGGTTGAAGGAAAGTTCGTCGCCGGAGAGGAAATCGGCATCAGAATCGATCAGATTCTTCTTCAGGACGCCACGGGAACCATGGCCATGTTGGGATTCGAGGCCCTGGGAATGGACACGATAAAAGCGGAAATTGCCGTTCAGTATGTCGATCATAACATCATCCAGACAGACAACAAAAATGCCGACGACCACTTATACCTCCAAAGCGCTTCCGCCAGGTATGGAATCCATTTCAGCCCGGCAGGCAACGGAGTTTCCCACCAGGTTCATATGGAAAGGTTCGGAATTCCCGGGAAGACCCTGCTTGGCTCAGACAGCCATACTCCGGGCGCGGCCGGCGTGTCGGTGCTTGGAATTGGCGCGGGCGGGCTTGACATTGCCCTGGCTATGGCAGGACACCCTTATCATTTCCCCTGTCCAAAAGTGCTTGGGGTTAAACTCATTGGAAAACTGCCGGAATGGGTCAGTGCCAAGGACGTTATACTTGAGATGCTCCGGCGCTATGACGTCAGGGGCTGTATCGGGAAGATCGTCGAATATTACGGCCCGGGGGTCGAAAGCCTGTCGGCAACAGACCGGGAGACCATAGGCAATATGGGTACCGAGTTGGGGGCGACCAGCTCGATTTTTCCGTCGGACAAAAACACTCGATCCTATCTGGAGGCCCAGGGGAGGGGGAATGCCTGGATCGAACTCAACGCTGATCCATCGGCCGAATACGACGAATATGATGAAATCGATCTTTCCAAAGTCGAGCCCCTCATCGCTCAGCCGCATTCGCCCGGTAACGTGGTCCCTGTGCGCAAAGTTGCCGGATTGAAAGTGGATCAGGTCATCGTGGGGAGCAGCGTGAATTCATCCTTCAGGGATTTGATGGTGGTAGCCCGGATTCTCGAAGGCAGACATTCTTCCCCCTGGACGTCTGTCAATATTAACCCAGGCAGCAGGCAGGTTATGGAGAATGTGGCGGCAGGGGGAGGGGTTGTGCCGCTTCTGCGTGCGGGGGCGCGAATACACGAACCCGGGTGCCTGGGCTGCATTGGCATGGGGCAGGCGCCTGGAACCGGCCAAGTCAGTCTTCGGACCATGCCCCGCAATTTCCCGGGACGTTCCGGAACCAAAGACGACCGTGTCTATCTTTGTTCGCCCGAAACAGGCGCAGCCGCTGCGCTCAAGGGGGTTATAACCGATCCACGGGACTTGGGCGGGGAAATGGAATATCCAAGAATTCAAGACCCGAAAGAATATCTCGTAGATGAGCTTTCGATTATCAGGCCAAGCCTGGAACTGAGGAAAACTCAGGTCGTCCGGGGGCCGAACATCGCTCCACTGCCCACATTCGCGTCCCTGCCGGAGTCTTTGGAAACTAAAGTGGTGCTGGTGGCCGGTGATAATATATCGACGGATACCATAATGCCGGCGGGCAGCAAGGTCCTTCCGCTCAGATCGAATATCCCTGCTATAAGCCAGTTTGTATTTTCGATCATCGATACTGAATTTGCGCAAAAATGCAAGGATGCCGGCGCGGTTACGGTCATCGGTGGAGAAAACTACGGTCAAGGATCGAGCCGGGAGCACGCGGCTCTGGCGCCACGTTATCTCGGCGTCAGGGCGGTACTGGCAAAGAGCTTCGCCAGGATCCACATGGCCAATCTTTGCAACTACGGAATTCTCCCGCTGGTGTTCGCCAATCCTGATGACTACAATTCAATCAATACCGGGGCAGTGATCGTCTATCCTGAAATTCGAAAAAATCTTGCCGGTGGCGCCGTCGAGTTGCAAGTGGATATTGATGGTAAAAAAATAAGGGTCTTTCTGAATGTTTCGGAAAGAATGCGCCGAATGTTGCTCGATGGCGGCGCATTGAACATGGTCAAAAACCGCTAAACTATGAGCCTTGAGAAACCATCCGGAGGATAAAATGGCCGCAGATACTGTCCGCATTAAGAACATCGGCCTGCGAGGAGTTGCAGTCGCCGATACGAAGATCAGCTACATCGACGGCGAAAACGGGGTTCTGATCTATCGCGGCTTCAGGATCGAAGAGCTGGCCGAACAGTCGACATTTATGGAAACAGTTTCCCTGCTCCTCAACGGATACTTGCCGAGGGGGAGCGAGCTTGAGAGGTTCGAAAGTCAGGTTGTGCAGTCGCGCGACCTGCCCGGGTTCGTATTGGAGTGCCTTGAAAAATTTCCTAAAGATGCCGACCCGATGGATGTGCTCCAGGCTAGCGTCCCCATACTGGGTATCGCTGATCCGGAGCTCTACGATGATTCCAGGGAAGCCAATACAAGAAAGGCCGTCCGGCTGATAGCCCGCTTCCCCGCTGTGATCGCCGCCTGGCATCGGATCAGAAACGGGCAGAAGCCGCTTCCGCCTGATAACGCCCTCTGCCACGCCGGCAATTTTTTGTGGCAGCTCACCGGAAAGAAGCCCGACAAGGAAACCGCGCGCGATCTCGATGTCTGCCTGATTCTGCATGCCGAGCACACCTTCAATGCCTCCACCTTCGCCTGTCGTGAGGTCGTATCGACAAAGGCTCACATGTATGCGGGAATCTCCGCCGGGGTGGGCGCACTCTCCGGAAGTTTGCATGGCGGCGCCAATGCGCGGGTAATGAAGATGCTGCTCCAGGTGATATCCGAAGTAAAATCGGTGGATGAGATCGGCGCCTGGGTCAAAAACATGATCGGCAGCGGCCGCATAATTATGGGAATGGGGCATGCCGTTTACAAAACTGTCGATCCACGCGCAAAAATACTCAAGTTGATGTCGCATCGGCTGGCGGAAAAAAGCGGCCACCAAAAATGGTACGAGTACCTCGATCGTATAGAAGAAGAGGGTCACAAAGAGTTCCTGTCTTTAGGCAAAAGCAGCATCAGGACTAATGTCGATTTCTATAGCGGTTCTGTGTATGCCATGATGGGAATTCCAATCGACATGATGACACCGGTCTTCGCTGTCTCACGAATCGCGGGGTGGTGCGCGCATATCATCGAGGAAAAGTTCGCCGAGGCCCAGGATAAGCCTGCATTGTACAGGCCGGAAGCGGAATATGTCGGCCACTATTGCGGGGTTGTGGGATGCACCTATGAGCCTTTGGCTGCCAGAGGAAAGTGAAAAAGGAGACCCTGAATGGTTTTCAAACACGATGTCCTGATTGTCGGGGCGGGACTCGCCGGACTGAGGGCTGCGACCGAGGTGGCTGGTAAGGCTGATGTCGCGCTCTTCAGCAAAGTGTATCCTACAAGATCGCATTCCGGGGCGGCACAAGGCGGCATAGCCGCAGCACTTCAGAACGAAGAGCCTGATTCCTGGGAATGGCATATGTACGATACGATCAAGGGCGGAGATTACCTGACCGACCAGGACGTTGCGGAAATCCTGGCTAAAGACGCCATAAGGGCCGTATATGAACTGGAGCATATGGGCGTTCCCTTCAACCGCACCCCGGAGGGCAAAATAGCCCAGCGTTTCTTTGGAGGGCACACAAGCAATTTCGGCCAGGCGCCTGTCAAACGGATATGCTATGCGGCTGACAGGTCCGGGCGGGTCATGATGGACACCCTTTATTTCCAAGCTGTAAAGAAGGGAATCAAGATATACCCGGAATTTCACGTGCTCGATCTGGTTATCCGCGACGGGCAGGTTGCCGGGTTGGTTGCCTATGAGCTTGCGACAGGTGAGGTACACTTCTTCCAGGGCAGGGCGGTCCTGATTGCCACCGGTGGATACGGTAAAGTATACAAAGTGACATCCAACGCGTTCGCGAGCACCGGAGATGGTCTTGCCCTCACCTACAGGCAGGGGCTTCCTCTGGAAGACATGGAATTTGTACAGTTCCATCCGACCGGGATATGGGGGCTGGGAGTGCTCATTACCGAGGCTGCAAGAGGGGAGGGTGGGATTCTCCGCAACAGCGAGGGCGAGCGGTTCATGGAAAGATACGCTCCCACTATTAAAGACCTCGCGCCAAGGGACATGGTCTCCCGCGCCATATTTACCGAGATTCGGGAGGGCAGGGGAATAAATGGACAGGACTACGTCTATCTCGACCTCACTCATCTCGGAGAAGAAAAGCTGGCCGAAAGGCTTTCGGATATCTCTTCTTTCGTAAAAATTTACCTTGGCCTCGACCCGGCTAGAGACCAGATCCCGATTCATCCGACTTGCCATTATATGATGGGTGGCATCCCGGTAAATAATGACGGAAACGTAACTGATATGAAAAATAATCCCGTGCCCGGGCTTTATGCGGCCGGCGAGTGTTCGTGCATCTCGCTTCACGGGGCAAATCGGCTCGGCTGCAATTCCCTGCTCGATCTTGTCGTTTTCGGGAGAAGGGCCGGACAACACATTTTGGAGAACCTCGATCGCCTCTCCTGGGTAGATCCCCCGTCTGGGCCTGAGCGGGACACGGCCGAAAGGATCAGACGAATCAAGGAAAAGAGAAAAGGCGAAAAAAGTGTGAGCATCCGGCAGTCCCTGCAGGAAATCATGACGGCGGATTGCTCGGTTTTTCGGCACGAGCAAGGTTTAAAAAAGGCCCTTGAAGCAGTCAGGGAGCTGGAACAAAGAGCCCGCAATATCTGTATCGATAACCTGGGAAATCGCTACAACACCGATCTTATGGATGCCCTCGAGCTTCAAAATATGCTGCCTCTCGCCGAAGCGATAGCGGCCTCAGCGCTCAACAGAACTGAAAGCCGCGGCGCTCATTCGAGGGAAGACTATCCCGGCAGGGACGACGAGCATTGGCTGAAACATACCCTGGTCCAAAAGACCGGCCCCGGCTTATCGATTAGCGGCAAACCGGTTACGGTAACCCGATTTGAACCTAAACCGAGGGCATACTGATATGGGACTTAGATTTAGGATATTCCGGTTCGACCCCCAATCGGGCGAGGAGGCCCACTACAGCACCTATACGGTGGAGGCCAGACCGGAAGAGCGTATTTTGGACTGCCTCAACAGGATCAAATGGGAACAGGACGGAACGCTTGGCTACCGGATGTCTTGCGCTCATGGAGTTTGCGGCTCCGATGGCATGCGAATCAACGGTGTCTGTGCGCTCGCGTGCCAAAAGCTGGTCAAGGATTATGCCGGCTCGGAGGAAATCACCCTGGAGCCGCTGCCCTTTTTTCAGGTCCGCAAAGACCTTATAGTCGACATGGAAGATTTCCTGGCCAGGATCGATTCCATGCGCCCCTATCTGATTCAGGACGAGGCCCCGCCGGATAAGGAAAGGCTGCAAAGCCCGGAAGACCACAAGAAAGCGGAGGAAGTGATCCGATGCATTCTATGCGCCTGCTGTACCGGCGCATGCCCCGTAATGCAGGAAAATCCCGACTACGTCGGCCCGGCTGCCTTGGTGTGGGCCTACAGGTACCTCTATGATTCGCGAGACGGCCGGTTTGCGGGCAGGATCGAGAAGTTGAACGAACCAAACAGCGTATGGCCCTGCGCAAATTACTTCGAATGCACCCGCGTATGCCCCAAGAGTATACCGGTTACCAAATCCATCAACTTCATGAAGCGGGAAATAAAAAAACAGCTTTCGGAAAAGGGCAATTAAATAACTGTGAATAACTGTGTTGCATAAAAGCCTATTTTCCCTGTAAATTTCTCCTCGTCGATTATGATTTGTTGAGGAGGGAATTCATGAAGTTGAAATCTGTAAATCCATTTACGGGTGAAGTGAACGCGGAGTTCGATACGCTGTCCGATGAAGCCTGTCGCCAGGCGGTTCTTAGAAGTAGAGAAGCTTTTAAGAAATGGAGAAAGCTTTCCGTTTCCGACCGTGTGAAACCTGTTGCCAAGCTGGCATCGATCTTACGGCAGAAGAAAAGGGAGTACGGCCGGATAACCACAGTTGAAATGGGCAAGCCGATTCGGGATGCCATGGGTGAAGTCGAAAAATGTGCTCTTTTATGTGATTATTATCACCAAAATGCAGAAAAATTCCTGGCTGGAGAAGCGATCGACACCGGGGCGGCGAAAAGCTATGTCGCATTCGAGCCGCTTGGCGTCATTTTTGGAATAATGCCCTGGAATTTTCCTTTCTGGCAGGTGGCGCGCTGGGCTGTGCCGACCCTTGCGGCCGGCAATGTGTGCCTGCTCAAACACGCGTCCAATGTTCCCATAACGGCGATCGAGATAGAGAAGATATTTCGCGAAGCAGGCTTCCCTGAGCATGTCTTTCAAACTCTTCTGATTGACTCGAAGGGTGCCGAACGTCTGATAGACCAGGATGTTGTCGACGGGGTTTCACTGACCGGAAGCGTCGCCGCCGGTTCCAAAGTCGCCGAACTGGCCGGAAAGAACCTCAAGAAGGTCGTTCTGGAACTCGGCGGCTCCGACCCGTTTATGGTCCTCGAAGATGCGGATCTGGACAGAGCCGCCCTCGCCGCGGTCAGATCCAGAATGGCAAACGCCGGTCAAAGCTGCATCGCAGCCAAACGGCTGATAGTGAAGGAATCCGTCTCGGAGGCTTTTCGAGAAAAATTTGTGGACGTGCTTAATGGCATCAAGATTGGCGACCCGATGGATGAAGCTACCGATTTGGGACCGGTCGCCAGGCAAGAATTTCTGGAAACTCTGGACAAACAGCTCGAAGATGCCCTGAAAAAGGGCGCACGAGTCTACCGGGGACCTGAGCCGCCGAACCAGGGCTATTTCTTCCAACCGGTTATTTTGACGGGGCTTACCGAGGAAATGCGAGTTTGGAAAGAGGAGGTCTTTGGCCCGATCGCCACCTTGATCACGGTGCGCAGCGAAGAAGAAATGATCCGGATTGCCAATGAAACCGAGTTCGGCCTGGGAGCTGCGATCTGGACCAGGGACATTCGTGCGGGGGAAAGACTTGCCGGAGAAATAGACGCAGGGTTTGTCGCCATAAACGGCATGGTTAAGTCCGATCCGCGCCTTCCATTCGGGGGCGTAAAAAAGTCCGGATTCGGCAGGGAACTTTCTCATTTCGGGCTCAAAGAATTCGTCAACATAAAGACAGTGGTAATAAACGGGTAAAAAGGTTCACTTAAATGCAATCGAGTGCCTCAACGATATCATCCCAGCCCCGGATAAAATTATTTTTGGCATTGTCACGCACGCCGCACGGGTTGCTCGATATGGCAACCCCGGCGCTGGCGGCCCTTCTCTGGCTCGGCTCGATTCCTCCCGTCCACGTGATCATAATAGGTCTTGTGACAGCCTTTTCCGGATATACCGCCGTATATGCCCTAAACGACGTCGTTGACTATAGAGCTGATCGGCGAAAAATCCGCGAGTGCGGACTCAAGTGCTCCGCCGGAGACCTGGACGCTGTCTACGCGCGCCATCCGATGGCGCAGGGCCTGCTCAGCCTGAAGGACGGAATGTTGTGGACTGCCGCTTGGGGGGCAATCGCCCTGCTCGGGGCCTGGGTCCTGAATCCTGTTTGCGCGCTCATATTTATCCTGGGATGCCTGGCTGAGGCCTTTTACTGCCTGATGCTAAAAATTAGCTGGATCAGGGCTTTTATTAGCGGGGGAGTTAAAAGCGCCGGCGGGCTGGCCGCTATCTATGCTGTAGCTCCGGATTCCGCACCGGCTTTCCTGATCGGGTTTTTCCTGTGGTTCTTTTTTTGGGAAATCGGGGGACAGAACGTTCCTAATGATTGGAGCGACTTGGAAGAAGATACACGAATGGGGGCTGAAACCATTCCGGTAAGGTTCGGACCCGAAGTATCGGCCTGGACCGTCTTAATCTCCCTGGCCATCGCTTTTATAATGAGCATTGCGCTGTTCTGGCTGACACCTGCACATCTTAGCGCCTTCTATTTCCTTGCGGCCATTCCCGCCGGCATATTTCTTCTGCTCCTGCCCGCGTGGCGCCTATACAGCGGGAGGACCGCAGCCCTCGCTTCGGCCCTGTTCAACCGGGCCAGCTTCTATCCCGTGACTATGTTTGTTGTGATATTTTTGAGCGCCGTTTTTTAGGATTAATTGTTGGGAGCGATGGGCTGAAATATCTAAACATCTTGTATGGCGAAAAGGTGCAACAAAATGGAGAAAGCAGGCCCGAAAAACATCGAAGAGATCAGTCCGGAGGCCTCGAATAAGGTTAAAAATTATCGCTATGACATTCTTATAGAAAAACACGAGCTGTTCCCGTGGAAATGGGACATTGAACAAAATTTCGGGGCATTTCTTAACATCGGCGACCTGAATGTCCTTCTTCCTGTCGGACGCGAAAATCAAGCCAATATATCCGTCCTGCGTTGCATCATATCTGATGACCGGGAAACCCTGACTATCTTTCTCAAGGATACAACCTACTACAGTGGAAGCGATGCGGGATTTGTGGCGGTATGCGAAAGAGTCCCGCTTGAGAACTGGTACATAGCGTTTGTCTACCATGCGTGCAGGCTGGTGACTAGCCGAGACAAGGTCGGCTAACGATTTTAATTCTCCAGCTTGGCGGGGCTCGCCTGGTGGAAAATCTTAAGATCAGTAGTCAGAGAAAAGTTTTTTCTGACCACTGACCACTGACGACTGTATTTAGACTATTTCTCCCACCACCTGAGCAGGGTGCTACCCCAAGTCAGGCCGGCTCCAAAAGCCGCCAGCACCAGGTAGTCACCTTTTACCGGCGGATTGTCTCTTTCAAGCAATGCTTCATAGAGAGCGAGCGGAACGCTGGCGGAAACCGTATTCCCATATTTATTGATATTTACGATTACCTTTTCTTCTTCGATACCCATGCGCTTTGCGGCCGCTTCTATGATGCGGTTATTTGCCTGATGAGGGATGAAGAGCTTGACGTCCTTGCCGGTTAGACCGTTTCTTTCGAGAATCTCGACGGAAACATTGGACATTTCGGTTACCGCCGATTTGAATACGGCGCGGCCATCCTGATATACGTAATGTTCCCCGTTATCTACGGTTTCATGCGATGCCGGCCTGAGACTCCCTCCGCCCTTTACGCACAGGAATTCACCTCCGGCGCCGTCTATATGCAAATTGAAATCGAGAAGACCGTATCCGGGTTCGGTGCATGCCTCAAGGAGCACAGCCGCCGCACCGTCTCCGAAAATAACGCATGTGCCCCTGTCGGTGTAATCAATAAGCGAGGAGATTACGTCGCTGCCTACCACAAGCGCCTTGTTGACTCTTCCCGATTCAATGAGCTGGGCTGCGGTCGAAAGAGAGAAAAGAAAGCCGGAGCATCCGGCAGACAGGTCGAATCCCCAGGCTTTTTTTGCTCCGATCATATTTTGCAGAAGACATGCGGTTGACGGAAATAACATGTCGGGAGTCACCGTGCCCACAATTATGAGATCCAACTCCTCAGGACTGACGCCAGCCCTTTCGAGGCATTCATCTGTGGCTCGAACCGCCATATACGAACACCCAAGACCTGGCTCGAGGATACGGCGCTCCGATATCCCGGTTCGGGAGACGATCCATTCGTTCGAGGTGTCCACCAACTTTTCCAAATCCGAATTCGTGAGTTTCTTTTCAGGCAGGAAGCGGCCTATGGATCTAATATATGCAGTACGTTTATTTTCCATAATTAAAACCTTTACATTACTCCCTTGTAATATCCTCCATCTATCTGAATGGAGTCACCCGTAATGAATGCGGCCCGTTCGGAGGCCAGGAAAGCGATCAGTGCGGCTACTTCCTCTGGTTTTCCCATCCGGCCCATTGCCATTTGGGATTCCCATTTGTGTATGATCTCCCCCGGTGTAGTTCCCTGCTTGCCCGCGACATCGATCGAGAGCTTGCGCACGCGCTCGGTGGCTATATATGCCGGGCAAACATTGTTGACGGTAATGTTATAGGGAGCCAGTTCGTTGGAGAGTGTTTTTGCAAGTCCTACAACTCCGATTCGGATCGTGTTGGACAGGATCAGCCCTTCAATCGGCTGTTTTACTGAAACTGAGGTCATATTGATTATTCTGCCCCAGCGTTTTTCCATCATCACGGGAACCGCTTCGCGGGTCATCGTGATGGTGCTCAGCAGATTCAGCCGAAAGCCCAGATTCCACAAATCTTCATCAATTTCCAGGAACTTCTTGTCCGGAGGACCGCCTGCATTGTTTACCAGGATGTCGATTGTCCCGAAATGTTCCACGCCCTTGCGGATGAAATTTCTTGCATCCTCCGTCACGGTGAGATTGGCGGGAATTCCAATGACCTCGTTACCCGCTATCGACCGGATTTCTTCAACAGCATTTGGCAATTCCGGGTCATCCAACGCGCAGATGACAACCTTAGCGCCTTCCTTGCTAAGTTCGATTGCGGTCGCTTTGCCAATTCCCTGACTTCCACCGGCAACAAAGGCAACTTTGTCTTTTAAACCGAAATCCATTTTCGGGACCCCCTCGAAAAGTCAATTAAAACCGATTGCAGGCCAATTAAAAACAGGCGACTGCAAGCGCCTCTGATTTATCCTTGGTTAAATTTCCAGTTTAAATCCACGCCCTCGCGCGGAGGGGCGTAGAAACGCTACGGGCCGGAATAATGCGAAAGTGCTGGAATGCTGAACTCGAAGAGGGATGTTAGATGAGATTTTACTTTGTTTCAATCCTAAATTGAGTGATGGTCGTTTTCGTGGGTTGGATGAGCGGGGAGCAGTCGGCAATCGCCGCCGGGCGCTCGGCCCACACGCGCTTGCGCGGGTGGGCCGAGCTGAGCCTGGAGATCGCTGCGGGGTATCTTGGCACTGAGAAATCATTTCTCATTTTAGAGATACCTTGCTCTGTTTGGAGTTCTTAAAAATTACAAATCCGCCTTTTTGCTTCCTGGCTGGCAGTGGCGGTCCGCTCTTTTTGCATATTCATCTCGAGTAAGCTCGCGGGCGATGATAACTCTGCGAATTTCGCTTGTACCGGCCCCGATTTCGTAGAGTTTGGCATCCCTCCAAAGCTTTTGAACCGGGAATTCGAGGCAGTACCCATAGCCGCCATGTATCTGGATAGCCTGATCGCAGACCCAGGTGGCAGCTTCGGAAGCAAAAAGGATTGCCGCCGCCGCAAGCTTTGTGAGCTCAGTGCCTTTGCCCCCTCTGAAGGCTGTCTGAGCGGCTTGCGCCGCCCGATAAACCAGGAGCCTGGAAGCTTCGGTGCGAGTATACATGTCTGCGAGTTTTTGTTGGATCATCTGGAAGGAAGCAATCGAGCGGCCGAATTGTTCGCGCTCCACCGAATAGCGGATGGAGTATTCCAGTGCCTGTTGCGCCATGCCAACCGAGCCGCCTGCCAGGACAACCCGCTCGATGTCAAGTCCGCTCGTCATCACGTTGACGCCTTTGTCCAGCTCGCCGACAAGATTTTCAGCGGGCACTTCGCAATCCTCGAAGATAAGCTCGCCTGTCGGAGAGCCGCGCATTCCGCATTTTCTGAGTTTGCGAGCCACGGAGAAGCCGGGGAAATCCTTTTCCACTATGAAAGCGCTTATCCCTCTTGCCCCCAACTCCGGTGACGTCTTGGCGTAGACGAGGAGGGTGTCGGCGATGGGACCGTTGGTTATAAACATCTTAGTCCCGTTGAGGATGTACTTGTCTTTGCGCTTGAGCGCACGCGTCCTAAGGCTCATTGCGTCAGAGCCTGCGTTTGGTTCGGTGAGGGCGAGCGCACCGATTTTTTCGCCTGAAACCAGGGGTGGCAGGTATTTGTGTTTGAGGTACTCACTCGCATTTTTGTGAATGTTATTGGCGCACAGATTGGAATGTGCCCCATAGGTCATGGCCAATGCGGGGCAGATACGGCTCATTTCCTCGACGGCCAGGGTTTGCATCAATACATCGCCGCCGAGTCCTCCGTATTTCTCATCGATGGTTATTCCCAGAATGCCGATTTCGGCGCACTTGTTGAAAAAATCCGGCGGGAACCAGTCCTCGTCATCGATTTTGTCCTGCAATGGCCCCAGTTCATTAACCGTCCATTTGTAGACAGTCTCCCTTATCATCCGTTGTTCATCTGTAAGCATAAAATCCATGTGGTGCACCTCTTTTACTTTAGGAGCTCAGCCGCTATTGTTTCATAGAAGGCAAGCGATTCGGGGTTGGTAAGGGCGTCGGCATTGGTTACAGGTCTTCCATTGAGTATGTTGGCAACCGAGCTCTCAACCTTCTTCATGTTGAAAGTATAAGGAATGTCGGGCGCCTCGACAATCAGGTTCGGTACATGACGCGGAGAAGCCTGCTTTCGCAAAGCAGTCTTGATTTGGTTTTTGAGCTCCTCGGTCAGTTCATATCCCGTCGCAAGCCTGACAAAGAGTATAACTCGCTGCTCGCCCTTCCAATCCTGTCCGACTGCCATACAGTCGGCAATTCCGGCGATATTTTCAACGACGTTGTAGATTTCCGCAGGACCTATGCGCACACCGGAGGGTTTCAAAGTGAAATCAGAGCGGCCAAGGAAGGTAACACCTCCCGAATCGCTATGGAAAAGGACCCAGTCGCCGTGCCGCCAGATCCCGGGGTAGACGTCGAAATAAGCACTCCTGTATTTCGCAAAATCGTTGTCGTTCCAGAAGTATAGTGGCATGGAGGGGGTCGGGGCCTCGCAGACCAATTCTCCTTCCTTATCCGTTACGTGTTTGCCCGACTCATCGTAGGCCTTGATCTTCATCCCCAGGCCAGGCCCTTGCAGTTCGCCTGCATATACCGGCTGGATCATGGTCCCAAGCGCAAAGCACCCATTGATGTCTGTGCCCCCGGCGATCGAATTGAAATGCATTTCCTGCTTGATTTCACTGTAAACATATTCGAACCCGTCGGCGGAAAGCGGGGACCCGGTTTGAGACATTGCCCTGAGCGCGGACAGGTCGAAGGTTTTCCCGGGGCTGGCTCCCGCGCTCCTGAGGTAATTGAGATAGCTTGCGCTGCAGCCGAAAATAGTGATCTTCTCGTCCTGAGCGAGCCGCCACATGGCTCCCCAGTCGGGATAGTTGGGATTGCCGTCGTAGAGAACAATTGTGGCGCCGGCTGCCAGTGAACCGATAAGCCAGTTCCACATCATCCAGCTAGGCGATGTAATGTAGAAAATCCTGTCTTCGCTCTTTAAGTCCGTTTGGATTATGAGTTCCTTGAGCTGGTTAATAAGAACGCCCGGTCCCTGGACCATGCACTTTGGTTTTCCGGTAGTTCCGGAGGAAAACATTATATAGACGGGATGATTGAATGGAAGCTGCTCAAACTGGATTTCAGGCGCGTCTTTGGACAGGAAGTCCGCAAAGAGAACAGCATTTGGAAGATTGCCGATCGCAGGCCGCTCCTCCACATACGGCGTAACGATTATTCTTTCAAGCGTGGGAATCTGCTCTGCGATCTTTTCGACACTTGCCAGGACGTCTACAGTTTTCCCCTTATAGAATTGCGCGTCTACGGTGAACAGGACCTTGGGGCCGATCTGGCCAAGACGGTCGGCAACTGCCCGGGCGCCCAGTTCAGTGCCGCAGGATGACCAAATCGCTCCGATGCTCGTTACTGCGAGCATTGCGATTGCCGTTTCCATCAGGTTTGGCATGTAGGCGCCAACCCGGTCACCCGCGACGACTCCCATGTCTCGAAGCGCCTTGGAAAGTCGCGCAACCGAAGTGTAGAGTTCGGCGTACGTCATGGTGGCGGCCTTTTGGTTCTCACCCCGAAATATAAATGCCGGCCGCTCATCTCGAAATCTTAGAAGGTTTTGCGCGAAATTGAGCCTTGCGCCGGGAAACCAATTCGCCCCGGGGAACATGGCAAGATCATCTATGACTTTGTCATATTTGCGGGAGGCCTTTATTTCGACAAAGTCCCAGACTGCGGCCCAGAATTGCGGTATACTTTCCACAGACCACTTGTAGAGGCCGGCATAGGAGTCGATATTTTGCCCCGTGGTCCTGTTTACAAAGTCGATGAACCGTGTGATGTTGGCCCTTTTTTTCCACTCGACAGGGGGGACCCAGACCGGCTTCCTCCCTGCTGTATTTGGGGCTTGTTCTTCTTTCATGGCGCCCTCCTCGTAGTTCCAGTCCATGCCTCGGGTCCCCACTTTGCAGGCAGAACGGCCGCCGCCGGCCATTCAGCGGGTACAAGCATGCCTGGTTTTTCGCCCAGTTTCTCGATTAGTTTTCCAAGACCCGGCCGGGCATACTCCCTATGGCCTTCCTTGATGGTCCGGCCATTGTAGACGGCTTCGGAACGGAGTCTGCGGCCTGCTGTCTTCTCCATCTTCGCTCCGAGCCACAGGACCCGATCAACGTCGTAGCCGTGTTCGATGCCCAGTTCGTCAATCATCACCACCAGGTCCTCCAGGGTGATGAGCCCCACATACCTGGGGTCCTTGTAGTAGTATTCGCCCGTTCCCCTCACAGGACAGTCGTCGAGGAAATTGGCGGGCTGTCCGCCCAGGCCGCCAAGGGTCCCCTCGAAGCGGCAAATACCAGCCTGCAGGGCCGCCAGGATTGAGGCGGAAGCAACGCGCTTGGTTTCATGGAGATGGCACAGGTGGGCTTCAGGATCGGGCATGGCATCGAGGATCATCGAGAAATAGCGGTAGACTTGAGCAGCAGAGGCGGAGCCGTCGTGGTCTGCATGCTCGATATCATAGGCGCCTATCGAGAGGAAGCGTTTTGTGAATTCCACGGCATCTTCGAGCCTGGTGGCGCCGGTGATGGGACTCCCCCAGATGGTGCTGACGGTGCCGCACATCTTGATGCCCACATCGGCGGCTTTGCGTATGCAACGTTCGGCCTCTTTCCAGTATTGGCTAAGAGTCGTGCCGGAATTGGCAAAGTGGTGTTCCGGATCGGTAGAGACCATCATCAAAACGCGGTCCGGACCGATCCCTTTGTGTTTGAGCTCAATTGCTCTATCGACGGCGGCTTCGCGGATCGTCACCGCAGTCATGACTATCTCTTCGTAATTGATTGACTTTTTTTCACAGCGTTTCTTGAATGCCTCACTCCTGAGGGCTGTGAGGACCTGTTCGGCATCCCTGAATTGAGGAATGCCTTCAGGATTACCGAGGTTGGTCACCTCAACTTCTTTGGCTCCTGCAAGGATCGCCTCCTGCGCATAAAAAATCTTGGCGCTTGTGGAGATGAATCTCTCTTCATGCTGGAACCCGTCGCGCACGGTTATGTCCCCGATACTCACCTTCTTTGGCATTCTAGGGAAGATATTCCAGTAATCATATTCGCTCATGATCCCAAGTCTCCTTCTTAATTATTGTTAGAACTTCAGATCACCCCAGTCACTTCTATCAATGGGGGCGCGGTAGCAAAGCTCAAGGGCCCTGGCCAGCTTTTCACGGACCTCGCCGAAGGTGATGACGCCGTCATGAAACAATACGGAGCCGGTCAAAAAGGGATGTCCCTCGGCATCGTAGCGCTCGATCATCATTTTGCGAAATTCCGCCATTTTGTTCTCATCTACGGTTTCGCCCTTGTCGACCATGTTCTTTCTGCGGATAGTTTCTATAACGAATCCCGCAGTCTTGCCGGACATAACAGTCGTGCGGCCCCTCATGTTTGTAAAGCAGAACACGGGTTTGAAAGCCCTTCCGCACATGCCGTAGTTGGCCGCCCCGTGGTCGGGGCCAATAACAAGCTGGATTTTCGGAACGTTCAAAGCGCTGCACGCACGGACCATATCTGCTCCATATTTTCCTATGCCGCCCCATTCTTCTTGTTGGCCTACCATATAGCCGGGAGACCCCTGTAAAAAGATCACCGGCAGCTTGGCGTTGCCGCAGCGAATCATCCATTCCGTGGCCTTTCTTGCCGACTCGATATAGATGATGCCGTTACCATTGGATGCAACGACCCCCACCGGCATCCCTTTCAACCACATCTTGCCGGTAGTGAGGGATTGACCCCGGATGAGGCCGTAGGTCGGTTTGTATTCATGGAAATAGCTGTCATCGGCAAGGCACTTGAGAGTGTCCTTTATGCTGATCACGCTGTATGTATTGACCGGAGACGAGCGCATCATTTCTTTATGGTCGAACTTTGGCTCTACCGGTTTTCTTCGCTCACAGTAAAGGGGCTGAGCGGGCTCGAACTCGATCATGTCGCGGAGCTTCAGGATGCCTTCTTCCTGGGATTTTACGAGGTGGTCGCAGCCGCCGGAGTGCTGCGTGTGGACATAGGCCCCTCCCAGATCTTCCATTGACACCGTCTCGCCGATGGCCGATTTCACCATTGGAGGGCCGGCCAGAAACGCAAAAGAAAGCTTTTCTATCATTATGGATTCGGAAGCGAGGTAGACGATGTAGGCCCCGCCCGCCGTGTTCCCGCCGGTGGACAGAGTATATTGTCTGATGCCCTTGGCCGACATGCGGCACATGTTATAAAACATGGCGCCGAAGTGGCCGTCGTCGGCAAAGCAGCCTAACTGCATCGGAAGGTTGACCCCACCCGAGTCCGCAATGTAAATGCAGGGCAATTTAAGGCGCTCGGCTATAGCCTGTGCCCTCATGTGTTTTTTGAGAGTAATCGGAAAATAGCTGCCGGCCGCAAGGCGGTTTTCATTGGCAAAGATCATACAGTCCTTGCCGTGAACGACACCGACTCCGGTTACTACGCCCCCCCCAGGAATGTGGCCCCTGTTCTCCGAGAGGTAAACGTCCCCGCCGTAGAGCTTTATATCTCCAATGTTGTAACCCGCATCCAATCCGAGTTCAAAGAACTCCGTGCCCGGATCGATCAGCATCCTGATTAGCTCACGCATTGGTCTTTTGCCCTGCTTGGCAAGGCGTTGGAGTTGCTTTTCGCCGCCGATATCGTAAGCCTCTTTGCGGTGTTCCATGACGATGGCATCCTGTTCTTCCCAATGCCTGAGACGCTGTGTCCGGACTTCGTCTTCCATAATAGCTCCCTTAAAAACAGTCGTAAGTCGTCAGATCAAGTTAATCCTGTCTAAATCTCCGAAGACTGACCACCGGCCACTGGCCACTGATTCTCAAAGCTCACCGTCTTCCTTGCTTCGCTCAGCGTCTCTGCCGAAAGTCCGCTCGACAGGACCCGGCTGTGCAGCCTTGCTCCTAAAAGTCTTTCGAGGAAACGACCGCACTGAATCAAACGGTCGATATCTATTCCCGTTGAGATGCCCATCTCTTCGAAGGCGTATACAAGGTCTTCGGTGGCCAACCCGTGTGGGTCGCTCTTTCCCAAAGACTTAGCGGAAACTGCCGTTCTGAAATAACTGTGGACGCCTGCCCCTCCAAGGCCGGACTTGAAAATGCGTATGCCGGACTCGTAAGCAGCCAGGACATTGGCCAGCCCCATTCCACGGTTATCATGGAAATGGACCGCAAGCCTCGATGCTTCCACCTCCGATGCACAAAGGCGCACATGTTGGCGCACGGTTACCGGGTTGGCTATTGCTAGCTCGTCGTTTAAGCACACGAGATAACAGCCGAGCCGGACCAGTTTGGCTGCCATGGAGCACAAATTCTCAATGTGATTGTCGTCTTCTCCGGGATAGCCGAAAGCTGCTCCGATGTACGCACTCACTTTCACTGCATTTGCTTTGGCAATTTCGCAGATCGTGCTGATTCTTTTCAGCGATTCGGCGACGCTGCTGTTAAGCGTGGAGTAGCTCAAACGGTCGGTCAAAAAGATCCACACCGCGATTTCATCTGTTTTGCAAGCTATGGCGTTGCGGCATCCGGTTTCATTCGGGACTAAAACCTGGCAGACTTTCTGCTGCTCCTCCCGGCCCCGGCCGAGCCGAATCCCCGAGAGCACATCGACCGCGTCCTTCATTTGAGGCGCAGCCTTGGGATGAACGAAGGAAGTAACCTCTACCTTCGGGAATCCGCAATCAAAGAGCATGTTCACCAGGGCGATCTTCCGGTCGGAAGGAATGTACGTCCGGTGGTACTGGAGCCCTTCTCTGGGACCTATTTCGATAAGCTCTACATCGGGTCGCATGGATTCATCTTCGCTCGAGTGTGTTCCGCAATTACCGGCCCCCGCGAGGGGCATGAAGAAATGTTGCGAATTCATCAATGCGCAAGAACCGTTCCAAATTCTCGGGAGGAGACGAGGTTGGTATCAAGAACCGCTTTATACAAAGAGCCAGAGGTTTATTATTGTGTTATCGAGTCGAAAAACAGGTTGGCAGGGCGTGAATAAATGTATACTCATCGTAACAGCAGGGCATCTTGGCACCTTTTTTATACAATTATTCAAGCCTCCGAGCCTCTTGCAAAACTCAATCTTAAGGATAGATCCCGGACTCCGATCCGGGAGAGGGCAGGGGGGATTTTTCTTGCCGCCGCCGTAGGCGGCGGCAAACCTGGCTGGCGGTCCCACCGCCCGCCACCTACGAAATCCCATGTTTTTTCAGTTTCAAATAAAATGAGCGGCGGCTGAGACCCAGGGCCTGCATGGCTTTGGTCCGGTTTGGATATCGGTTCAGGATCACCTCGATGAGGTCCTTTTCGAAAGCGTCCATTACATCCCTGTAGACGAAGCCGGGCCGGAAGTCCTCCGAATCCGCGCCTTTTTGGGGAATCCTCTTGTTCAGCGCGGCCCGGCCCCCCGAGAGCAGCAGATAATGGGGCAGGTCGCTTGGCTCTATGACGTCGGAATCGGTCATATTGAGCGCGTAGTGCACCACGCTTCGCAGCTCCCTGGCGTTACCCGGCCAGGCGTGGGCATAGAAGATATCCAGTGTGGCCCGGCTGATCCCGGCATTCTTTTTATACTGTTCACAAAAAAACGAAAGGAAGTGTTCGGCAAGAAGTTCTATGTCCCGCCCCCGTTCTCGTATAGGCGGCACATGGACGGTCATTGTGTTTAGCCGGTAGTAAAGATCCTCCCTGAACTTCCCTTCGAGCATCATTCTATTGAGGTCCCTGTTGGTGGCGCTCAAAACTCGTGTGTCAACAGGTATACACTTCTGATCTCCAACCCTTCTGAACTCTCCCTCTTCGAGGACCCTTAGAATCTTGGCCTGAGTGTTCAACTCGAAGTCGGCGACTTCGTCGAAAAAAATCGTTCCTTTATCGGCGAGGTCAAACAGGCCCTTTTTGCCCTCTCGTCTTCCTCCGGTAAAGCTGCCGGAGGCGTAGCCAAAGAGTTCGGATTCGATCAATGTGCTCGGTATGGCCGCACAGTTTATGCTCACAAATTCATGATTGCGGCGTTGGCTGGACTCGTGAATTGCTCGAACCAACAATTCCTTTCCAACCCCGCTTTCACCCGTGACAAGGACGGAAAAGTCCGCTTTGCCGGCCTTGTAAGCCATATGCAAAGCGGCCCTGAAGCTGTTGCTTGTCCCTACAAGTTTACGGAAAGGAAGAGGCAGTTCGACCCCCTGTGCGATGCCGGCCTCCAGGTAGGACTCCACATACCGCTGTTTTGCTTGAAAATCATGGCAGGCGGCATCCTGGTGGAACCTGTTCACTATGGTAACGGATTGCGTAAAATCCGCCGGCGAAGGTATAAGCAAAACCGAGCAGTTGAGGCCCATTTTGAGGGCCTCAACGTATTTGTGGACATGGAATACCTCAGTGCGATTGGCCATGGCCTTGAGGGTGAGAGAATCCGGTTCGATATCGCAGAGCTTGCGATCAATAATGGACTCGGCGGGCAACCCAATGATGCGGCAGTAGGCTTCGTTTGCGTAAACGACGGACCCGTCCTTCGCTGTAATGAGGATCGCGTCGCCTACATGTTCTAGAATTCGCAAATCGTTATCGGACATAGTTGATCAACTTGACCGCATTGTTTGAGTTTTCAGTTGATTACTCAAAACTTAAAACTGAAAACTTAAAACTGATTCACTTTCCCTTATATACGGGTTTCCTTTTTTCTCTAAAGGCGACTAACCCTTCCATGCGATCTTCAGTGGGAATTGTGACCCAGTAGGCATTCGATTCTATGGCAAGGCCCGTATTGAGGTCCACTTCGCAACCGTAGTTTATGGCGTACTTTGCCTGGCTGACGGCGATCGGACCGGCTTCACATATCATCGCAGCCATCTCCAGGCATGCGTCCATCAACTTTTCGGCAGGTGCGACTTTATTGACCAGGCCGATATCGAGGGCTTCCTTTGAATCAACGCGCCTGCCGGTGAAGATTAGCTCTTTGGCCTTGCCCTTTCCCACAATCCGCGGCAGGCGCTGAGTGCCGCCGCCACCCGGGATTATGGCCAGCCGTGTTTCGGTAAGGCCCATCGTTGCATTTTCTGAAACGATACGTATGTCGCAGGCGAGCGCAAGCTCGGTGCCGCCCCCCAGGGCGATTCCGTTCACTGCCGCAATGACCGGCTTGTTCATGTATTCAATGAAAGTGAACAGACTGCGAAGGGTTAAAATGAATTGTCTCACCTGGTCTTCGGGCATCGACGCCCTCTCTTTCAGGTCGGCTCCCGCGCAAAAAGCTTTTTGGCCGGCGCCCGTTATTACGATTACCCGCACTTCCGGGTCCCATTGAAGGGTTTGGACCTTTTCTCCCAGTGCCCTGAGCAAATCGAAATTCAAGGAATTCATGACGTCAGGCCGATTGAGCGTCAAAATACTCGTTTGTCCCGACCGATCTTCCAAAACCATTGGCTGTTCCATTTTCCCTCCTCTATAATGCGATTTGATTTTCAATAGCGGTCAGACGCCTTGGGAGTTATTCTCTGCGCTCTCTGCGTCTCTCAAGATCAACCGCAGCCGCGCGAACGAATCGCTGGATTGCGCGAGTTGTCGATCGGTGAAATGTCATCAGGATTATGCGTCCGGCCTTTTTAAGAGTCAACCAAAATTGGTTGGAAATACAAATTGTAAGTGTCTTAAGGACTGTATACTGATTTGCTGAGCCATCCAGCTTAATCTACATACCTTGAACAGATTGGATAGATTTTGAACCGGGGATGGCTCATGCTGCGTAATTCAAACCCGGGAGTCCGTACCTGAATTGATACAAGGGAAAAGAATTCCTGGAGTGGAGACAAATCGCTGAATTGCGCGAGTTGTCGATCTGTCAACGGTTGCGAAATAGCGTACAGTGATTAATCAAGTTAGCGAAAAACTCACGAAATCGGAGGCAAAACAATGAATGGCAATCTGGAATTCCTGAATCGCCGGGACTGCATTCTGCTGCTGGTGGATATTCAAAAGCCGCTGCTTGACCTGTGTATTGAGCGGGACCGGACAGTCCTAAATACCGGCGCTCTGATCGAGGTTGCAGAGCTTTTTGAGATCCCCATTCTGTGCACTGTCCACAATCCGGACAAATTAGGTCCATTTCTGCCAGAGCTTGTAGACAAGATTTCCCGGCCCAAGCTGATTGGCAAGATGGAATTCAGTTGTTTCGAAAACGGTGACATCGTTCGGGCAATCGAGGAAATAGGGCGCAACACTCTGCTTCTTGCGGGCATGGAAGGGCACGTGTGTATTTTCCACACTGGCGTGAGCGCCCTGCGTCTTGGATATCGAGTCCATATCGCTCAAGACGCGGTGACATCGAGGGGCGCATCAGACAAACAAACAGGCATGCATCGCCTGGACAGGGCGGGCGCAGTGATGAGTTCGACTGAGATGATCATTTTTGAACTGCTCAACCGGGCGGGCACAAGCGAATTCAGGGCGCTTTTGCCGCTGCTGAAGAAACTTAAACCCGAGTAGTTTTTCATCATCTAACTGTAAGGAGGACAGGAAATGACGAAAGCTGAATTGGTTGCAAAGATCGCAAGTGAAGGTGGAATTATCAAATCACAGGCTGAAAAAGCCTTAAATGGATTAGTTGCGGCTGTTTCCGCCGCCTTGTCAGGCGGTGACAAGATTACGCTGGTAGGTTTCGGGACTTTCAGCGTCGCGGCAAGATCTGAACGTGAAGGGCGCAATCCCCGGACCGGCGAAAAGATCAAAATTCCGGCCTCAAAAGCTGTAAAGTTCAAGGCAGGCAAAACCCTCAGCGAAAAGATCAAGTAACAGAATTTAATGCCCTCCCATTCAATAAAATGATCTGAAAGGACTGCTCGCCGGAATATCGGCGGTCAGTCCTTTTCATTTTTCATGTCACAATTCCGGCGATGTTATTACTCTGCATGTATCATTGTAGACTGTTAGTGCTCTTCAATTTTAGAATTGCGAGCAGTTTAGGGTCAGTGCTCACATCTCGAACCATTCGTTCAAGAGAGGTATTCATTACACGCTCCCAAGTTCCCTCGAGTCCTCCCAAGCTGGTCTCATTGTAATACCCCTGGTAGGATTGACTGTAGAGAACTGCTCCGGATACAGGATCGACCAGGTTCAAGTTGACTCCCACCGTGCCCATGAAATCAAGGGTCATAAGATTGACCTGGAGCTCAAACCAGAAACTCGTTATTTCTCCTGAGATAGCCAGGGCCATTGTCACCGGTCTTATCGAAGCCAGTGGGCCAACACGAGCCGCTTCGGAATCGTATTTTACATCGAGATTAGCCTGTGTGAATGCACAGCCTCCGGAAAACAACACGAATAATGCCAGGACAACTTTGATCCGGTAAAATGTCCAGAATGTGGGGGTGAGAATGTTGAGACGAAATGGTCGTTTACCACCATCATTGCCTGGGCAGGGAAGTTGCTCAGAGTCCACGACGGTTAAGATTTTTGAGAAGAGATGCTCAGAGTGTGCGCATGAGTTTCAGGTGTTTCGAAATGGCCTCCAGATCCAGCTCAAGACTTTTATCCTGACTTCCACCCTTGCCTCGATTCACCTCTTCACTTTAATACCTGTCGATTGAAGAAGGTTTGATATTGGTCTTCGGAGCTTGAGCCTGCATTGAGCAGAGTTGTATCCTAAAACTGCCTAAATTCGGTCCAGTGGACCTTTCTCCTGCGTCTTTGATTTGTATATGCACTTCTCATATAATAACTCTTCTGCTGCAATATTAATAGCTATTGGATAATCCTTATCGACTAGTAGCTCAGATAATTGTGGTTTTCGAAGAATATGAACTGTACTCAGAATATCTCGTGGACAGCTGCACCTTTTATTGCTAAAAGCTTTTAAAATCCATTTTCAAATCATCATTCTGATTCAAATAATGTAACGAGAAAGGGGAATGCACCATTGAAGCAATTTGTCTTACTGGTTCTACTTGGCATCTTTTTGCAGGGTTGTGCGACCCTTGATAAATCTGATAATCAGCCCGTTACCAAACCGCAACCTCAAATCAGCCCGACACTGACTGAAGCAAGTCCGAAACGGTTCCTTAAAAGGAAGGTTGCCATAGCTAGATTTTCCAACGAGACCAAGTATGGGCAAAGCTTCTTTTACGACGCAAATATGGACCCTGCCGGAAAACAGGCTATGGATATCATATCGGCGAAGCTTGCCGCCACTGACAAGTTCATTCTCCTCGAAAGAGCCGACCTCGACAAAATAGGCAAGGAGATTGAAATAGGTGATTTGAAGCCAATCAAGATTCCCGCTGATTATCTGATCATTGGCTCAGTCTCCGAGTTCGGCAGGAAGGACACTGGCGAAGTTGGCGTATTCAGCAGGACGAAGAAACAAACAGCCTATGCAAAGGTGAATGTCAGGCTAGTTGATGTTCACACGGCCCAGATCATTTACTCGGAAGAAGGCGAAGGGGAGGCGTTTGCGGAAACTGGGACTGTCATAGGGGTCGGCGGACGTGCGGGTTACGATTCCACTCTGAATGACAAAGCGATTTCCGCCGCCATATCGCAATTGGTAAATAACGTAATCTCGAATCTCTTAAATAAACCGTGGAGGTCCTATGTCCTTGCTTGCGAGGGTGGACAGTACATCATTGCAGGCGGCAAAGCACAGGGTTTGCTGATAGGAGACCAGTTCACAGTCTATAAGCAAAACAAGAAAGTCAAAAACCCCCAAACCGGCATGATGATCGAACTTCCTGGACAGCCGATTGGAGAAATTCAGGTAACTTCGGTCACTGGCAGTGATCCAAACAATGAAGTATCTCTCTGCACGAAGGTGAGCGGGAATATTCCAACCAGTAACCTTGATGAACTATACATTCAGGAAGCAGGCGCACTGTAAGGCCTTTTGAAGGAGTCATCCATGAAGAAGCTGCTTTTAATGTTTCTTGCGGGCATCCTGCTTTGCGCATGCGGGTACAGAGAAGGTATTATACAGAAGGCGGACAAGAGCTATATTCAGTTCACGGGCAATCCTGCTACTGCTCACATTCAGATCGACGATATGCAGCCTTTCGTGATTCCACCAGACGATAACAAATTGTACCAAATTCCTTCTGGAAAGCACTTTGTTAAGATTTACAAGGATTCGAAATTGATCGTAGACAGGGTCATTTACGTTCAGAGTCAAACCACAATGGAGGTTGAGATTCCATGAGCAAACGGTGGATCACTTTATTAATAGCCTGTATCCTTCTTGGTGGATGTGCTGCGACAACCAAGCCCATGTATGACTGGGAAGGTTATTCACAGTCCCTATACAAGTATAAGAAAAATGAAACCCCAGAGAATATGGAAGCTCACAAGCAGGTTCTGGTCAACATCATTGAACATTCAAAAGAGAATGGACTTAGAGTTCCACCTGGTGTGTGCTGCGAATATGGTTACCTCCTCGTGAAAGAAGGGAAGGTTGATGAAGGGATGACTTACATTTCAATGGAAAAGCAAACTTATCCTGAATCAAGCGTCTTCATAGAACGGTTGCAAGGGAACATAACAGAGGGAAAGGAGTCAAAATGACAAAGAGGACTAACAGGATGCTGAAAAAAGGGTCTCTTCTGACTCACTGATTTTTCGAAAGTTTTTCGAGA
>OMOE01000006.1 GCA_900290365.1 Syntrophobacter sp. SbD1 | reverse complement strand
GCGCCACTCTTCTGGATGCTACGTGCAAGCGTGTAGCCAGGGTCCACGCTGCTATCAAAAGGAACGCAAGACACGGATATCATACAATAATAGTTGGCGACGCGGACCACGCCGAGGTCATAGGTCTACTCGGTTACACTGAAAACCGTGGCGCGGTAATAAACCGCCCCGAACAGCTCAGCGAACTTCCCTCTGACTGGGAGAATGTGCTTCTTGTTGCACAAACGACCCAGAACGAGGAGGTTTTCCGGGAAATCGAAGAAGTATTTCTGAAAAAATACCCCAAGGGCATAGTAAAAAATACGATCTGCGATTCAACCCAGGAGCGGCAGGCAGAAGTCAGGCAGTTATGTTCCGGGGTCCAGGCAATGGTCATAGTTGGAGGGCTTCACAGCGGCAATACGCTCAGACTCGCCGAGGTGGCCCGAGCCTGCCGTATACCGACTTTCCATGTCGAAACAGAATCGGAACTGGACGCCGGGGTAATGGCCCATTACTCCTGTGTCGGCGTTTCGGCAGGCGCGTCGACTCCCAACTGGATCATACGGGATATCGTCGAATTCCTCGAAGCCATTACACCCGAAGCCGGGACAAAATTCCGTTGGAAGCACACTCTTGAAAGATTGTCTTACGGCAACTTCTATGTAGCTTTGGCGACAGCGCTTCTGGCCCAGATTGTGGAAGCCCTGACCGATTTTGCCGGTTCGGCGGCTTTCAGCCTGATGGCTGCCGGATACGCATTTGCAATGCATTCCTTGAATATTTACCTGGACCAGGACTCTACCGAGTTAAACGATCCGGGCAGGGCTGCTTTTTATCATAAATGGCGGCCGGTTTTCATGTTCTCGAGCGCCGTGTCGCTTGCGACTGCGCTAGTTTTAGCCTACCGAACCGGGTTTGCCAATTTCATAGGCATGATTTTATTGATATTTATGGGGCTTCTGTACGGAGTCAAGCTGTTCATGCATGCACGGTGGGAAAAATTCCCATTCAAGCTCAAGGACATCCCAACCTCGAAGACTTTTCTGGTGCCGATGGCCTGGGCGGGCGTCTGCATCCTGCCTTACATTGCGGGGACTTATGCCCCATGGCGCGTGGCATACGCCGGGTGGGTCATTTTTCTGCTCTCCCTTGTTCGAACCACCCTGCGCGACTTGCTGGCAATTCAGGGAGACAGGCTTGTGGGCAAGGAAACCCTGGTCGTATTGGTGGGAGAAAAGAGGACCGAGTTCTTCACGGTCGGGGTGATTCTGGCGCTCGTTATCACGGCCCTTTGCGGCCCTGTTGCAGGGGTCTCCACCGGTTTTTCCTTTTTCCTTATCGTTCCGGCCCTTATTTACCTGTTTTTTCTAAAAATAGGTTCCACAAGGAAACTAAGGGAGGCCCCGCTCTACGACGTCCTTATAGAAATCGTGCTGATCGTGGCCGGCTTGAGCGCCATAGCCTGGAACCTGACACACTGAGGCGGTGGGACCGCCTGCCGGGTGCGCCGCTGCCTTCGGCGGCGGCAAGAAAGAAGGACTTTTCGTTGTCTCAGAGTGTCCCAACGGGATTAAATCAAACCAGCAGGAGCCGTTATGACAACCGAGCCGTTCAACCCATTTACAATTGCGCAGCAACAGATAGATCAGGCGGCGGAAAAACTGGAGCTCGACAAGGGGACCCATGAGTTGCTTCGCTGGCCGATGAAGGAAATAAAGGTAACCCTGCCGGTTAAGATGGATGATGGTTCGACCAAAATCTTCCATGCGTTCAGAATTCAATACAATACCGCGCGCGGTCCGGCCAAGGGAGGAGTAAGGTGGCATCCCCTGGAAACAATCGACACTGTCAGGGCGCTTGCCGCCTGGATGACGTGGAAGACTTCAGTTGTGGATCTACCGCTCGGGGGCGGCAAGGGAGGCGTTGTCTGCAACCCAAAGGAGCTGTCTCAAACCGAAAAAGAGCGTCTGGCCCGAGCCTATGTGCGCGCCCTGGCCGGGTCTTTGGGGGTGACTAAAGACGTTCCGGCCCCTGACGTATACACTACGCCTCAGATCATGGCCTGGATGATGGACGAGTATGAAACGATCATTGGAGAAAATCACCCTGGTGTGATAACCGGCAAGCCGCTGGCTCTTGGCGGTTCAAAAGGCAGGGGAGACGCCACCGCCCGGGGCGGCATCTACGTGACGCGTGAAGCAGCCGCAGTAAACGGCATCAATCTTGATGGCGCTGCAATGGCCGTCCAGGGGTTTGGCAACGCAGGTCAGAACGCTGCCCTGCTTGGCGAGGAAATACTCCATATGAAGCTCGTTGCTGCTTCCGATTCCAGGAGCGGTGTCTACAACCCCAAGGGCATAAGCGCGGCGGCCCTGGTGGATCACAAAATAAAAAACGGCGTTCTCAAAGGCTTTCAGGAAGCCGATGAGATAACGAATGAGGAGCTTCTTGCGCTTCCCGTGACGGTCCTGTTTCCGGCAGCGCTCGAAAATGTCGTTCGCGCCGACAACGCGCAAGATATCAAGTGCAGAATTTGCTGCGAACTGGCAAATGGACCCACCACCCCCGATGCCGACCGCATTCTCGACGATAAGGGAATAATTGTATTGCCTGACTTCCTTGCCAACGCAGGAGGAGTTACCGTATCTTACTTCGAGCAGGTCCAGAATGCCTACAACCTGTACTGGGAACTCCAGGAGGTTCACTGGAGGCTTGACAAGAGGATGACCCAGGCCTTCGCTGGAGTATACGAAATGAGCAAGCGCAGCAAAATAGGGCTCAGGGAAGCAGCTTATCTTGTCGGTGTTGCGCGAGTAGCCGAGGCATGCAAGCTGCGCGGCTGGGTTTAAAGCTTTTCACGCAAAGACGCGAAGATGCGCGAGGTGCGGGCAATTTTTTCACGCGAAGCCGCGAAGAAAAGAGAAAAACAGGCTTTTTCACGCGGATACGCGAAGAAATAATGGTTGAGAGCTCAAAACTATTCGGGTCATGAGAATGGTCGGATTAATGACAGATTACAGACACATGACCAGGAGTAATTGACACAGTTTCCTGTCCTTTCTTCGCGTCTTCGCGTCTTCGCGTGAGAAATTTGAGCGTCTTGGCAGCTTCGCGTGAGAAAATGATCTGAAGTTCGCGTGGGAGATCTCATGGACCAAAATGCCAAAGGGTATTTTACTTCGACCGACATATGCGCAACTGACCTGATTCGCGCATACCGGCTCTATGGCAAAATGCTGAAGTTTCCCCATCTGCTCGACGAAATCCGCAAGCTTTTTCTCTCCGTGCTGTGCAAGCGCGGGATTGTATGCATGGATTCGATCAGGCAGGATGCGGCCGGGCAACTCGAAGCGCTTGGGCAGCCGCTGAGCGGGCAGGCGATCGAAGAGGTCATAGGCATACTGACCGACATTTATTTTGCCCGGCATTTTACATTGGAGGACATAGAGAATCATATAAACCTTGCGAGAAAACGGGACGCTTTCCAGAGCTTGAACAAGCTCATGAACTCGGAAGGCGTCACTTCCAGCCGGATTCGTGAAACGGTAAGGGAATTTTGCGCGATCCCCAAGGGCAGTCTATATATAACTCCCGGCGAGTCTATGGGGGTGCGGGTAGGGTTGCTCAGCCGGTTCATTTCCGATCAGCTTACTTTCCTGGCGGTAGCCAAAAACCATATCACTATCCGGGATATGGACGAGCTGATGGAGCGCATAATCTGGAACCCCAGGCGCAACGGACGAATCGGCGGTAAATCGGCGGGTATGTTCCTTGCCTACAAGATCATTTTACCTCTGCCGGCGGTAAATCGGCGGGTATGTTCCTTGCCTACAAGATCATTTTACCTCTGCTTGGAAAGAAAGACCCTGAATTTGAAAAATATGTAAGGATCCCCGAATCCCATTATTTCACGTCCGGTTTTCTGACTGATTTTCTTGACTCTAATAACCTCTTTTCGCTTCACTCTCAAAAGTACAAAAACCGGGAGACAATCGAGGAAGAATTCGGCCAGATATCGCAAATAATCCAGCAAGCCACTTTCCCACCAGATGTGAAAATGCAGTTCAGAAGTTTTCTGGACAAAGTCGGTGAACATCCGCTCATCATCCGCTCCTCAAGCCTGCTCGAAGACAACGTGGGATACACTTTTTCAGGCAAATACGACTCTGTCTTCATTGCGAATCAGGGCGACATGGAAGTCCGGCTCAATGAATTCACAGACGCACTAAAGCAGGTGCTTACAAGTGTCTTCAGCCCAAAGGCCATTCTTTACCGCCAGGACCACAACCTGCTCGATTTCGATGAACGGATGAGCGTTCTGGTTCAAAAGGTGGTCGGAAGACAATACGGTGATTATTTCTTCCCAACCGCGGCGGGAGTCGCCTTTTCGCAGAATATGTACGCCTGGACCCCTCGAATTGTCAGGGCCGATGGTCTTTTGAGGATGGTCTGCGGTCTGGGCACGCGCGCCGTCGACCGCGTCGGGCCCGATTATCCCAGGATGGTCCCTCTCAGCCATCCCCTTCTTCGCCCGGAAGCCGGCGCCGAAGAAATCAAGAAGTATTCCCAGAAGCTGGTTGACGCACTCGACCTTAAATCAAGCTCGGTCCTGACTATCCCGGCCCGGGACCTGTTTGGGCAAATCCCCTGTCCCGACCTCTATTATGTCGTTAGCGTCGATGATGAAGGACATCTTTCGGCGCCTCTTTTCAAAAAGGATGAAATAGACACGGCGCACGCCTGTATAACTTTCGACAATCTGCTCTCCAAAACGCCTGCGGCGGGCCTTATGAAAAAAATTCTCCATCGGTTGGAGCAAGCATACGGCCGGCCCGTTGAAGTTGAATTCGCGTGGGACGACGGCATACTCTATCTACTCCAGTGCCGCGCGCTCGCTGCAAGCAAACTCGTCGAAAAGGTGGACGTCCCGAAGGAAATAGACCCCGGCAAAGTTCTGTTTACGTGCAGCAGTGTTCTTTTCAGCAGTGTTGTCCGCAATATTGAATATATCGTATACATCGATCCAAGGGTCTATTCGCGGCTCCCTACATTCGACCGCAGGATCGGCGTCGCGAACATGGTGAGAAGGATCAACCGTTTGCTCGAAGGCAAGGTTTATGCCCTTTTTGGCCCCGGCAGATGGGGAACCAACGACGTAACAATGGGCGTCAAAGTTGGCTATGAAGACTTCAACCACACGAGGGTCCTGGCCGAAATAGCCATGAAGGAGCTTGGGGCCGTACCTGAACCCTCTTTCGGCACTCATTTTTTCAACGACCTCGTAGAGGCAAACATCGTTCCGCTGGCTATCGATGCCGATAACCCCGATACCCTGTTCAGGGAGGATTTTTTCTGCCAGTGCCCCGACGTCCTCGCCTCGCTGGACCCCGGGCTTCAAAATGACGGCACAGCCCGTGTCATACACGTGCCTTCCTGCGCACAGGGACAATATCTTCAGGTCTATCTGGACACCGAGGAACAAAAGGGCGTTGGTTTTTTGGGGCTCCCCTGATCACAACCCTGTTGTATTCAATATATGAAATATGTTAGGAATTACGGATTATTGTGCCTGCTGCTTCGCAAAGTCACTGGATTCCGGCCCAAAAGCGCCGCCGGAATGACGAACGCGGAGGTCGCGCACCTTTTCTTGGTTTCAGGGTGTCCCATGGGGACATGAGATACTGTCTCGAAAGAGGCAGGAGACCTGAACTCGCAAGTATCAAGAACACCGGCATACGAGCCGGGCTACGTGGGTGAATGTATAAAAAACTTGCCATCATTTTTGTTGTTTGTTTTTCTCTCTCCATTCTGGGGTGTGCATTTCATCACCATGAAGATGGAGAGGGCCACGATGATTGTTCTATCTGTTCCAGTATCCTTCACCATTCAAGCCTGACTTTTCAGGCTCCCCCTAACATCTCACCGCCGGTTTCCGAAGTTTTCTACGGTGTTTTAGAAAATTCGGTAAACTTTTCCTCCTTTCGTTGTTCTCCATATTTAAATCGAGCGCCTCCCGCGTAATACCCGGACCATGGCGCCTCCGGTAAAATATTAATGAGAGCGTCTCGCAGAGAGTCGAGATCGCAGGCAAAGCGAGGGGCGGCGCGTGCATTTCATCAGAGATTACCATGAGGAGGAGCGACCATGCGGGCTATTATTGCACTGATTTTTGTATTTGTATTTTCATCCTGTGCGTTTGCTCAGACAACGGAAGAGAGGCTTCAAGAACTTGAAAAAACTATGAAAAAACAGGAGCAGAGCATCCAGGAGCTCAAAGCCCTTCAGAAAACCGTCAAAAAACAAGAGCAAACCATTGAAGAGCAGCGAAAACTGATTGAACAATTAACGGCAAAAACAAAGCTGGCGCCTCCTCCAGGCGCCCCCGCGACTGCGCGAGCGCCTCAGACCGCCGTGGCCGAGGTGCAGCAGCAGGTGGAGGAGTTGAAGGAGCAGGTGAGTTCGGTGGCCGATGCGCAGCGGCAGACAATCCCGAGCAAGTTCAATCCTGCCATCGGGCTCGTGGGGGAGACGATCTTTTCTTATCGCAGCCAAGGCTCTGAGTTTACGGGCAGCGACCGGCCCGGCGGGTTTGACGTGTTCCAGCGTTCTGTGGAGCTGAACATAGCGGCATCGGTCGATCCGTTTGCAAAAGGCTATGCGGTGATCAATGCCTCGGCGGACCCGGTTACCGGCGAAGCCGCAGCCGTGGTCGAAGAGGCTGCGATCCAAACGACTTCGCTGCCGTGTAATCTGGAGTTGAAGGCGGGACGGTTTTTCGGGGAATTCGGCAGGTTGGGCTATATCCACGATCATGAACTGCCCTTCGTTAACCGTCCGCTGGTGCTCGACCAGTACATAGGCGGCGAATCGATGACAGATGGAGCGCAGCTAAACTGGCTTTTGCCTATCGAACATTATGTCAGCCTGACTGCAGGGGTGGGCGATAATTTTGGCGCCTCGCCAAACCTGGTAGCAATTAATTCCAACGGTCTCACTAACGGCGAATACCGCCCCATCAACGGGTTGGTCTATTTTGGCCGCGGGTCCACCTCTTTTGACCTGACACCCGATTTATCCCTCGAGCCCGGCATTTCAGGCCTGATCAATCCACATGCGCTTGACCGCAACGGCGAGATTGCCCTTCCCAACGGCACGCCTGAAACACTTCCGCAATACCCTGGCAGCACACTCACCGAGCGCGAGCGCAGCCTGGAAGGAGTGGACTTTACTCTGAGTTGGAAGCCGCTGAGAAGCAATCAGTTCGAGAGTCTTATCTGGGGTACGGAGGTGCTCCGCAGCGGCAACAACTATGACGTATTAGGTGCCGGCCCTGTGTTCAGCCGATACGTCAACTCCTATGGCATGTATTCGTATCTCACTTACAAGTGGAGCCGGGAGTGGTCGGCAGGGTTCCTGTTCGAAGGGGTGGAGAACGCGGAGGACAACCTGAACCACACTTTCGCATACTCGCCGTATATCACCTGGGCAACGAGCCACTGGAATCAACTGCGCCTTCAATACACGCATACCGCCCCTAACGCCGAGTCAGGCTTGCGCCCCGACGATGCCGTCTATCTGCAGTGGGCCTGGATTATCGGCTCGCACGCTCATGGTTGGCAGCAACGATAAATGCAAGGAAAGGAATTTAAATGAAATCGAATTTAATACGTATATTGTCGATAGCCGCAATCGCCGCAGTGCTGTTAAGTGGAGGACCAAGCCCGGCCTATGCGGCCAAAATCAGGGTCGTTACGACCTTGACCGACCTGGCCGACTTTTCGCGGGAGGTCGGTGGAGACCTGGTTGAGGTTAACAGCCTTGCCACGGGAGTGGAAGATACGCACGGAGTCCCGATGAAACCGAGCTTCGTGCCCATCATGAACAGGGCGGACCTGCTTGTCCTGGTGGGGTTTGACTGTGAACACGCCTTCTTGCCCGCACTGCTTGAAGCCAGCAAGAACCCTCGCATCCAGATAGGAAAACCCGGTTACGTGGACGCCTCAGTCGGCATCTTGCCCAAAGATGTACCCAAATCGACCGATCACTACCAGGGCGACGTTCATCCCTACGGCAACCCGCACTACATACTTGACCCGGTGTTGGCAAAGACGGCGGTCGGAAACATTTACAACGCACTGGCGGAGCTTGCCCCGCAGCATCAAGCGGAATTCAAGCGCAACCGTGATGCGTATCTGGCAAAACTCGACGCCAAAATTGCCGAGTGGAAGAAACAAGCCGCACCGCTCAAGGGCGTAAAGTTCGTCTCCTATCACGAGCATTGGCCATATTTCGCGGATCGCTTCGGCATGGTTTACTTCGGCACCATTGAACTTAAACCGGGCATCGATCCAACTCCTCGTCATATCGAGGAATTGATCTCCTCCATGAAGGCCGAGCATGTTTCGATCGTCCTTCGCGAACCGCAGTTTCCCGAGAAGGTTCCCTCGCAGATTGCAGAACAGACCGGAGCGACTCTGGTAACGCTGCCCATAATGCCGGGCGGCATACCGAATACGGAAACCTACATAAAGATGGAGGACGCGATAATTCATGGATTGCTGGCTGCCGAACAAGCGCGGGAGAACGCGCATGCGATGAAATAACACACGTAAAAAAATGCATCCCGCCCGTGCTTTGTCCGGGCGGGCTCGATTGGACTGAGATATGAATGATGCGCTTATTACCTTCGACAACCTGAGCATTGGTTATAACGGCCAGCCTGTACTCTCCGATATTTCGCTCTCCATTGCCCGCGATAGTTTCACTGCAATCCTCGGCGCGAACGGTTCCGGCAAATCGACATTGCTAAAGACACTGCTTGGACTGATTTCTCCACTGGCAGGCAGGATCGACTCTACTCAATCATCAACGGGTGCACCGCTCGTATTCGGTTATGTTCCCCAGGCAGGTCAGTTCGATCCGATTTATCTGCTGACCGGGTTTGACGTCGCTCTTATGGGCACGTATGGACGCGTGCGCCCCGGGCGCTTTGTCCCGTCCGCCGAACGCGCCTTCACGCGTGAATGTCTGCGCGCGGCGGGCGCCGATGATCTCGCTCACAAACGGTTTGCCGAACTCTCCGGTGGTCAGAAACAACGCGTGCTTATCGCCCGCGCCCTGGCCACTCGCCCGGACGTCCTGGTGCTCGACGAACCGACTGCGGGCGTGGACGCCGAAGCAACACATACGGTGCTGGAATTTATTTCCAACACCCGCAGGGAAAGGCAAATAACAGTTCTGATCGTAACTCACGATTTTGCCGCAATCCGCCATCATGCCCAGCAAATTCTCTGGCTTCATCAGGGCAAAGTGCTCCAGGGCGCACCGGATGAACTGCTTACCTCAGAGCGGATAGTTGAGATTTTTGAAATAGGGATAAGCTGACTGCAGCTAGGAATTAGGAATCACGAATTACGAGAGACTCTTGCAAAACTCAATAAGACCGTCACCCCGGCGAAGGCCCATAGCCGTCAACTTAAGGGGCTTGTTGCTCGGGTCTTCGATCCAGTTCGATCTCTTTTGCCCTGAAGGGGCTTGATAGTTTAGCCCAGGGTCAGTACCGCGCCTCGCGGGACGCCACCCTGGGAAACCGAACGCAAAAATAGTTCAATTACCCTGAAGGGGTTAAATAAGGGGTATGTAACCCTTGCAGGGTATGTTCTGTTTGGGGCCATCCAACCCAGGGTGGCGTTCCCGCGAGGCGCGGGACTGACCCTGGATTAATTTATCTTGCCCCGTTGGGGCATTGCAATGCTCAACTCGTCGATTACCCTTAAGTTGACGGCTATGGGCGAAGGCCGGGGTCCAGAAACGCTTGAAGAACCTCTTGTGAAACTTCAGGGGGCAACGAACGTCCCCTAGGCAGCTAATGATTCGATTTTATAG
>OMOE01000110.1 GCA_900290365.1 Syntrophobacter sp. SbD1 | reverse complement strand
AGCTAACTGAAGTCATGCATGTCTGATTTCTTATTTAAGCGCTTATGGGGTTTATCCCCGCCCGCTCTTGAACGCAAATTGGTCCTCAGTCCTCAGTCCTGCTCTTTATGCTCCGAGAGTTCCACTTTCAACATTTCAGGTGAACTCCTGCCGTAAACGTCCGGTTCGTACATCTCTTCGGCCCTGGCCGGCAGCGCGGTGAATTCACCCGGCGCTATAGCCTGGGCCGTATATGAGAGGTAATAATGTCCGGCGCTCAGCCGCTCTGAATAAAATCTGGCGGAGTCATGGCGCAACTCCTTGTGGTAGAAACTCCAGCGGGATACCCCAAAGCTCCTCCAGTCCGTGTAGCGGCTGCGCAGCGACTCCGGCCCGAATTGAGGTTCTCCCTTCTGCGCGTCGATCTCCGAGGAAGTGGCAAGCTCCCTGTTTACCGGTTCCAGGCCGCCGGGCACCGGGTCTTCCACAACCAGGAAGTAGCGCTCCGAGGGAATGGATACGAAGAGGTCAACCCTCACCAGATCACCTGTCCCAATCTGGATGGGGTTGTGCGCGATAACCCATTTACCGTCGCGCTCAACGCTGTATTCCCTGTGGATTTCGATCCCCGCGTTCGTCGACTCATCACTCATCCGGGCCGGCTCATAGGAAAGCACCGTATCGTAGTAGAGTCTCCCCTCCCCTTCCTTGCGCACCGTCACCGAAGCTTTTCGCCCTCGGTCCGACTCCTGTGCCCGGTACTCGAATTCAACCTGTTTGTCTGCCAGGCTCTCAAATTTGCCTCGGCCGATTTCCTGCTGATCGAGCAACGCCTGATAGGCGGTGGGACCGCCGGCCGGATTTGCCGCTGCCTCCGGCTGCGGGGCGGTGGGACCGCCGGCCGGGTTTGCCGCTGCCTTCGGCAGCGGCAGGGGCAGCGGCAGGACAAATCCACTTTCGAAAGCTTTGCTGTAGCGAACGGCCGCCATTGCCGCAAAGAGGTTCTCCTGGGTTGATGCCCAGTGGTTCTGGCCTCTTCTGCTCGAAACGATCGTTGTCATAAGTTGCACAGGGATATCGCCCAAGGCGGTGGGACCGCCTGCCGAGTTTGCCGCCTCCGGCGGCGGCTGGGCGGTGGGTGATGCTTCCTGGTAAGCCAGGAAAGCCATCAGGATGGCTGCATTGTCCCTGACCGGCGAGGAAAGGATGGAGAACAGCGCGGAGTCCGATTGCTCGGTAAATCTGATTGTCCCGCTGCTCTGGTCGGAATGAGAGAGAATGCTTTTTATCACTTCCTTTCTCATATCCAAAGTTTCCGGCACCCTGGACAGGGCGTCCAGAAACATTGCCTTGCCGAAAAGGTTCATTTCCGCCAGGTGCATGTAATGGCGTTCGAGGTCTGCGCGCGAGATCCTGCCATTATCGGCCAGCGCTGACAGGGCAAGCGCCCTGACATCCGAAAGCACGCTCCGCGAAACTTCGTCCCGGGATTCGTCGTGCTTCAGAAGATTTAACAGGTACTGTGTGAGTTTTTCCTCGACCGGCGCCGGCGGCGCATGGCCGGACTCCCGCAGCCAATTGAAAGCCTTGGCAGTAAAGGCGCTGAGAAAGGGGCTTACGTATTGATCGCGGGGCTCGTAGAAGGCCATTCCGCCGTTGGGGGCCTGAAATTCGGACGCAGTTGCAAGTATTGCCTCCGATTCACGAGGGGCGTTCTGCCATGAGAAGGAACTCGAAAACCAGGGCGCAAGCGATGCGGCCGCCCCTGCCATGACCGCCCGGCTTATCTTCTGCTCCCAGCACTCGTACGGGTAGACTTTCATAAATTCGAACGGTCCCTCCAACCCCCCCAGGATGGACGGGGAAAGCCCTATGCTCAGAAGCCCTGAGTCCGGACGCATATCCTCGGGAAATTCGATTCTCTGGGAGGCCTCGCCGGCAACGATGGTCCCGTAGGCGGCTGCGACGTTTCGATTGATGCGGGGAAGGACTTTCAAGTTCTGTTTCAAGCCGTCCCGGTCCTTATCATCACCCGCCTCCACGGTGAAGGTTATTTCCCCCTCACCGGCGGCTTCTACAGGCATCCGGACCGTATAGCGCTTATATGGCTCAGCCGCAATCGTCTGCGTCACCTCAACGGGGGCGGTGGTACCGCCGGCCGGGTTCGCCGCTGCCTCCAGCGGCGGGGTTCGCCGCTGCCTCCAGCGGCGGGGCGGTGGGACCGCCAGCCGGGTTCGCCGCTGCCTCCGGCGGCGGGGCGGTGGGACCGCCAGCCGGGTTTGCCGCTGCCTTCGGCGGCGGCAAGAGCAATCCCTGCTCCTGGCCGGATTTGCCGGGTGCGACCCGGCCCTCGGCAATGATTTTAACCTCGATGTTTCGGCTCTCAGCCGTCCGGTTCATCACTGAAAAACCTGCTGAGAAACTGTCTCCATCCAGGACCTGGTTGGGGAGAACAGGCCTTATTTCTGTAAGCTGGTTTTCTTTAAAGGTAGATTCCCCCAAGCCCATACGGTCATCCGGAGATACCGCCATTGCCAGCACATGCCATCCGGTCAGATTATCAGGCAACTGGAACTCAACCTCAGCCTTGCCTTCTTCGTTGACACGAATGGATGGGTTCCAGTAACTCACGAATTTAAAGACAGAACGCATGCCAAGATCGAAACCGGCGGCCGCGGCGGGAAGACCTCCCTTTTTTTCGAGTTTCTCTCTTCCCACGAGCTGCATCAGCAGGTTGTAATTTACGAGGTCCAGTTCATCGAGCTTATAGAACCCGCCGTAGGGATCAAAAGCGTCTCTTTTCTGGCGCAGAAGATCGAAAACCGATTCATCCAGCACGGCGACCGCAAGCTCGACAGGCGGGACCGGCTCGCCGGGCGAAAGGTTTTTCGGATGGGCCTCGAAAAGGAGCTTTACCTTTTGGCGCGGTTTATAGCTTTCCCTGTCCGTTTTGCATTGTACCTCGATCTCCTTGTACTGGTCCTTTACCTGGAGCTGCGCATAACCAATACGAAAGGCCGGTTTGCCCAGATCTTCGCCCCCCGGGCCCAAGGGCTTTTCAACCCTGGGGGACATCACCGTCACGGAAACATAAAATCCTGGCAGGTAGTCAGGCAGAACCGGGATTTCGATCAACTCGGCGCTGTGTTCGAGGGTTTTTACCCAACGCTCCAACACGCCGTAACGCTCCACGGTCACCAGGGCCTTTGCCCCGGGGAACGGATTTTGCACAAAAATCCGCGCCGTATCTCCCACGCGGTATTCTTCTTTATCAGGATAAATATTTAGAAGGTTTCCTTCCTCCATCTTCCACAGGACATAACTTTTTCCCGAAACCCAGCGCCTCATCGAAGTCTTCTGGATTCGGCCCAAGGTATCCGAAACACTGGCGGCAATTCTTACAGTTCCGGACAGGTTCGGAGTAAATTCGAAATCCTGCGGTTCACTACCCGATGAAAGCGTCTTTGACTCAACCGGTGCCCACTCCTCCTCGTATTGCGTAGGATAAGCGTCTCCCGCGCCCTTTACGCGAGCGGCTTTGGTCTGGAGCCTTTCGATGTCGATTCTGACCTCTGCGCCCGGGACGGTCTTCCCCGTCTGATCCGTTACGATGAACTTCGTCCCGGCGGGTTTTCCTTCCTGCAGGACCCAATCCTGCTGACTTAGTCCGACAAAACGGTCCCGTCCAAAGCAGGCTGCCGTCGCGCGGCTTGCGACGGATTTGCCCCGCTCGTCTTTGACCGAACTCTCTACAGTGAGCCGACCGTAGTACACCGGCAGTTCGGAAAGCGTAAACTGCGTTTCGAAATTGCCGTTATTGTCCAGTTTGCCTTTTGTTTGGAAAACCGTCTGGACCTCGGGGCTTGTTTCACCCAGATCTTCTTTATCGGTCTTCTCTGAAACGTCGAACTGAAAATCACGCGCGAACAGGTTCTCGGGATGAAAACCCTGCGCTTCGACAGTGGCCGTGACGCCAAGGTTGGCGCCCCCATAAGGCCCGCCCGCATGGAGTCTGGCCTGAGTCGAAACTGCTATGGCCTCGCCGGTGCCGAAAATCTTCCCGTTGAGATCGGTTGTGACCCGAAATGGCGAGGGTGTAAAATCGCTTACGAGCACGTTCAGCGGTTCCAGATTAAGCTTGGCGAAACTGGATTCGAGATGGAAATTGTAGTATCCAACCGCACCGTTTTTCGGAATTGGAAATTCGCCGTCCATGGCGCCGAATTCTGAAAGTGTAATATTATCGCGCTGAAAGATAACCCTTGAGGTTGGGTCCATAACTTTGAGGTTGTATGATGCTGCGGGGGGCGTGATGAAGTGCCTGTTTTCCTGGTCCCTGACGTAAATTTTGTACTGAACCGTATCCCCCAGCTTGTAGATACCCTGGGCGGTGGCGCCCCACGCGTGAATGTGTCCGTGCAGCGACTGCATCGAGGAGGGAATGTACTGATAGTTGGCTCCCTCGGAATCCACCCGGAAATTATACATTAGCGGCGCCATCGCCATGTCGGTCCCTTTGCTGCATGCCACGAGGAACCTCTGGGCGCTGTCGCTTGCGCCGTAAACTTCAGAGAGCTTCAGATCGGGATCGATTACCGAGGTCCCCGCCAGTTCGGCCAGACCGTTCGAATCGGTAACCCCTTTGGAAACAGCTTCAGGCTGGGTCCCCAATTTCTTGTACGAATCTTTGCGGACCTCTACGCTGACTCCTTCGACCGGCTCACCCGTTTGAAGATCGGTAATCCAGACCAGCGTGTTGAAGTGCCCCATCTTCACATGGACATGAAAGGGGGTCACCTGGGCAAAGAACCAATTGCCATTCGGGGAGTGTGACTTCCTGGTAATCGCCGGACGTGGCGAAAGGGTCCCGGTGACGACCCCCGAATCAGCCGCGATTAGCTTTCTGACTCCCAGAGGTATTGCGCTCGTGAGGTCTCGGACCCTCGGACCTGGAAGCGCCGCCGTTCTTAGCGGAGATAATCCAGCTGTCGTAATTGTCTGATAGCTCAGGTCGATCCCTTCGATATTAGCCGCAAAGACAGGCAAATCGGTATCCAGCCCCTTCTCCAGGACAGACATGTCCTTGTAGAGGTGCATTTGAGGCGGCAAATGGTCCATTTTGAAACTGATATTTATTGCTTTGGCCAGCGGCCGCCCGAACGCGTCTTTAAGGCTGTTGGCTTTGGCATGGAGCCGGTAAATGCTGAATGGTTTAAGTGTCCCCTCTTCAAGCTCATAGGCGAAACCACCACTTTGAGGCAGTTGCCTGACGCCCGGATATCCTTCGTATTCGGGCCAGATATTACCGGCCGGTTCGCCTCTTTCACCCAGCGTCGCGGAAACTTTTTCCGTGAGTTCGGATTTAGCTACAGGTGAAGTGAAGAGAAGATAGACAGAGCTTTGAGGATTGCAGGCGGTAGGGGCGGCGGGGGCGGTGGTACCGCCAGCCGGGTTCGCCGCTGCCTTCGGCGGCGGCAAGGGCGGCGGCAAGGCGGTATTAGACGCCTTATGAGACGCGCGGGCGTCGGGGCCTATAATGGATGTATTGCCGCTCAGATCGCTGCACTGGACGCCGATGAACCGGAATTGCCCAAGAGTTCGAAAACTTATCACATCCCGGATTTCAACCCCCGGTTCATTCCCGCCGGTGGACTGAATTCCCGGTTCGACGGCCAGTTGGACCTCTTTGCCCGCAGGAAGGTCCGAAACCGGCTCCAAAAGCCAGTTGAGGTCCGGTTTTTCGTACCTGCTGAAGCGATTGTCCGCCAGGACTTTGGCCCCGACTATCACGCCGGCTTCTGCCTTGAAGAATACGTGCGCGGCTATGGAGTCCTGCCGGACAGCCTGTTCGAAGCGTACCCTTATTTGAGGCTTTACAGGCGAGAGCCAGTTGTCGAATACCGCAAAACTGATTTTGGGCCGCTGTGTTATAAAAGAAGCAGTGACCGCTTCGGCAAGGACTGCCCCGTCCTCCGATTTAATCTCAGGCCTCACGGTTATATTGTAGCGGGTCGACGTGGCCATGGCGTTCTGCTCGTCGAGTTGGCAAGCCAGGTTGGAGGAATTAAGCCATCGCCACTGGCAGGAAAGAGCCGGTTCTATGGAAATCGGTATTTCCGAAGCGTTTCGTTCCATTCTGCCAAGCGGAACTACCGGGCGATTAAATTCGAACACGATCTGTCTGCCCGGTGGGACATCGTTACCGGAAGGCGTAATGCGATTTATCTTTAGTGCCTCCCCCGAACCACTTTCAGCGGGGGACGCCAAGCCGGTCGTGAAGAAGCCCGGGATCAAGAAAATCCCGATCAAAACCAGGCATGCCGGAATTGTCACCACAAAGTTAAACCTTCCTCTAATCGACTCTCGCTGAGACATAGGCTCCTCCATGGTCAATCAGATAAGACACTTGAGTCAATATACAACAATTTTTCATAGTTTCGCGATCAAGATTTCTCACTTTGAATTCCCGGCCGGATTGATATATTAGATATTCAGACCCCAAACTATGGCCTTACACTTATATGGATCAATGAAATGAGAGTATCGGTCATTCTTGCCCATCCCGACGGCGGTAGTTTCAACCATGCTATTGCCCATGCAGTAGTCGAGCAACTTGGCAACAGTGGACATGAAGTGTTTTTCCATGATTTATACAAGGAAAAATTCGATCCTCTTCTGATCAGCGAGGAAATCCCGGAAGGCGTTTCCGTGCCCGAACCCATCATGAGGCATTGCAGGGAAATCGCCAAAGCCATGGGTATTGTGGTGGTTCATCCGAACTGGTGGGGCCAGCCCCCGGCCATACTGAAAGGCTGGATCGACAGAGTGCTGCGCGCTGGTGTTGCCTACGAGTTTATCGAAGGGGATTCGGGCGAGGGAATACCAAACGGATTGCTAAAAGCCGGAACAGCTATGGTATTCAATACATCCAACACCGAAGCTGAAAGGGAGAAGTATGTCTTTGGTGACCCCCTCGAGACAATTTGGCGCAACTGCATCTTCGGCCTTTGCGGCGTCACCGGCTTTTACCGCAGGACCTTCAGCGCCATTGTTACGAGCACGGCGGATCAACGGAGGCAATGGCTCGATGAGGTAAGGAGAAGTGTCGACTCGTTTTTTCCCGGGCAATGATTTTCCTTCGTGTCTTTCGTGTATACTTCGTGTTCTTCGTGACCAAAAAATCACTTGCTCATCTTAACTATGAAAGTAGAGAAATGATTTACGCTAAATTCGAAAATATTGAAGACTATTTTCAGAAAGGCAGTCCTATTTTCAAGGCCCTTTCCTTCGCCCTTGCCTTTGATTCCGCCGAGCCGGACGGCAGATACGAGATCGACGACATGGTCCATGCATTGGTTTCTTCCTATGATACCAGCCCCGCCGCGAAACGTTGGTTTGAAGCGCACCGGAAATATACCGACGTTCATGTCATCCTCGAAGGGGAGGAAAAAATCGAGGTTGCCTTGCCACAGCACCTCGAGATCATCGAGGAATATTCCGAGACAAAAGATGTAATCTTTCTGGGACCGCCACCCGATTTCGCTTCCCTTCCGATCAGTCCCGGATGCTTTGCCGTGTTTTATCCGCATGACATTCATCGCCCCAACTGCGATCTCCACGGCAAGCGGCACGTGCGAAAAATCGTCATGAAAGTTCGTTTTTAACTGCAATCAGGAATCAGCAATCAGGAATTACCTTGACCGGGCCATCATCGATCATTTAGAATGCTGTATTCTGGCCCACTTGCGGGTGTAGCTCAGTTGGTAGAGCACAAGCTTCCCAAGCTTGGGGTCGCGGGTTCGAATCCCGTCGCCCGCTCCAGGTCGAGAAGTTCCCTTCTTTTTTAAGGGGGGTTTCCCTTTTTGAGGGGGCTTGTAAGTCCAGGCCTGCTTCGATCAGTGGATGACAACTATTCTGGATTCTTAGTTAAAGCTAGTTCCTAACTGGAATTTGAAAATTGTCGCTCTGCTGGAAGAAGTGGGTTATTTGACCCACTTTTTTTTTGCGGTCCGACATGAGTGGAACATAGATAGGTTGGCTCAACAGTTGAAACAGGAAAACGAACTCATCGGTGAATTATGGGGCCTTTTGGAACCGGTGATTGCGGCCCGGGGGATGGAAATACTGGAAATCGAATATCGCCGCGAATCTATGGGATGGGTGCTGCGCATCTTTCTGGACAGCGAGCCTGGAATATCGGTCGAGGATTGCGCTGAAATAAGTCGTATTGCAGGCGATTTACTCGATGTTTCCGATTTGATCCGAAACGCCTACCACCTTGAGATTTCCTCGCCTGGCATCGACCGGCCGCTGCGAAAGCTGGAGCATTTCCAAAAGTACATTGGCGACATAATTGAAGTTCGCACGATATCGCCGGTTCTGGACCGCCGGAATTTCAAAGGCGAATTGAAGGAGGCCTCCCGGGAGGCAGTGACCATCGAGTGCGACAGTAGGATTTATCCGATACCGATGTCCCTCATCGAACGGGCTCGGCTCCTCTATTTCGAATCGATGGGGCGCAAATCGCATTGAACGGCGCTGTGGAAAAAGGATTATTTTATAATATGGAGGAAGCATCAACTTATGGCCAGTGAACTCAAGCGGTTGATCGAACAGGTCAGCAGAGAAAAGGGCATTGACCGCCAGACCCTGATTCAAACTCTTGAAGAGGCCATCAAATCGGCAATCAGGAAAAAATTCGGCGCCAAGCTTGATCTGGATGTTACCTTTAACGAAGAATACGGAGAGATCGAGGCCTTTCAATTTAAGGAGGTCGTCGAAGAGGTGAGCGATCCGGACAAGCAGGTGGTTCTCGCCGAGGCGTTGAAGCTCGACGGCGAAAGTGAGATTGGCGACGAACTGGGCATCAAGATGGATACGGAGACCCTTGGCAGGATTGCGGCCCAATCGGCCAAGCAGGTAATTATCCAGAAGATGAAGGATGCTGAGCGGGAAGTTGTCTATGACGAGTTCAAGAGCCGAAAGGGTGAGATTGTAAACGGCATTGTCCAAAGGGTGGATAAGGGCGCCATCCTGGTAAATGTCGGCCAGGCCGAAGCCATTCTGCCTCAAAAGGAGCAGATTCCAAGAGAGGTGTTTAGGCAGGGAGACCGCATAAGATCATACGTTTTCGATGTAAAAAAGATCAGCAAAGGCCCTCAGATTGTCCTGAGCCGGACTCATCCGAACTTTTTGATTCAGCTTTTCCATTCGGAAGTTCCTGAAATCAGCGAAGGTATCGTGAGCATCATCAGTGCGGCGCGTGAACCGGGATCGAGGGCCAAAATCGCGGTCATCTCCAAAGATTCCGACGTCGATCCGGTCGGGGCCTGCGTGGGCATGAAGGGAACAAGGGTTCAGAACGTGGTCCAGGAGCTCCGGGGCGAAAAAATTGATATTATTCCCTGGAATATGGACCCGGCCAAATTCGTAGTAAATGCGCTTGCCCCGGCAATTATCTCCAAGGTCATTGTCGACCAGACGAACCGGAACATGGAAGTTATCGTGCCTGATGATCAGCTTTCTCTCGCCATTGGCAAAAGAGGCCAGAATGTGCGTCTTGCCTCCAAACTCACCAACTGGCGAATCGACGTTAAGAGCGAGAGCCGATACGAACGGCAAAAGCAGGTGGGCTATCAGTCGCTTCTGCAAATCCCGAGCCTGTCCTCTGAGTTGGCCGACAGGCTGTATGAATCAGGAATTGGTTCCCTTGAAGAATTTCTCGAAGCCGCGATGGTCGAACTGGAAGACACAACACGTCTATCCGCTTCGACCCTTGAAATAATGAGAACCGAGGCCCGGATACTACTCCAGAAGGACGAGGAGGAGCCTGCCCCAGAGGCTTCGCCCGAAGAAGCCCAAAGTCAGCAGGAGATGGAAACCGATCCGGACCATGTTCAGGAAGGATAGACTGCACTGTCCAGGCGCTGCCACATACCTTTGCGCACCTGCCTCGTGTGCAGGCGCAAAAAGCATAAAGGGGAATTGGTGCGCCTTTGTCTGGAGCCCGGGAGCGGGCGCCTCTTGCTGGACCTCCGGGCAAGAATGGAAGGACGCGGAGGGTATGTATGCTCTGAGTGTGTCCCTGATTTGCGCCTCGACAGGCGAATCCAGCGGGCCTTCCGTAACAGGGTCGGACAACTTTGTGTTGAGCAGGACCGGCCACCGGAAAAATAGATCTTACTCCAAAGCCGTTCCATACCGGCTGGGCAGGTGAAATGAATACCGAAGAAAGTGCTTCAAAGGGGGAAAGTTTCATGACGAAACTGAGGGTGCATGAACTCGCAAAAGAGTTAGGCATGGAAAACAAAGACCTGATTGACCGAATGGAGAAATTGGGCATTCAGGTCAAAAATCATATGAGCACGCTGCCTGATAGCGCCGTGCTCAAGATCAGACAGCAGTTTTCGGAAGCAAGGCCTTCCGTACCTGAAAAGGTGGAAGAAAAACGCATCGGCCGGGAAGTGATCCGACGGCGGAAAAAAATTGAGATGCAGCCCGAACCTGAAGCACCCCAGGTCACGGCCGCTGAAGAACTGCCGGATCAAACTGTACTGGAAAGTCTGGAAAAACCGCCTATCGAGGCCCAGGCGCCGATAGAGGCTCAGCCCGGCGCCCCCGCCACTCCCTCGGAACCCCCAGCCGAAGTCGAGTTGCGTGAGGCCGTTCCGGAGGCGCCCGAAGAAGTTTCTGATCTTCCGCCTTCTGCGCCAAGTGCAAAACCTGTCCCACCCTCCGAGCGCAAATACGAGGCCGCGAGGATAATCAAAGCAGCGCCTGAAAGGGTGGAACCTAAGGTCCCCGAGGCTGCGCGGATAGAGGCAAAACAGGTAAAACCCGCCCCCGTTGTCGAGCCGCCCAAACCGGTTGCTAAACCCAGCGTTCAGCCGCCTGCACCCGTTGCTTCCGAGCCAATGCCTTTCAAAGCGCCCCCGCCAAAAGGCGCCGCGATTGACGAAGAGGAAGAAGACGATAAGGGAAGAAAAAGAGGCAAGAAGAGAAGACGCAAGAAAACGAAAAAAGAGGAACCGGCAAAGATCATCAAACTTCCCGAGATCATGGGCGAGGATGCCGAGGAGGAAGCTGAGCCGGACCTCACCGAACTTGCCGCTCGCTTTATGGCCAGAGGCACCGAAATTGTAGATCCCGCTCTAAAGGAGCAGAAGCGCCGCAAAGCCGAAGAGGCCGAAAGGGCCAAAACCGGCGCGCGCCGCAAAGAAGTTTTCCAGAAAGAAGACCTCTATACGAAAAAAGAGCTTGCCGCCCAGGGTGACCGCGGACGGGCCAGGACGGGCAGGCAGGTGTTCAAAGAGCCCCCTAAACCCGAAGCTGTTGTCCAGAAGGTCGGCAAGAAGCGCATCAAGATAGATGAGGCCATCACTGTGGCAAGTCTTGCCAAGCAGATGGGCATGAAAGCCGGCGAGGTAATAAAGAAATTGCTGCTCCTGGGGCTTCAGGTCAATATAAACCAGGCTCTGGACTTCGATACGGCTGCTCTGGTCGCCGCCGACTTCGAATTTGAGGTGGAAAAAACCGCTTTCGAAGAAGAGGAAGTGCTGCACATCAAAGAGGACCGCGCGGATCAACTGGTTCTCAGGCCCCCGGTTGTTACTGTTATGGGCCATGTCGACCACGGCAAGACCTCATTGCTCGATGCGATCCGGGACACCAAGGTAATTGAAGGCGAAGCTGGAGGCATCACTCAGCACATCGGGGCCTATCACGTCCGGCTGGCTAAGGGAGACATTGTATTCCTCGATACTCCCGGCCATGAAGCTTTTACGTCCATGCGAGCAAGGGGCGCCAAAGTCACCGATACCGTTATCCTTGTGGTAGCGGCCGATGACGGCGTTATGCAGCAGACAGTCGAGGCCATAAATCACGCCAAAGCCGCCGAAGTCCCGATTATCGTTGCCATAAACAAGATCGACAAGCCCAATGCCAACATCGAAAGAGTCAAGCGTGAACTCTCCGACCATGGGCTCATTCCTGAAGAATGGGGCGGGCCCACCACAATGGTTGAAATTTCAGCCAAAAAACGGACCGGAATCGAGGAACTGCTCGAAATGGTGCTCTTGCAGGCCGAATTGCTCGAACTGAAGGCCAATCCTGACAAGATGGCCCGCGGTAGAGTCATCGAGGCCAAGCTCGATAAGGGTCGGGGGCCGGTGGCAACCGTCCTTATTCAGGAAGGAACACTCAGGGCCGGTGACGTTTACGTTTGCGGAATCTATTCGGGACGGGTCCGCAATATGTTCGATGGACGAGGCCAAAAAATTGATGCCGCTTCACCCTCTATCCCGATCGAAGTTCTCGGTTTTTCGGGAGTGCCCAACGCGGGCGATGACTTCATTGTGCTGGCCGATGAAAAGCAGGCCAAAGCGGTCGCCGAGCATAGGCTGCTCAAGCTCCGGGAAAAGGAGCTTTCCCGATCGAGCAAGGTTACGCTCGAAAACCTGTTCACCCAGATCCAGGACGGTGAGGTCAGGGAACTCAAACTTATTGTCAAAACCGACGTCCATGGTTCCCTGGAGGCCATTGTCGATTCGCTGGTCAAACTCTCGACTTCCGAAGTAAAGGTCAACATCATTCACAGCGGCACCGGCGCGATCACCGAAACCGACGTTATGCTCGGTTCGGCCTCCACTGCCATTGTGATCGGCTTCAATGTCCGTGCGGATGCGAAGGTACATGAACTGGCAGACCAGGAATCGGTGGACGTTCGCTACTACGATGTCATTTATCAACTCCTCGATGACATCAGGAGCGCCATTGTCGGCATGCTCAAACCGATTTACAAAGAAAACGTGATTGGAAGGGCGGAAGTAAGACAAACTTTTCATGTCCCGAAAATGGGAATGATTGCAGGCTGCTCTGTACTCGACGGCCGTGTGGAAAGAAACGCCAGGGCAAGAGTCCTTCGCGATAATGTGGTTGTCTATGACGGAAAAATCAACTCGCTCAGACGTTTCAAAGATGACGTAAAGGAAGTCAAGGCCGGGTTCGAATGCGGCATCGGGATCGAGAATTTCAATGATATTAAGGAGAAAGACATCCTGGAGGCCTATGAGATTCAGGAAATAAAGCAGGTCTATGAACCGGAGCAGGAGCGCAAGGCAGGTTCGTGAAAATAGTGGTCAGTGGTTAGTGGTTAGTCGTCAGAGAAAAGCTTCTTCTGAAGGACTACTGTAGACTGGTTTCAGGCGACTGGAGACTGTTCTTAAATGACTGTGGGTGTGGCTATGGTGTGCTTCAGGCTTTACGAAATCCACTCGCTCAAAGATAAGCGGAAGATAGTCAAAGGCCTCGTGGAAAAAAGCCGCAACCGTTTCAATGTCTCGGTATCAGAAGTTGCCGATCAGGATGTTCATCATAAGGCATCCATCGGCATAGCGGTGATCGGCAATGATGGCCGCGTGCTCAATTCGCTTCTGGACAGGATAATCGATTTCATGGATTCGCTTGGTCTGGCCGAACTGGTCAGCCGCGAAATAGAGTTGATAAATATTTAAATGGAATACAAACGCTCAGATAGAGTAGCTGAACTGCTCCAAAAGGAAATCGCCGAACTTGTTTTCCGGCGTGTGAAAGACCCCCGCGTTGCCAATGTGACCATTAGCGGGGTTAACGTTTCGGACGATCTCAAGCATGCCAGGGTCTTCTTCTGCATTATGGGGGGAAGGGCGAACGAGGATGAAAAAAAGAATGCCTCGGCGGGGCTTGAGAAAGCAAAAGGTTTCATACGCGCCGAGTTGGGGAGAATGTTGAGCCTCAGATATATCCCCCAGCTCCATTTCGATTACGATATTTCTTTCGAATACGGCGACAAAATAGACAGGCTTCTGAAAGAGTTACATAAGGATGAGTGAGCAAAAAACAACGAAAATTCGCAGGATAATTTCGGCCATTCGAGATAACGACCGGTTTATGGTCGCCACTCATGTGCATCCGGACGGAGATGCGCTGGGCTCTCTTCTCGGAATGAAGTTCATACTCGAACGTCTCGGCAAAAAAGCCGATATATTTGCACAGGACAAGATTCCGCCGGAGTTTGACTTCTTGCCGCAAACCAGGGCGATCCGGAGCAAACCTATTCAATCAGCAAAATATGATGCGGCAATCCTTGTCGACTGCGGTGATTTCGAAAGGGTTGGTGACGAACTCGCGGGGTTCATCAGTGGATTGCCTTTCATCATTAATATCGATCATCATGTCCCCAACAGGCCATTCGGGAACATAAGCTGGGTTGAACAGTCGGCGTGCAGCACATGCGAGATGCTGTTCGATCTTTGCATGAGTCTGTCGCTTGCGCCTGATGCGAATTTGTCATCGGTGCTCTACACCGGGCTGATTACCGACACCGGTTCTTTCAGGTTTTCTAATACGAACAGGCGCGTTTTAGAGGTGGCTGCCATTCTTGTGGAAATGGGGGCCGATCCAGTCTATCTGGCAACCCAGATCTATGATTCCGCCACGCCCGAAAAACTCAAGCTGCTTGCGCAGGTGCTGGGGACATTGCAATTCCATACCGGCGCCAGGATAGTGACCGCTGAACTGTCGCGTTCCATGCTTGCAAACTCGTCTTCGAGCTACATGGATAGCGAAGGGTTCATAAACCACCTGCGTTCAGTCAAATCTGCCGATCTTGCTATCCTGTTCAGGGAAGTAAACGATGGATTGATTCACGTAAGCATGCGCTCCAGGGAAGGCATCGATGTAGCCAAACTGGCACAACGCTATGGAGGTGGCGGACACAAGCAGGCTGCAGCGTGCAGGATCTCCGGTACCCTCCATGCGGTACGGTCGATGTTTGTTGGCGAAGCCGTAAGCTACATGAACTAGGATTGAATCGGGAGCATTGTATTGGACCGGGAAATGATCGCAGCGCAGCAAGGCGGCATTCTCATATTGGATAAGCCCGAAGGAATAACTTCGGCTAAGGCGGCCGCAAAAATAAAAAAGCTGCTCGCACCCCGCAAGATCGGCCACACTGGGACTCTCGACCCTTTTGCCACCGGGGTGCTCGTGCTATGTATAAACGAGGCGACCAGGGCCGCCGACCAGATCACCAGCCTGAACAAGGTTTATCAATCGACCCTGCATTTCGGGGTGGAAACCGACACCCTGGACAGGACCGGCAAGGTGGTAAGAGAAAGTGACATCACTTTTTCCGAGAATGATTTGACCGATATAATACAAACTTTTTCAGGCGCAAGCCTGCAAACGGTTCCCAGGTTTTCGGCCGCAAGGGTTGACGGACACCGGCTCTATGAACTCAGCCGCAGGGGAATTGAGGTGGAACGGCCCGAGCGAGAGATATGTATCCACTCGATCGCGCTGCACTCTTTCAAGTGGCCCGAAGCTGTAATCGAGGTCTGCTGCTCAAAGGGCACATACATCAGACAGCTTGCCTCGGACATTGGTCAGAAGTTGGGAAGCGGGGCACACCTGTGCGCCCTCAGACGCACCGGCGTCGGACCGTTTACACTTGAGCGGGCAACCCGAATGGAACAGATTTCCGCTGCACCTGCCGAAGCGGAAATTATCGGCCTCAATGATGCTCTTTCTCATCTGCCTTCGGCTTTGATGGAAGATAAAAAGTTCCTGGAACGGTTAAGAAACGGACAGCTCGACCTTGAATGGGAAAATAAACAAAAGGAGTGCTTTTGCGCCTGGTCCGGCGCAGTGCGGATCGTGACAGACACGAACACGCTGGCTGCTTTATGGTGGCCGAATTCAGCTCCGGGCGGCTCACGCCGTCTTCGGGTATTCCCATTCTGAACTAGTAACATTATCCAGTGGGAATGGTTAGCCCGGATAAACCAGTTATCCGGGCGCGAAGCGCAGGAGGTCTTGCACTTGGCCACAGGGTCGAAGTGCTCGGCCCTGCCCGCAATGAACTTTTCATAACAGTATGCTAATTTCAGACATGAACAACGGGATTCGCCTCTCCGGAAAGAGTTAATCCTTGTTATCCTGTCAAAAGGAGGACAACAGCCGTGGTAATGACACCAGAGAAGAAGAAAGAAGTTATTGACGATTTCAGAGTGCACCCCGCCGACACCGGTTCTCCGGAGGTGCAGATCGCTCTTCTCAGTGAAAGGATCACTTATTTGACCGAGCACTTCAAAAGCCATAAAAAAGATCACCACTCGCGCAGAGGGCTTTTGAAACTGGTCGGGCAGCGAAGACAGCTTCTTAATTATTTGAAGCGCAAGAGCGTCGATCGTTACAACACTGTGATCGAACGACTCGGATTGCGCCGCTGAAATCCGGGGGCAATTGTTGTGCACTCGCCGCTTTCCAATTGGGTAGGGCGGAAATATCTTTATGATAAAAAGGAAGATAAATGAAACATACAATACAGGTTGAGGTTGGCGGAAGGCCCCTCACATTTGAGACCGGAGAGATGGCCAAACAGGCTGGCGGCTCCATTCTGATGAGATATGGCGATACGGTTGTGCTCGTCGCCGCGACAAAGGAGGACCGGGTAAGGGAAGGAATTGATTTCCTCCCGCTCTCGGTGGATTATCACGAGATGAGCTATGCTGCCGGTCGTATACCGGGAGGCTTTTTCAGGCGGGAAATCGGCCGGCCGAGTGAAAAAGAGACTTTGACCTCCCGCTTTATCGACCGTCCCATTCGCCCGCTTTTCCCAAAAAAATGGGCTTATGAAACCCAGGTGGTCGCCACCGTCATGTCAGTGGATATGGAAAATGAACCTGACGTGGTAGCCCTTACCGGCGCTTCGGCAGCTTTGCACGTATCTTCCATTCCTTTTGGCGGTCCTGTTGCTGCCGTACGCGTGGGCAGAGTAAATGGCCAATTCCTCATCAACCCCACTGCCGGCCAGCTAGTTGAAAGCGACATGAATATCGTTGTGGCCGGGACCCGCGACGCTGTCGTAATGGTTGAAGGCGGGGCCGAGTTTGTGTCCGAAGAAGACCTTGCCGACGCAATCATGTTCGCTCACCAGGCCATAGTGCCCGTGGTCGATGCCCAGGACGAATTGCAGAAGCTGGTCGGCAACGCAAAGGAAGCTGCTCCCGAAGTGGTTACCGACGAGGTCCTCGTCGGAAGAATTTCGGATCTTGCCACCGTTGAGATGCTGGAAGTCATGACTGTCGCCGATAAGATGGCCAGGCGCGACCGGAAAAGAGAACTCAAAACGCGGGTCAAAGAAGAGCTGGCTGCGGATTATGAGGGAAGGGAAAAAGAGATCTCGGCGATCCTTGACGATCTTGAAAAGAAGGTCGTTCGAACAATGATGGTCCAGAAGCGCCGCAGAATCGACTCACGCGCTTTTGATCAGGTTCGCCCTATTTCAATTGAGGTCGGCAAATTGCCGCGAACCCACGGCTCGGCACTTTTTACCCGGGGCGAAACGCAGGTGATTGCCGTTGTTACTCTTGGCTCATCTTCGGACGAACAGAAAATCGATGCCCTTGCCGGCGAGAGTTTCAAGTCCTTTATGCTCCATTACAACTTTCCGCCTTATTCGGTCGGCGAGGTCAAGCCCCTCAGAGGACCGGGACGCAGGGAAATCGGCCATGGAGCACTCGCCGAACGTGCAATAAAACCCTCTTTGCCTAAAAATGGTGAATTCCCCTACACTATCCGAGTTGTCTCTGAAGTGCTCGAATCAAACGGATCGAGTTCCATGGCGACGGTCTGCGGCGCATCCCTCGCACTTATGGACGCAGGAGTGCCGGTTGTCGACACGGTGGCGGGCATTGCTATGGGGCTGATCAAAGAAGGCGATGAATTCATCATCCTTTCGGACATTCTGGGTGACGAGGACCATCTTGGCGATATGGATTTTAAGGTGACGGGAAGCGACAGAGGCGTCACCGCCTTCCAAATGGACATAAAGATATCCGGAGTCAACCGTGAGATATTGAAAAAAGCTCTCGATCAGGCCAAGGCCGGACGGCTTTATATACTTGGAAAAATGAAGGAAGCCATAGAAAAACCAAGGATCGAACTTTCCCCTTACGCTCCGAGGGTGGTGACCATTCAGATCAATCCCGATAAGATCCGAGAGGTTATCGGACCGGGAGGCAAAGTGATACGCGCCATCGTCGCTGAAACAGGAGCCAAAATCGACATTGACGACAGTGGTCGAGTCGTTGTAATGAGCCCTGATGCCGAAGCATGCGACAAAGCGATCCAGAAGATCAGGAGTATTACCACGGAACCGGAAATCGGAGCGCTCTATATGGCCAAGATAGTTCGAGTGACCGATTTTGGAGCGTTTGCGGAAATCCTGCCCAATACCGAGGGCCTGATCCATATATCGCAACTTGAAAACAGGCGGGTTCAAAAGGTGACCGATGTTGTCAACGAAGGTGACCAGGTACTGGTAAAGGTTATCGATATCGACAAGGACGGCAGGATCCGGCTCAGCCGAAAAGCCGCGCTGCCCACTGAACAGAAAGAATCTAATTGACCGCAGTATATTAATGAGGCTCCTGTCCGTCCGAAAGCTCCGGATGGACTCGAGCAGTTTCAACTTTAGATTTTTTCCTCAAAAAAGGCATTCTGGAATCAAGGGCGGATTATGCCCTTAAATTTACAAGGGGGCAAATTGTACCAGAAAACGGTTCTCCGTAATGGGATCAGGCTAGTCACTGAAAAAATTCCATACGCCCATTCGGTTTCGACCGGAATCTGGGTAAACGCCGGTTCCCGCGATGAAAGCCCAGTCGAGCGCGGTATCACGCACTTCATCGAACATATGCTTTTCAAAGGCACAAAACGTAGAAGCGCTCTCGACATCGCCAAGGAATTCGATTCGGTGGGCGGTTTTGCCAACGCCTTCACATCCAAGGAGAACGTCTGTTTTCATGCCAAAGTCCTTGCTTCTCACCTTTCGTTGCTGACCGATCTTCTTTCGGACCTCTTTCTCCAATCGGTTTTTGACCCTGCGGAGATAGAGCGCGAGCAAAGTGTCATTGTCCAGGAAATCCGGATGGTCGAAGACACACCCGATGAGTTCATCCATGTACTGTTCCAGCAAGATTTCTGGAATCAAAACCCGCTTGGATTGCCTATCTATGGGTCGGTTGAAACCGTTGAAAAGGCCAATCGCAAGGAAATGATCGACTATATAACCCACCGTTTCAACCCTGGAAGAATTGTAATATCGGCAGCCGGAAATCTCGAACACCAAAACTTTCTCGACCTTATCGCCCCTGCCATGGAAACGCTCAACACCTCGAGCCTGCTGCCTGAGCGCCATCCTCCGGAGTGTAATTTCTTCTCCAAGGTAGTTAAAAAAGACCTCGAACAGGTCCACCTGGTAATCGGCATGCGGGGGACTTCACAGACCGAAGAAACGCGTTTCGCCTCACATCTGCTCAATGTCATACTCGGGAGCAGCATGAGCAGCCGCCTTTTCCAGGAAATCAGGGAAAAACGCGGCTTGGCCTATTCAGTCTATTCTTTTTCTCACAGTCATGAAGATTCCGGAATGCTCGGCATCTACGCAGGTATTTCTCCGGAGAATGTTCGGGAAGTCCAGCGCCTGATTAACGAGCAGCTCTCAATTCTCGCCCGGGATCCCATTCCTGAGGCCGAACTCAGATCAGCCAAGGAATATATCAAAGGCAATATGTACATTAATGCCGAGAGCAACGATTATCGCATGAACCGGCTTGCAAAAAATGAGTTTCTGTTCGGCCGCTACGTTCCTTTTGAAGAAATCGAAAACAAAATAAATTCGATTACCTCCGAAGAAATACAGACATGGTTCCGCACTGTTTACAGCCCGGATAAAATGGCCTCGATGCTCTATGGCCCTGTGGACATCGAATCTTAAATCAGAGGATACGGCCCGATGTCCCTGCTTTTCCAGGTGCTTGCAAGCGGCTCCCGGGGTAATTCGATCCTGGTATGCAGTGAAAAGACACGGGTTCTTGTCGATGCGGGGACCACCTGCAAGGGACTTGTGGGCCGTCTTGCAAAAACGCCGGTGCAGGCAAAAAATCTTGATGCGCTCCTGCTAACCCATGAACATAGTGATCATGTCAGCGCCGCCGGAACCTTGAGCAGAAAGTTCAACCTGCCGGTCTACATGACAAGAGGGACCCTTGAAAATCTGCCCCCTAATATTGGCCAGTGCGCTTCAGTTACCGTCTTCAGGACCGGAAGCAGCTTTACAATCGGCGACCTTGCAATTCACCCCTTTGCCACCTCACATGATGCTGGAGAATCGTCCGGGTTCATCATCGAAAACAATGGCCTGCGCCTTGGGATATGTACAGACCTCGGAATAGCCACAAACCTGGTCAAAGTGAGGTTGAAAGGCTGTCACGGCCTTGTCCTTGAGGCCAACCACGACGTCAACATGCTTACCGACGGCCCATACCCCTGGTTTCTCAAGCAACGAATAAGGAGCGCCCACGGCCATCTGTCAAACGAAGACGCCTGCAATCTCCTTGAAGTGGTGTATCATGAAGACCTGAGGTGCGTTACCCTTGCCCATCTGAGCGAGACCAACAATCACCCCGACCTGGTGCGGGAAAGTTGCCGCAAGCTCCAACAGTCACCGAACTGGGAATGCGTACGCTTCGAACTGGGGAAACAGGACGATCTCGCCCCTGCCATCGAATTGGAATAGAAGGTCGCGGAGGAAAACAGATCGGGTGGCACGCGGAGACGCGGAGATCGCGGAGAAAAGCAAAGACAGTTATTCATGTCCCTGCGGGACACCTTGAAACCATATGAAAAGGCGCACCAAGCGCCTCAATTCTTTCTCCGCGCCCTCCGCGCCTCCGCGTGCAGCCTTCTCTTTTGTCGCCTTCTCTTTTGCCGGTTCTCCGCGCCCTCCAAATAAAAAAGGCCGGAAAAATCCCGGCCGACTGCCTTTTCACAACTCCGCGCAGACAAGACCTTGTCCGCCCTGCGGACCAAGCTGTTAAACGATTTAGTTAAACAAGTTTCTTGACGTTAACCGCTTGCGGTCCTTTTGGTCCACGTTCCACGTCGAAACTCACGCGCTCTCCCTCACTCAAAGAGCGAAATCCTTCGGACGAAATGGCACTGTAGTGGACGAAAACGTCACCCTGATCATTGGTTTCAATAAAGCCATAGCCCTTTTTGTCGTTGAACCATTTCACTCGGCCTTCCGACATCTCTCCAATTCCTTTCTTTCGCTGGTCCCGGTTCCATTGCTTGCAGTTTCGCTACTTCGAGCAATCCTTGCAAAACTCCACTTTTTTGCGGTCCGATCCAGGCCGCTTGCCGCTAAGGACCGAACAACAAGCTCCCCTAATGAAAAATCCCTACAAAAGAAAATGAAGAATGTCAAGTGATTAATTACCTAAATACTGATTTAACCTAAGACTAGCACTTCAGTACATAACTCTACCAAATCAGTATTAATTGTGCATCGTACAGACCTGTTTTGAGAATATGATACTGAGTGAGGAAGAGTTTGAAAATAACGAATTAGCTGCCCATGGTTTTGTTCTCTTGACCGTCCCTGGTTCAAAGAGGCCGCAGAACTCACTTTGTCAAGTCTTCAAGGGCCTGGTTCAAGGTGGGAAATCTAAATGAAAAGCCGGTTTCCATCAATTTTTTTGGAACGGCCCTTTGACCTTTGAGTACTACGTTTGAGAACTCACCCAGAATGGTGCGCATCAAGAAAGCGGGTACCGATGGGAGCACAACCGGCCGGCCCAGAGTCCTTGCCAGGAGCCTGGCAAATTCCGAATTCCTGACAGGATTCGGAGACACACAGTTTACAGGGCCTGAAATTCCACTCTCACTTAGAAGAAAAGAAATAATGTTAAATAGATCTTCCTGGTGGATCCAGGGCATCCACTGCCTGCCGCTGCCTATGGAGCTTCCAAGCATGTAGCGGAAAACAGGCGTCATCATTGAAAGAGCGCCCCCTCCCCTGCCCAGGACTATGCCGAACCTGCAAAGAGCAACCCGGTTTCCGGACTGGGCAGCTTTTTTGGCCTCATCCTCCCACTCCACACAGATCTGAGACATAAATTCGTAGCCGTGAGGAGCTTCCTCACTCAGAATCTCGTCATCCAAACGGCTTCCGTAATAGCCGACAGCCGATGCGTTTATCAAAATCTTTTCTTTGCCCGAAGCAACCAGTGCATCCACCAGATTACGCGTGGCAAGAACACGGCTTTCGACAATGGCCTTTCTCGCCGAATCAGTCCAGAAAGTAAAAATAGAGCTTCCGGCAAGGTTTATCGCCGCGTCTGTTTCCGCTACCCGTTGCTGCCATTCGCCTGGTTTTTTGGGATCACCTTCCACGATGGTTGCCCATGGGACAGATTCCTTTGCCCTCTGCATGGAACGGGTAAGTATCAAGACCTCATGCCCTGATTCGGAAAGCCTCCTCGTCACATAGCTCCCGATAAAACCAGTTCCACCGGTAACGAATATCTTCATGCGATTTCCTTATGATTGTCGGGCTCTACTCACCGGACTTCTTTGTCTCCATGGAACCGAATACAAACTTGGAGATAAGACTTTCGATATCAATCGGCGGTTGAGTTTCACGTATAGTCCCACCGTTTTGAATATAAGACTCAGAGGCCCCGGGTGTTATCGACACATATTTATCCCCGATGATGCCCATGGTTTTTATGCTGGCGATTGAGTCTTCCTCAAGTTTGACATTCTTATTTATGCTCAGGGTGACTTCGGCGTGGCTGTCCTTTAGCCGGACACTTTTAACTTCACCTATTCCAACTCCTGCCATGGTGACCTGGGCCTTGTTTTTCAATCCGGAGACCGTGGGGAATGCGGCGACCAGCTCATAGCGGCTATTGCCGATGCTTAAGTTCCCGAGACTAAAAGAAAGATACCCCAGGCAAAACACTCCGATTATCAGGAAAAGACCAACGCCGAACTCTAACCGCTTTCGTTCCGGTTCCATTCAATTTTCCTTTTTGCCCGTTTATCAAAGCAAGATCGAGGTAATTACATAATCGCTTATAAGCACAGCTATCGATGCCATCACAACAGCATTGGTGGTGGCCCGTCCCACCTGTTCAGGGCCGAAGCTGCCTTCGTCCACGCCGGCATAAAACCCCTTATAGGTGCATACCCATACTATAAGAATGGAGAAGCAGACGGACTTGACAAGCCCCATGTATAGATCGCCCCAGTCCACGCTTGAAATAAGACTGTCCCAAAAAGCTCCGCCATTTACTCCTAATAAGCCCACTCCAATGATAAAGCCGCCAAAAATTCCAACAACGTCGCAAAAGGCGGTAAGCAGCGGCAGGCAAACCATGCTTGCGATGAATCGGGGCGTAATAAGATAGGAAAAAGGATCGATCGCCATGCACTCAAGGGCGTCTATCTGTTCTTCGATCCTCATTATGCCGATTTCAGCGGCTGTTGCCGATCCGGCCCTGCCCGTCACCATGAGCGCGGAAAGAACGGGCCCGAGTTCGCGTATCAGCGACAGTCCGACGGCAGACCCCAACCAGCCTTCGGACCCGAACTTGGTCAAGGTATGGTAGCCCTGGAGAGCGAGCACCATTCCGGTGAAAGCTGCGGTAAAGCCTATGACGAGGAGTGACTTCGTACCGATGAACTCGATCTGCTTTACTGTGGGCCAGAATTTTCCCGGCGGACGGACGATTCCACGAATGGTGTAGATAAAAAACATTCCCAGGCGGCCCGCGGAAAATACCCGCCCCAATGCGTAAGCGCCAAGGGACTGGACGGGATTTACCATTGGAAAGCTCCTGCGCTATATTTTCCAGAAAATAATCGAGACGGGCACAGTTTCAAGATCATCGTGATGTCTCCTCGACAAAATATTGGTGACAGGCCTGATCCTATATTCGGGGATCGGGCTCACGGCTCAGAAACTGCCGCACACGTGGATTCACGCTGTTTCGAATTTCTTCGGGGAGGCCTGCAGCCATGACCCGGCCATTATCCATTACAACAATCTCATCTGCTATTTTAAAGGCGCTTTCAAGTTCATGGGTGACCACCACGACGGTCATTCCATGAGTCTGCCTCAAACTGAGGATCAAACGATCCAGGCCGGCTGCAGTAATGGGATCCAGACCCGATGAAGGTTCATCCACAAAAAGTATCTCGGGGTCCATGATCAGCGCCCTTGCCAGACCGGCCCTCTTCTTCATCCCTCCACTGAGTTGGGATGGCATATAGTCGCAAAATTCGGCGAGCCCGACCAACTCGAGCTTCGCAAGCGCCAGATTCCTGACTTCTTCGGAGCGAACAGTTGTGAGGACTTTCAGGGGAATGGCGATATTTTGGATCAGGGAAAGGGAATTGAACAGAGCGCCGCTCTGAAACAGCACGCCGATCCTGCGCCTGTATTGCATGAGCATGTTTTCGGAAAACACGCCCAAATCCTGGCCATCTACCATGATCTGCCCGGCCCCGGTTCTTTTCAGGCCGGTAAGGTGGCGGAAAAGAGTTGTCTTCCCGCAGCCGCTGACTCCCATGATAACCGTTACCTGGTGTTTCGGGATGGCGAAACTGATATCGAACAGTACCTGTCGGCTGTTGTAAGAACTATTCAGGCCGCGTATTTCGATGATATTTTCGATGGACATGCACTATCCTAATCAATCAGGTCCAGATTAAAATCATGCATTATATAAGACTATTATGCAAATTAGAAACCTTATATTCGCTGGATACTTCCCTCCACGGCTCGTTCTTCCACGGTGTCGAAACAAAATTATTCCTTTTATAGTGAGCCGGTTCTGTGGGATACTTTGAAGCATTCCAATATCTAAATTCGTTTTAAAGAGGACAAATCGATGAAAACGGAAGACACACCCATAATGAAGGCCATTTTTGAACGGCGCAGCATTCGCCATTTTTCGGATGCCTCAGTTTCTCGCGATTCGGTTATGGAAGCCCTGAAAGCTGCTTCCTGGGCGCCTTCGGGACTCAATAACCAGCCCTGGCGCTTTGCGATCATTTGGGAAAAGGATTCGAAAGAATCCATTGCGGCCCTTACAAGATACTCCGCAACTCTCAAATCGGCAGCCGTTCTCATCGCTGTGTTCCTGGACAAAGATACGTCATACGATTACACGAAGGATTGCCAGGCCGTCGGGGCTTGCCTGCAAAACCTGCTTCTGTCGCTGCACTCATTTGATCTCGGGGCAGTTTGGATAGGAGAAATCCTCAAGAACAAGGACCGTGTCAGAGAGGTCCTGAAACTTCCGGAGCGGCTCGAGCTTATGGCCATTGTAGCAGTGGGGCATCCGGCTCACCGCGACCAGAAATCACACAGAACGCCGATAGAGGAACTGATTTTGCTCGAAAAATGATATTTCTCAATTGCTTGATTCCTGATGGAGGGAGCCCGTGGCAATTAATATCAGCAACAGAAAATACCGGATAGCGTTTTTGTGCATTTTGCTGGTGAGTGCTTGCGGCTGCAGCAGCCACTCGAACGCACCGCCCCCCAACCCGGTCGGCCAGTCCCAACAGGCGCCGCCCTCCTATGGACCTGCGCCTGGGCCAGCTTACGGGTCCCCTTCACAATCCACCGGCACTGCCGCCCCGGTTTCTCCTTCCGCTTCGGGAACTAAATTTTTTGAATTCAACGATATCCCCATCCCTCCCGAGGTCAGTGTACAAACAAAAAATTCCTACGTCTTTCAATCCGGGCAGATCAAGATGGGATTCTTGACATTGCGCGGCAGAGTCGATTCTAATTCTTTGGTAAACTTTTTTGTATCCGCGATGCCGCAGCAAGGCTGGAGATTGAAGGCTCAGTTCAGGTCCGGCCGCTCGCTTTTGATTTTCGACAAATCAGACAGGGCCTGCGTGATACTGATGAAGGAAGATACTTATTATACTTATGTTGAACTCTACGTGTCGCCGGCCGCGGGTTAGCCTTCAAACTGACCCACGGTGTACGCGGGCGGCTCATTAGCCGGAAACAATTATGCTAAAGGCAAAATCGATCCTTCTTGGTGTGAGCGGCGGCATAGCCGTGTATAAGTCCGCTGAACTGGTGAGGCTTTTGGTCAAAGAGGGCGCCTCGGTTCATGTGGTTATGACCGCAAACGCGCAGCAGTTCGTGACACCGATGACTTTCCAGGTCCTTTCCAATAATGTGGTAGGAACCGATCTGTTCAGCATGGAATCCGAATCGCGGATATCCCATATTCAAAAGGCAAGGTTGCCGGACCTCATTGTGCTAGCCCCAGCTACAGCCAATCTCATGGCCAAAATGGCCGCAGGGATAGCCGACGACTACCTTACCACCATACTGCTTGCCACAACTGCTCCGGTGCTCGTGTGTCCGGCAATGAACGTTAAGATGTGGGAGCATCCGGCCACACAAAGAAACCTGAGGACCCTTGTAGAACTGGGGTACCGAATTCAGCCGCCGGCAGTAGGTGCTCTTGCCTGCCAGGAGGAAGGCGCAGGCCGCCTGGCGGAGCTTGGCGATATCATGGAGGGTTCAATCCGGCTGCTAACTCCCCCGTCTCTTGCCGGCAAGACTGTCCTGATCAGCGCCGGTCCGACCTGGGAGCCTTTCGATCCCGTTCGCTTCCTCAGCAATCCTTCGAGTGGCAAAATGGGTTATGCGCTGGCAAAGATTGCCTCGCGCAGGTCCGCCAGGGTCCACCTGGTTTCCGGGCCCTGCTGCCTTGAGGCCCCGGCAGGGGTTGAACGAACCTGCGTTACGAGCGCGCTGGAAATGAGGGACGCTATTTTGAGGCTTTCCCCTGATGCGGACGCCGTTGTAATGGCCGCAGCGGTAAGCGATTACCGGCCATCGGAAAGGGCCATTCAAAAAATTAAAAAAGCACAGCAGGGACTAAGTGTTCTCTTCGAGCCCAATCCTGACATTCTCGCCGCCCTTGGTGAAGTTAAGCCGCCGGCGCAGGTGCTGGTCGGTTTTGCTGCGGAGACCGAGAATCTTCTTGCAAACGCCAGGAAAAAACTTGGCCAAAAGAACCTCGACTTCATCGTAGCAAACGACCTTACCAGAAAAGGCTCCGGGTTCGCCTGCGACACCAACGAAGTTAAGATAATCGAGCGAAGCGGCGCCGTTAGCGACCTTGTTCCCATGACTAAGGAGGAGGTTGCCTCGGAGATATGGAACAGGGTCGAGCAATTGTTTACAGGTGCTAAAGATTGACTAGTTACGACACATCCAATGAGCTTGCCGCCTGTTTGGAGCGGCTTCGGTGGGTCCTCTGGGGCTACAGGGCCGCAGGCATTAGTGACTTGCCGGCGAGCCGCCGCGGCCTGGATGCGCGCTTGCAGAATCGCCGCGCGCAAAAGGAGGAGTCCCCTTCCTCAGTCCTCAGTCCTGAATCCAGTCCTCAGTCCTCAGTCCTGAGTTCAGTCCTCTCAGATCTCTCCCGGATAAGCAGTGAGCTCACAGGGTGCACAAGGTGCAGGCTCCATTCCGGGCGCACCAACCTGGTCTTCGGGGAAGGCTCGGCCGAAAGCAGGCTGGTTTTCATCGGCGAAGGCCCGGGGTTTGAGGAGGACAGGCAGGGCCGCCCTTTTGTCGGCCGGGCCGGGAAGCTGCTCGATAAGATGATCCTGGCAATTGGTTTCGCACGGGAGGATGTGTATATATGCAATATCGTAAAGTGTCGCCCGCCTGAGAACCGTACGCCTCTGCCGGACGAAGCGGCCGTGTGTTCTCCTTTCCTGTTCAGGCAGATCCAGGCCCTTAGTCCCAAGGTCATTTGCGCCCTGGGCTTGAGCGCGGCACAGACACTGCTGGGAAGCACCCGGCCGATTTCTCAGCTTCGCGGCAAAGTTCAGCTCTGGCGCGGAATACCACTGATATGCACCTATCATCCCGCTTATCTTTTGAGAAGTCCTTCCCAAAAAGCTGCGGCATGGCAGGACCTCAAAGAGGTGATCAAGCTCCTTTAGGCGGTGGGACCGCCGGCCGGAATTCCACTCAAACCTTCGGCGGCGGCAAGAGTGGTTGACGCGTCCCCTTTCATGGTTTCAAAGTCTCCCGTGGTGGCATGAACAACTGACCGCTGAAGATTGATATAGACATGACTATCAGGCAATTCATTTGGATTACAGCGCTTTTAACGGCAGGGGTGTTCATGTTTGCGCTCTCGCCGGCCAAATCTCAGCAGGCACACATCGATATCGTTAAAATAAAGGACACGATAAATCCGGGGGTCGAGGATTTCATGGAATATGCCCTCAATCGTTCCGTGGATGATAAGGCCGAGTGCCTGATCATTCTTCTGGACACCCCGGGCGGATTGATGACTTCCATGCGCGGGATCTGCCAGGCTATTCTCAATTCCAGGATACCGGTTGTCGTCTACGTATATCCGAGCGGCGCACGGGCCGCTTCAGCAGGGGTTTTCATCACTGCTGCGGCCGACATTGCGGCAATGGCGCCCGGCACCAACATTGGCGCTGCGCACCCGGTAACGGGAGGAGGAGAGAACGTGCCCTCCTCGTTGAACGAAAAGGTCATGAACGACACGCTCGCATTCGCCAGAAGCATTGCTGCTCAGCGGGGCAGAAACTCGGCCTGGTTGGAGGATTCCATCAGCAAGAGCGTATCGGCCACGGCCCGGGAAGCTTTCAAACTCAACGTCATAGACCTCGTCGCCGACAATCTGCCCGATCTCATAAATAAGCTTGACGGCTGGCATCTTCAGCGCTCGGGGACCACCGTAGTTCTTAAAACCCGGGGATTGGAACAGCGAACCATCTCTCCAGGTATCCAGCACAGCATCCTGAGAATCATAAGCGATCCAAATCTTGCCTATATCCTTCTAATGATAGGATTGGCGGGACTATACTTCGAGCTCTCCAGCCCCGGCGCTGTCGTTCCCGGAGTAATTGGCGGGATTTCCCTTATATTGGCTCTCTATGCTCTCCAGACTCTTCCGGTGAACTACGCCGGGTTTCTGATAATTCTACTGGCGCTGGTGTTCTTCTTCGCTGAAATAAAAATCGCCTCGCACGGGCTGTTGAGCATTGCCGGGGTGGTGTGCCTTGTGCTCGGATCGCTTATGCTGTTCAGAAACCCGGAGGAGCCCCGACAGATTGCGTTATCGGTTCTTCTGCCCACAACAGCGGCCGTATCCCTGTTCTTTGCCGCTGTCGCACGCCTTTCTTTCAAGGCGCAGGCGGCAAAACCGCTGTCCGGCCGGGATGCTATGGTGGGGATGTCTGGTCTGGCACGAAGTGAAATTGACCCCGAGGGGAAGGTATTCGTGAACGGCGAGTTGTGGAACGCACAGTCTGATGAGCGAATCGAGGTCGGAGAAAAGGTGGAAGTGTTGGAAATGAACAATTTAAAGTTGAAAGTGAAAAAGATCGGTGGTAGATAGTGAAAATATGCTCTAGCACAAAGAGCAAGGTGAGAAGAAAAAATAATTTGCCCTTTTACCTTTTGCCTTTTTACTTTTACCTTTTTTAGGGGGGCTCAATGTTCTTCAACCTGAGTGCTTCGGTCATAGCCATAATTATTTTGGCGGTCTTTTTCCTCGCTAATGCGATTCGTATTCTAAACGAATACGAGCGGGGCGTAATCTTCCGGCTCGGAAGAGTCATTCGCGCCAAAGGACCCGGAATCATCCTGCTTATCCCGGTGATCGACCGGATGCAGAAGGTAAGTCTTCGGGTAATTGCCCAGGAGGTGCCCACACAGGACGTTATCACGCGCGATAATGTCTCTGTAAAAGTAAGCGCTGTAATTTATTTCCGGGTAGTCGACCCTGTAAAGGCTATCGTTTCAGTTGAAAATTATCTCTATGCCACAAGCCAGTTGGCCCAGACGACGCTGCGTACGGTTTGCGGCCACGGCGAACTTGATACTTTGCTCTCGGAAAAGGACAAAATCAATGCGCATATCCAGGAAATTCTGGACAGTCATTCCGAGCCATGGGGAATAAAAGTTTCCCTTGTCGAACTCAAACAGATCGACCTGCCCCAGGAAATGCAACGGGCAATGGCAAAGCAGGCCGAAGCCGAACGCGAGCGGCGCGCCAAGGTAATAGCCGCTGAAGGGGAGTTTCAGGCTGCCGACCGTCTTTCTGCGGCTGCCGAAATTATTGAAAAAAGGCCCGTCGCCCTTCAGCTTCGTTATTTACAGACTTTACGCGAAATTGCCACGGAGCACAATTCGACTACTATCTTTCCGATACCGATAGATTTATTCAAACCATTTCTCAAGATTGCTGAGATGTTCGATAAGCAGCAAATCGAAAAGGAGCAGAAATAATGGGTAAGAAGGAAAAAGAGAAGAAAGAAAAGCCACTCGATAAGATGACCGCAAAAGAACTTCGCGAGATCTGCGTCACCACAGGAGAGGTCGTAGGCGTGCATGGCATGAACAAGGCCGAGCTGATAGCAGCGATCAAAGAAGTGCGCGGGATTGTCGAGGAGAAGAGCAAGAAAACAGAAATCGATATCCGTGCGCTGAAGGTAAAAATCAAGGGGCTCAAAGACAAGCGGGAACAAGCCGAAGAAACCGGTAACGAAAAACTGGCCGATTCTTTCCGCCGCAGGATCAGCAATCTGAAGAAGAAGACCCGCCGAGCCGCTTAAAAAAAGGCGATAAGTGAAAGGCAACAGGTAGAGGTGTCTTGGGTCTTGCCGCTCTTGACCCGCGACTCGCGGACCTGTGACTTGTGACTCTTTCTAAAGGGATTTTACCGATGAGCGTTGATGCAAAGCAGGTTGCAGCTATTACGGCCGCTGTTGGGCTTTACCTTCAGTCCGAGCAGGAGGCGCTGATTACGCAGCAGCGGAGCCCGCAGGTGCAGCAGCCGGTGGTCATGAGCAGTCCGTTTGCGCTGGCTGGAAGACAGGCGGCCATGAACATCAGGTGGACCTGGCAAATGCGCTTGCCGCGCTAAGAGTGAAAGGGAAGTGAAAAGGAGACGGAGGAATATGAATAATTCACATGTGCATGGTACGTCACTAATTGCGAACCTTCTTGATGAGAAGCCGGTCAAGGTGGACAATCCGGTCAAGGTGGAAGACCTGACTTTCCGCGACGGTCATCAGTCTCTTTTCGCCACTCGCGGAAGAACTGAAGACCTTTTACCTATTGCCGAAGAAATGGAAAAGGTCGGATTTTGGGCAATGGAGGTATGGGGCGGAGCGACTTTCGACACCATGCACCGATTCCTTAATGAAGATCCCTGGGAAAGACCCCGGCTGCTGAAGAAATATCTCAAGAAAACCAAGCTCTCCATGCTGCTTAGGGGCCAGAACCTCGTCGGTTACCGCAACTATGCGGACGATATGGCGCTGGCATTCGTCGAGCGGGCGATTGCAAACGGCATCGAGATCTTCCGAACCTTTGACGCCCTGAATGATTTCCGCAACTTCGAAACGGTCATCAAGCCTATTAAGAAAAATGGAATGCATTTCCAGGGAACCATTTGCTACTCCCTGACCGAACCGAGGATGGGCGGCCCGGTTTACAACCTGGACTATTACATAAAGAAAGCCAAGCAGCTCGAAGATATGGGGTCTGATACCGTATGCGTCAAGGACATGGCGGGTCTTATTGCCCCCTATGATGCCTACTACCTGGTCAAAGCCCTTAAAGAGAATATAAAGGTCCCTATCCATCTGCACAGCCATTTCACTTCAGGCATGTCAGACCTTGCGCTGCTAAAAGCTATCGAAGCCGGCGTGGACATAATCGACACCTGCCTGGCTCCCTGGGCGTACCGCAGCTCTCACCCCGCCATCGAACCGCTGGTGATGGCCCTGCGACATACTAACAGGGACACCGGTTTTGACCTCCATCAGCTTGCAAAATGCAGTGAATGGTTCGAGAAAATTTCGCCAAAGTATCGCCACCTGCTCGATGACCGCATGTCCATTATCGACATTGCCGTTCTGCTCCATCAGACACCCGGCGGCATGCTCTCGAACCTCATCAACCAGCTCCGGGAAATGGGCGCCTCAGACCGGCTCAATGATGTTTTCCACGCGCTTCCACAGGTCCGCAAGGAAATGGGCCAGGTGCCCCTGGTAACACCCACCAGCCAGATAGTAGGCATTCAGGCCGTCAACAATGTTCTCTTCGATACACCCGAAGAGCGCTATAAGATGATTTCCGCTCAGACCAAGGACCTCTTCTTCGGCCTCTATGGACATACCCCGGTCCCGGTGGACCCCGCAATCCAGAAGAAGGCCCTCAAAAGTTATCCTCGAGGCGAGGTCCCCTTCGCGGGTCGTCCAGCTGAGATCCTCGAACCTGAAATGCCCAGGAATCATGAGGATATGAAGGGATTGGCCAAAGACATTGACGACGTCCTCATTTACGGAATGTACCCCATTACGGGAAAGCGTTTCCTGAACTGGAAATACGGCAACGAGCCCGTTCCTCCCGAGGTCCTGCCCAAGACCCTTGAAAACTGCGCGAAGGAAGCCGAGCTAGTCCGGAAGGCCAAGGCAGGGCTGCTGGTCGAGAAGCCAAATAAGGAAATCCCCGCTAAAAGCGGCGCAGCCCGTCAGTTCAACGTGTTTATCGACGGCGATTACTTTTCCGTGGAAGTGGAAGCAGTCGGCGGAACTCCGATAATCACGGGCATGATCCCGGCGGCAGCACCTGCTCCGAGGCCCGCGCCAGCGCCTGCTTCGGCCGCACCAGCCCCGGTCGCAGCGCCCAGGCAGGCGGCCGCTACCGTTGAAGGCGGCACAAAGCTCGAAGCCCCCATGCCCGGCATGGTCGTTCGCTACGAAGTAAAAGAGGGCGACGCGATAAAGGAAGGCGACGTGGTAATGATCCTCGAAGCCATGAAGATGGAAAACTCACTTCTTGCGCCAGCCTCGGGAACTGTAAAACAGGTATGCTGCAAGGACGGCCAAAGCGTCCAAAAGGGTGATGTGCTCGTGGTAATAGGGTAGACAATCTTTTTCGCACTCAAGTTGATATAGGAGAAACAAAAATGGCCAAACCCCCTGTTCGTGTGTCGGTAACCGGTGCCGCAGGCCAGATCGGCTACTCTATCTTATTCCGCGTCGCCAGCGGTGAGATGCTTGGAAAAGATCAGCCGGTCATCCTGCAGATGTTGGAACTCCCGATAGAAAAGGTCCAGCAGGCCCTCAAGGGAGTGATGATGGAACTTGAGGACTGCGCGTTCCCTCTATTGGCTGGAATGGTCGGCACCAGCGACCCTAAGGTCGCTTTCAAGGACGCGGACTACGCCCTTCTGGTTGGCGCAAGACCGCGCGGCCCCGGCATGGAGCGCAAGGACCTGTTGCTGGAAAACGCAAAGATATTCATAGAACAGGGAAAAGCGATAAATGAAGTCGCCTCGCGCGATATTCGGGTGCTGGTCGTTGGCAACCCCGCGAACACCAACGCCTGGATCGCCATGAAATCGGCCCCTGATCTGCCCAAGGCCAATTTCACCGCCATGCTTCGCCTCGATTACAATCGCGCCAGGTCCATGCTCGCAAACAAGGTTGGCAAACCCGTCGATTCAGTCGAAAAGTTGACGGTGTGGGGAAACCATTCGCCCACCATGTATCCGGATATCCGCTTTGCCACTGTCGATGGGAAAGCAGCGCTCGATCTTGTCGATCAGGGCTGGTACAAGAACGAATACATCCCCCGGGTCGGCAAACGCGGCGCGGTAATCATCGAAGCCCGAGGACTCTCCTCGGCTGGTTCTGCCGCCAATGCTGCGATTATGCACATGCATGACTGGGCCCTTGGCACCGGCGGCAAATGGGTCACGATGGGCCTTCCGTCCGACGGCTCCTACGCAATCCCGGAAGACGTCATCTATGGCGTGCCGGTTACCTGCACTCCCGGTAAGTACGAAAGAGTGAAGGGACTGGAAATCGACGCTTTCTCGCGAGAAAAGATGGATATAACTCTTAAGGAATTGCTCGAAGAACAGGCCGGCGTCAAGGACATGATTGCATAAAGTCATGAAGCTGGGAGCGGGGAGCGAGGAGCGGGAATACAAACCCTCTTTTTATCTCCCTGCTTCTTGCTTCTTGCTCCCCGCTTCCCGCTTCCCACCCACTCTTCACTCTTCACTCTTAATGATTAAACTTGTTAAGCGATTGCGGCTTACTTATGCTATTCTTTCAATTTCTTATTTCTTACTGTAACTGCTGTTCACTGCTTTTCTGAATCGAGGAGAGATGAATGGTTCACTGGAGACGATGGCTGGCTGTTGCCGTGGGGTCAATCGCAGCTATTGCCGGTATCACAATAGCCCTAAGCTTCTTTTTCTCACATTTCCTGGTCGATCTCTGGTGGTTCGATTCGGTCGGCTACGGAGCCTATTTTTGGCAGCGCACGCTTTACAAGTATGCCGTATTGGGGTCGGTCTCCATATCCTTTTTCTTGATATTCTTCCTTAATTTTTGGATAGCATCCCGCTTTCTCGGCACCCCTTCGTCGGCAAAAACCGACACCGCAGAATCGCTCAAAGCTCACCGGCATCTGCTCCGGGCATTTCGGACGGGCTCGATGTCGATCTATGCACCTCTTTCCTTAATTCTTTCCGTCGCGATCGCCCTTCCCCTCTACGAGCGCTGGGAGGCTTTTTTGCTCTATATATTCTCTCCCGGAGCAAAGGCGGCCGACCCCATATACGGCAAAGACATCGCATATTATCTTTTCGCCTATCCGATATATACGCTTATCCAGCACCGCCTGCTCATGGCTTTTGGTATTCTGCTCGCCGCAATCCTGCTCCTGTATCTGATCGAAAGACGAATCCTTCTCAAGGAGGGAAACCGGCTTGCCACCGGGGCCGGCGTGCACGTCAGCATACTGACCTTCCTGGTGTTTTTGATCGAAATTTGGGATTTCGTTCTTCAACGCTACGGCCTTCTATATTCCGGAAGCCATCTCCCGCTCTTTTTCGGCCCGGGCTACGTCGAATTGAAACTTACCTGGCTGCTGATCTGGTTTTGCCTCATATTGTTGAGCGGAACCGCTATATCCCTGATTTACCTGATCAATGCCCGCAAGGGCGTGAGGGTTTTCGCAGGGTTTGCTCTCTTGTTCGTCCTTGCTCTTGGCGCCAGGTATTCGGATTTCTTTCTCCAGACGGTCGAAAAATATTTAGTCAAGCCAAACGAGAGTTCAATGGAAAGGCCCTACATCCGTAACAACATCCAATCGACGCTTTCGGGCTACAGGCTCGATGACGTGGAGGTACGGGACCTGAGCCCCGAACGTATTCCTACCGATATATCCGTGCCCGATGTTCAGGCGATTCTTCGCAACACTCCGGTCTGGGACGGCGAACTGCTTGACAATGTCTACAATCAGCTCCAAAACCTCCGGACCTACTATGATTTCCCCAATGTGAACGTAGATCGCTATACCGTAAACGGCATTTACCAGCAGGTTTTTCTTTCAGCCCGCGAGCTCAACCATGCGCAAATTCCGCAAGGCGCCCGCAACTGGATAAACGAACATCTTTCCTACACTCATGGATATGGGACCGTGATGACACCGGCGAGCCAGAGCGGCGGCGAGCCGATGGTCTGGTTTCTGAATGGAATTCCGCCTGAATCTTCGTCCGCCTGAATCTTCGTACGGGTTCAAAATCGATCAGCCCGGCATCTACTTTGGGCAAATTGCAAATGACTATGTAATCGCCCCGAACCGCTCCGGAGAGATAGACTACCCCAAAGGTTCGAGCAATGTCATGACTTCATACAGCGGCAAGGGGGGCGTGCCTGTATATTCGCTTTTACGGCGATTCGTATTTTGGGTTTATTTTAAAAACAGGAACATTTTCTTTTCGTCCGAACTGGTTCCCAACTCCAGAATAATATTCAAGAGCAAGCTCGCCGACCGGATTAAAACTCTCGCTCCCTATCTGGTTCTGGACCGCAATCCATACCAGGTCGTCACCGGGAAAAAACTCTACTGGATACAGGATGCATACACGGTTTCGGACAAATACCCGTTGTCCATGCCCCTGGCGACGCAGACCGGCAACATTAATTACATCCGCAATTCGGTCAAGATTGTTATGGATGCATATGACGGGACTATCGATTTCTATCTTTTCGATCCGCAGGACCCCATCATAGGAGCGTACAGCAGGATCTATCCCGGTCTGTTCAAGGATGCATCCCGGATGCCGGAAGAATTAAAAAAGCACGTGCGATACCCACAGACCATCTTCGAAATTCAGATGGCGATCTATGCCAAATATCACCAGACCGATCCCGAAGTTTACTATCAGCAGGAGGACGTCTGGGATTTCGCAAAGACATACAAGGGCATGGAGCCAACTGAAATCAGGCCCTATTACCTGACACTGGATCTGATAGAGCCCGGCAGATTCGACTTTTTACTGCTCCAGCCGATGAGCCCGAGCGGGCGTGATAATCTCCGGTCGCTCACCCTGGTTGGCTGTGACCCTCCCCATTACGGAAAAATCATCGTTTACAATTTTCCAAAGGGAGAACTCGTCTTCGGTCCGTCGCAGATTTACGCCCTGATAAACCAGGACACGACCATAGCCCAGCAATTTACACTCTGGGACCAGGCGGGCTCCGAGGTGGACAGGGGCAAGATGATAATCCTGCCGGTCGGCAAGGTGATACTATACATTCAGCCCGTCTATCTAAAATCCGCAACGCGGCTCAAAATTCCTGAACTAAAGAGGTTGATCGTGAGCCAGGGCCAAATCGTGGTGATGGAAAAGTCCCTCGAGGAGGCATACGCCAAGCTCCAGGAGCGAATAAAAACCGAGACCGAGCAAACGGACAAACGCTTCGCCCCTATGCTGCAGCAAAAGCATGAAGGTGAGGAGTGATGACTACACCGTTTTAATGTCCGTTCAAGACCAAAAAGTGGAAACAGGGACCGTGCACGGGCGATTTTTTCCTTTTTTTCCGCTTCTCCCCTTCGCACGTTCGTTGTTCCCCGCTCTCACTCCCCCGTATTAACTCTTTGCAAAAAGCCCGAGTAATGATAAAATTCATTTGCTTCGCTTTCTCGGCCTTTTTTGTTTGGAGTCTGGAGGTCTTAATGTTTAAAATTGGCGATCTGGCTGTCTACCCTGCTCATGGCGTTGGGAAAATCGAATCCATCGAGTGCAAAAGCATTGGCGGGAAGAACCAGGATTTCTATGTTATGCGTATCCTGGACAACGATATGAAAATCATGATTCCGGTACCGAACGCTCAAACGGTTGGACTACGGGGCCTGATTACTCAGACCGACATTCCCAGGGTCTTTGACATCCTTCTGAGGAGGGAAGTCTCGGTTAACGGCGGAACATGGAATAGACGGTACCGCGAATACATGGAAAAAATCAAAACCGGTTCCATCTACGAGCTTGCCGAGGTCCTCCGTGATCTCACAGTCCTCAAGGGCGACAAAGAACTCTCTTTCGGGGAAAGAAAGATGCTGGACACGGCAAGAACTCTGCTTCTCAAAGAGCTTTCCATAGTTCAGGACGTTACAGAAAGTGAAATCGAGCGTTCCATTTTCGAGATGCTGACATAGCGTTGTCTCAGCCGAGTCTTTCTTCCATTCCAAAAATTTGTCATCAAAGTTTCCTTCCTTGAACTGGCATTTTTTTGCATTTGCCCGCATATTATTATCAGAGAGGGGGTGAGAAATATGAAATGGGGTTGGCTCATTTTGAAACTCGTCCTGGTTGTGATTTGTGCCTTCGGAGGCTACCTTATTGCGGTAAGCCTCAACAATGAAAGTACGGTCCATTATAGTTGGGCGCCCTGGGCCGGAGTGGCGGGCGGCATCATTGTGGGCATAGCGGGCCTCGGAGTCGAAAAACTCATCAAGCATATCGCTTTGAAAGTCCTGGTAGGCGGCACCGTCGGCCTGGTTCTTGGACTTTCCATCGCCAAGCTCATCGGCGTTGGATTTGCCTCTATGCAGAACACCACGATCAGCGTTGTCATCTATATTATTTTATCCTGCATTTTTGGCTATATAGGGATGGTGTTGGGCAGTATTAAAATTGAGGAACTGCGTGCTCCGAACTGGCCCTGGTTCGTTAAAGGAATGCGTGGAAATCCCCTGACCAAGATTCTCGATACAAGCGTGATCATAGACGGACGAATCGCGGACATTGTGGAGACAGGCTTTTTGGGGGGAGTGCTGGTGATTCCCGAGTTCGTACTACAAGAGCTCCAGCACATCGCGGACAGCCCTGATCCTACAAGAAGAGTGCGAGGCCGGCGGGGCCTGGACATCATCAAGCGCCTTCAGCTTGAAAAAATGATCGAGGTCCGGATCGACAGGCAGGATTTTGAAAACCTGAACGACGTCGATGCCAAGCTCGTGGCCCTTGCGTTAAGGCTGAACGCCAAGATAGTCACAAACGATTACAATCTGTCAAAGGTGGCCGAGGTCCAGGGAATTCTGGTCCTGAACATAAACCAGCTTGCCAATGCCCTGAAACCTGTGGTTCTGCCCGGTGAGGTGCTCAGGCTCCATATCCTGAAAGAAGGCAAGGAGCAGGGGCAAGGGATAGCATACCTGGAAGACGGGACCATGGTAGTTGTGGAAAACGCCAGCAGGCTTCTTGGAAAAGAAGTGGAGGTCTCAGTAACCAGCATTCTTCAGACCACCGCAGGCAGGCTGATTTTTACGACCTTGAAAGATGCAGACATATCGAGACAGCATTAGATGCAGTGAGCAGTAAAAGATTGACACCCTGAAACCATGAAATAGATGTAGGGTGGGCACGGCTTTACCGTGCCCACCAGAAACTATTTCGTTTTCTTCTTTTGCCTTTGCTTCTTTCATCCCGCCCCAAGAGACTTCAGCACCTTTGCGAATTCCTCGTGATCGAAGCCGGTAAATTCTATGACCTTGCCTATCCGGACGGGCATTATAAAGTGCAGCTTTCCGCCGATACGCTTTTTGTCATTGTGTATTGCATCGAGTATGGCCAGGGAATCTATAGAGGAAGGGATGCCCACGGGCATTTCCCAGATTTCGCAAATGTTTTTCAGCCTTTGAAGATCTTCCATCTTCAATTTGCCGAGCCTGTGCGAAAGTGTCGCTGCTGCGATCATACCGGTCGCAACACAGTCGCCATGTTTTAGTCTGAAGCCGGTAAGTTTTTCAAGCGCGTGGCCTACAGTGTGCCCAAGGTTTAAAAATCGCCGGTTACCCGATTCCTTTTCGTCGGCCTGAACGATATTGGATTTGAGCAGGCAACTGGCGGAAATTATTCTGAGCAGGGCATCGGGGTCCCGTTTCTTGATTGCATCGGAGCTGTTTTCCACAAATTTCCACAGCACTTCGTCTCCGATCATAGCCGACTTGATCACCTCGGACATTCCCTGCCTCAATTCCTCATCGGGCAAGGTGGTGACAAACCTCGGATCGATATAGACCTGCTTTGGCTGGTGAAAAGTCCCGACCAGGTTCTTGCCTTCCGGCAGGTCCACTCCTGTCTTGCCGCCGATGCTGCTGTCCACCTGGGCAAGAAGGGTTGTCGGGATCTGAAAGCAGGGAATGCCGCGCATATAGATAGATGCCAGAAATCCGGCGACGTCTCCTGTCACTCCTCCGCCGACTGCTATAATAGCACTGTCGAGGTTGGCCCCGGCGCTTATGAGCCGCCTTGCCAAAAACTCCACCGAGCCAAGGCGTTTATCGGGTTCCGAGGCTGTAAACATTATAACCTGGCCGTCCCTGTCGACGGGCCAACCCATATCTAGAACCTTGCGTCCCCACAGCGCCCATACCTCCTCATCCCATATCCAGTAGGCGGAGCGTCCTCCGAGCGCCGCATCGAGACGGCCCGGGATGTGTTCCAGGATCTCCTCACCAATGAATACTTCCGAGGTATGGGGAGGATTTCCTCCAAAAGAGATATCGATTTTCATAGCTGATTCGTCCCCAAGATGAAGCGAGAAGCGAGAAGCGAGAAGAAAAGCAAAGGCCTTTTAATTCCTGCTCCCTGCTCCCTGCTCCTCGCTCCCGAATTTCGGCGGCATCGGGCACTCACATCCCGTCTGGCGGGCCGGACAAGACGAACATTCGCATGACTCGGACCGGTACGCCCTCCAGTAATATCTTATCAGATACGCCGACACTGCCGCGACAATCACTAATATAAGCGCGATCTGCCACATATGAGACCCCTGCTTTTTGACCGGATTAACGGATTTAATGGGTGCTATCCCAATCCCAGCCATATCCCCCCGCGGTAAACAAGCATAGATATGATAAACGCCGCCGCAGTGTTGAAGGTCATTGAAAAAAGTCCCCATTTCCACGACGATTCACGGATGATACAAGTAATGGTCGCCAAACAGGGCGCATATAACATAATAAAAATAATCAGTGAAAAAGCTTTTAGCGGGGTCATGGACGGATCTGCCGCAAGACGCCCGCTCAGAGGTATCTTCTCCCCTCGCCTGCTCCATCCAAGCGAGTAGGCGGTGCCCATTGTCGATAGGATGATCTCCTTTGCCGCAATACCGGAGAGCAGGGCGACATTGATGCGCCAGTCAAATCCGTTTTTTGAGGCAGTAATGGTTGCAAGAGCAGACCCTATTCTGCCCGCAATCGAATTTTTAAGGGCCGCATGGGCTTCTTCGTAATCAACCCCTTGCAGCCGAAGCCTGTAAGGTGCGGTTTCGGCATTGGAAGATTCAGCAGACGCCTTCGAATTCAACAGCGACTTCCTCACGCCTTGCGGCGCCTCGGCCAGAATGGAACCCCGTATTTGATCATAGAGTTCTTTCTCGCTCTTTGGAAGCCCTGGAAAAGACATCAGCGCCCAAAACAGGATCGAAAATGCAAGGATGATCGTACCGGCTTTTCGGACATACTGCCAGGCCCGTTCCCATGTGTGGATCAGCAGACCCTTGAAAGTAGGCAGGCGGTATGGAGGCAGCTCTAACAAAAAAGGCGTGCTCGGTCCGCGCAGAACAGTCGACCGAATCAGCTTTGCGATCAGCAGCGCGGCTATCCATGACAGAATGGTCAACACGAACATCAACTGGGCCTCTTTTTCCGGGAAAAAAGCCGCGATAAGCATCGCAAAAACGGGCAGCTTGGCCCCGCAGTTCATGAAAGGAGCCGTGATCAGCGTTGCGATGCGCTCGCGCGGACTTCTGAGGGTCCTCGTGGCAAGCACTCCAGGAACCGCGCAGCCGCCGGCGATCCCCCCCGAAATAATGTAGGCCATGACCGAACTGCCATGCAGGCCGAACGTGCGGAAGATGCGGTCGAGCATATAGGCTACGCGGGCAAGGTATCCCGTATCCTCAAGAAACGCTATTGCAAAGAACATGAAGAGTATCAGCGGCACAAACCCAAGGACACCGCCCACTCCATCGATCACGCCGGAGATGAGCAGCGATTTCAATGGACCCGGGGGCAAAGAGGAATCCGCGAATCTTCCCAGTGCGGAAAAGGCAGCGCCAAGCCACTCCACCGGCGCCCTGCTGTATGTGAACGTAAACAAATAGACGCCGTAAATTATCAGCATCATGAGGACGGGGCCGAAAAAACGATTGATGAGCACACGGTCGAGTTGGTCCGAAAGAAAGAGCCGGTCGGCCTTATAGTTCTGCTTGACGACCCCTTCCTTGAGCAAAGCTGTAATAAACCCGTAGCGGTGGTCGGCTATAATGGCTTCCGGGTAGCTGTCCAGAGTTTTCTGGAGGTGTTGGGAGACTTGTTCGGCAAGTTCTTCGAGTTTGTCCGAGACTGCCCGGTCCCTTTCCCTGCCTTTTCGGATTACTTCCTCGTCGGTTTCAAGATATTTGAGGGCCGTCCACCGGCCATGGTGTAAATCGGTAAGAAAACCCGAGGGCTGGATTTGCGCTTCCATTTTATCGAGAACCGGATCAATATCGGGTCCGTAAGAAATATGGAGCGGCTCCCACCCATCAACCTTTTGCGCCATTTGCACCGTGGCCTCGAGCAGCTCAGCTTTACCCTTGCCGGTGCGCGCAACGGTGGGAATAACCGGCAGCCTCAACCTTCGCCCGAGTTCTTTATAATTTATTTCAACTCCTCTTGAGGCTGCCATATCGACCATGTTCAAGGCTATCAGGACCGGAACACCGAGTTCAAGGAGCTGGACCGTAAGATAAAGATTGCGTTCAAGATTTGACGAATCGACTATGTTTATAACAACACTCGGACGGTCCTGGATGAGAAAATTGCGCGCTACGAGTTCTTCCGGAGAATATGCCGTGAGCGAATAAGTCCCGGGCAGATCCACTAACTGCATTTGTATGCCGTTTACCTGACAGTATCCTTCCTTCTTTTCGACCGTAATTCCCGGATAGTTTCCAACATGCTGATGCGCGCCGGTAATTGCGTTGAAGAGAGTGGTCTTCCCGCAGTTCGGATTTCCGGCCATGGCAATCAGGTTTTTCCCCGGGTTGATCATAAGGTTTCCTCGACTTCAGCCTCTATGAAATCGGATTCGCTATTGCGAAGGGTCAGGGTAAAGTTTCTAAGCCGAATTGCCACAGGGTCCTTCAGAGGCGCGCGGCCCTGCACCTGGAAAGGGGTCCCCGGAACCAGTCCCATGTCCCGGATACGCCGCCCGAGTTCACCCCTCGCGGTGACACGGTGGATCGTTCCTCTTTGTCCCTTTGTCATTTTGCGTAATGGAATAATGGCCATGTAAATGCAGTCGTCAGTTATCAGTCGTGAGTAAAAGCCAAAAAAATGTGAAACTCCGAGTGGCCTTTTCCGTTCGAAAAATTAGGAGGTCCTAACATTTGGCGAAATAAAAAACGGCGCACTGCACGCCGCAAACTTTGCCCATCCTATACCGAAGGGGTTACAATAATTTTGCCGGAAATATCTTTCCCCAAGCTGAGTACACCCCCGTTGACACGAACACAACCGTTGCAGACCAGATGCATCTCGACCCCGGGATAGATCCCCAGTGCGGCCATCCGGGCGCATAATCCACGCCCCCCGTGCACGCAGGCAACTTTGACCTTCTTCCCTGTCCGGGCTTTACACAAAGGCATCAGCACACAGGCGGCGGGACCGCCGGCCAGGTTCGCCGCCACCTCCGGCCGCGGGGCGGTGGGACCGCCGGCCGGATTTGCCGCTGCCTTCGGCGGCGGCAAGGCTCCTTTACAAGTATCGCTCTTTACCGGGATGAAACTCACAGATCACCTCTGTTTCTTTGAGACAGTAATTAGGTATACCAAACATTGGACACTGTCAACAGCTTTTTTCGCGCAGACGCATTGATTTAAGCTGGATATATTTTCCAGACTTTGGCATGCTGGGAGGAACCCAATGCCGTTGCCTTTAGATTTGAGTGCTTTTTTGGTCACGAAGAGCGCGGAGGCTGCACGAAGAGCATGAAGAAATTGAAAAATAATTCGTATCATTTTCAATAGATTCCCCTTCGTGTACCTCAAGATCGATCCTGGCCCCTCGAACAGGCCGGAGGAATGCGGCCGGGTTGTCGATCGTGAATCCTTCGCGTTCTTGGTGACCAAGTCCTTTGTGGAAAAAAAGCGATGGGATCGCTGGCCTGGAGGAGATCAATACGCGATGCAATACAACCGCCTCTTGAAACAAATCGAATTCATCGTTGAAATAGACAAGCTAAAAAGCATTGTGCGGCAAACTCTTTTGGTCGATGGCTCCAGACAGGAGGATTCCGCCGAGCATTCATGGCATCTGGCCATGCTGGCCATGGTGCTCGCTGAGCACTCGAGGGCGCCGGTCGATCTTTTTCGGGTTCTTAAAATGATTCTTGTCCACGACCTTGTTGAAATCGACGCCGGGGACACATATTGCTATGATGAGGATGGCAACAGGGACAAGGCGGAGCGGGAGAATAAGGCTGCGGACCGGATTTTCAGTCTTCTGCCCGAAGATCAGGCCATTGAGTTCCGCTCTCTCTGGGATGAGTTCGAATCCAGGAAGACACCGGATGCGATTTTCGCCGCTTCCCTGGACAGGCTTCAGCCTCTACTGAATAATTTCAGGTCGGGCGGAACCATGTGGGAAAAACACGGAGTGAAAAAGAAGCAGGTGTACGGAAGAAACAGCCCCATGGAGGAGGGTGCGCCCGTCCTGTGGGAGTATGCAGAAATAATGATAAAAGATGCTATCGCAAAAGGATGGATTGGTGAATAAGCAAGATTCCGCCCCCCGCCGTCCGGTCTCCGCAAGGGTATTGTCCTGGCTTTTGTATGATTTCGGCATGGCATGGTTTTCCATGGTGGTCCTCACCGCCTACTTTATTCTCTACTTCAAAGAGGTCGTCGTAGCGCAAAAAGGCTACGGCGATTTTTTGTGGGGTGTTGCTATATCCTCGGCCATGGCGGTTTCGGTCCTTTTGTCGCCGATCCTGGGGGCGATCGCCGACGCAGGCGGTCGTAAGAAGAGCTTACTGGTATCGTTTGCGGCAATATCGATACTGAGCATTTTTGGTCTCTATTTCACAGGACCGGGCCAGCAAGGGTGGGCGATATTCCTGGTGAGCGCCGGATATGTAGGCTACACCCTGTCGATGACTTTCTACAACGCCTTTCTTCCGGAGATAGCCACTCCAGGCTCTATCGAGAGGCTGTCGGGAATCGGCTGGGGGCTTGGCTACATCGGGGGTCTTTGCGCCCTGGTCTGCATGGCCTTTATGGTTCACAGCGTGGCCGGGGGCAAATCGATCCTTCTGCTGGCAGGAGCGGCTTATGCGATTTTCGCGCTGCCTTCTTTCATCTTTTTAAAAGATACGCCGAAAAACCTCACGGGAATGGCAGCCATCAGTGAGGGTTTCACCAGGCTCATTTTGACTTTCAGAGAAATTCGCTCTCTAGAGAACATCTTCATCTTTCTCATCGCATATTTCTTTATAAGCGACGCCATATCGACAGTGATCGTCTTTTTCTCCTCTTACACCGTTGATACACTGCATTTCAGCGTGAAACAGAATTTCTTTCTCCTCATGCTGATCCAGTTGTCGGCCGCCGCAGGAGCCGCAGGCTCCGGCGTGCTCGCAAACCGGATCGGAACACTGCGCACGATTCTCATCACGATTGTGATCTGGATATTGGCCCTGCTTGGGATAATAGCCTTTGACAGCATATCTTCCTTCTACGCTCTTTCGGTTTGCGCAGGGTTGGTCCTGGGCGGCACCCAGGCAACAGCGCGAAGCTACATGGCGATCGAAGCCCCTGAAGGAAAGAAAGCGGAGTTTTTCGGATTTATGACTTTCAGCACCAAGGTGGCCGCAATTTTCGGCCCCCTGCTCTACGGGACCATATCCAGCCGGACCAATAATCCGCGCCTGGCAGTATTGTCGCTGGAGGTCCTGTTCATCCTGGGATTTATATTTATGTCCAGGGTCCCCGTAAAACCAATCAGGAATTAGCATCTTATGTCCCCGGTGACTGATTCGGAGGCCGGAACAAGTTGACGAGGTCACTAGCACAACCTAGAATTGGGAAAAGGAGGGCATCGATGCATGTCTCCAGGATTTCGGCTACTTCCGGCAAAGCTCTCCAGTTGTGAAGGGAGGTGTAAGGCGATGCGATACGTCATGCTCGGGAAAACAGGGCTCGAAGTTTCCGAGGTTGGCTTTGGATGCATTCCCATCATCCGTCTGTCCAACGCCGAGGCAGTGACGGTTCTCAGGCGGGCTTATGATTTGGGGATAACCCTGTTCGACACGGCTAACGCCTACATCGATAGCGAGGAGAAAATCGGGCTGGCCTTTCAAGGCATCCGAAGCAGTCTGGTTATCTCCACTAAAACATTGAAGCGCGATCGCGCAGGAGCCGAGGCGGACATCGACCTCAGCCTGCAGCGCCTGCATTCCGATTACATCGATATTTTTCAGATACATCAACTGTCGCTTGAACCTGACTACCAGACGGCAATCGGGCCGGAGGGGATACTGGAGGCACTCTTCCGGGCAAAGCAAGCCGGCAAGATCAGGCATATCGGTGTGACTTCCCACAGCATTGAAATGGCCAACAAGCTGGTAAGGACCGGGCTTTTCAGCACAATCCAATTCCCTTTCAATTTCCTGGAATCCAAACCTGTTTCGGAACTCCACCCGGTGGCTCGACAGGAGGGAATGGGCATACTCGCCATGAAGCCTTTCGGTGGAGGCGCTTTGGATAATGCGGAGTTGTGCTTCAAATTCCTTCGCCAGTTTCCTGACGTGATCCCGCTGCCGGGTTTCGATACGGTCGAACAGGTAGATCAGATTACATCTATTTACGAGACTGACAACGCGGTCTCACTTGAAGACCTGAATGCCATGGAAGGTTATAGGAAAGAGCTTGGACAGCGGTTTTGCCGTCGATGCGAGTACTGCCAGCCATGTGAACAGGGCGTAATGATCACGACGGCAATGACCTACCCGATAATTGCTCGCAGAATGTCTGGCGCCAAGGCAGCAGGATTTGCAACGCAGGCAATGGAATCAGTCAGGAATTGCACTGAGTGCGAGGAATGCGTGAAACGCTGCCCTTACAGCCTGCCGATCCCCGAGATGCTCCAGGAGCATCTTGCACTCTACGAGCGACACGCTACAGGGGCTTGATATTTTTGTACCGGACACCCTATTAATAACAATGCGTCTCAAGACATTGGAAGCATCATCCCATGGACAAGAACGATAGAATAGTTCTGGAGGTTTTCTCCGATTACGTCTGACCCTGGTGCTATTTCATCACCGGGCGTGTTGAAAGGCTTAAGGAAGAGTACGGGATAGAGGTCAGGTGGATTTCCTTTCCCCTTCATCCAGAAACCCCGGAAGAAGGCATTCGCCTGGAGGAGCTTTTCAAGGCACGGGGAATTGATCTCTCTTCTTCTATGGAGCGTCTGGAAAAAGTGGCGGCTGAGTTGGGCCTTCCCTGGGGTATGCGCACCAGAACCTATAATAGCCGCCGAGCGCAAGAACTTGGGAAATGGGCCGAATCGTTAAGTAGGGGAGACGAGTTCCACATGGCAGTGTTCAGCGCCTACTTCGCTCATGGAAGGAACATTGCCGATATTGCGAACTTGAAAGAGCTGGCCGTGTCGATAGGCCTTGACGGCCAGAAGGCGGAACAGACTTTGGCCGAGAGGACTTTCAAAAAAGCAGTAGACCTGGACTGGGAGTACTCCCGCAATTGCGGAATTACTGCGGTTCCTACTTTCATGGCCGGCGGACTAAGAGTGGTCGGCGCCCAGCCTTACCCTGCCCTCGAAGATCTTGTCAGGACGGCGGGGGGAAATATGCGAATATAACGACGCACTCTGCTACCCCGCGATCTCTCCTGACGAGTTTAGAGTGGGTACGCCCTTTAAAAAGTATTGCCTCTCGTCTGCGAACCTCCCCCATCACCACCCGCGTATTGAACCGGATTGCCCCCCTTGACATCAGGCCGTCCAAGACTTACTCAAAGAGGTGGTGAGTTTAATATAACCGCTCCTGTCGTAGGGCATGGAGACGATGACTTCTGTCCAACAGGAAGAAGTCATTTTTTTTTCACACACTTCAAAAGGGAGGGTTGCCCGTAGAGAATTCGAGGAACTTATCCAGTAAAAAGTACTGCCCTGGGTGGGACAATCAGTGGGCAGCAAGGACTGTAACACCTGGGGAAGGACCTCTGTCTATTGATAGACCCCGTGCAGGCGGCGCCTTTCGACGCCCAGCGAAGTAGATAGCGCATGAGTCTATCTCACGAGGAGGAAACCACATGGCGAACCAGGTAACCATTAGCGAGATTGAAGATCGATTGCAGCGATTGCCTCCGGAGAAACTCGGGGTGGTGTACGATTTGATCTCATACTTATTAGATCGTGAAGGAGCGGCGCTCTTAGGCACGATCGCCTCCGATACTCTGCAAACCATGCCAGCCCCGGAACAAGTGCTTCGCCGTGAGAGGGATCGGCTGGAAGACGACGTATGGGATTGGGACCGGCTGGAAGAGGGCGCATGGGCAGGTCTCTAAAGGCGATGTCGTTGTTATTCCGTTCGCATTCCCGGATTTAAGTGCCGCGAAGAGTTCAAGGAAGAAATTCCATGCGCGCTGCGGTTCGGCCTTGCAGCTTTGGTCATGAAAGATTGCTGGTGGACATTTTGAACAGGAGGCTGACATGCAGACAGTCGAGACCAAAAATAAAACCTACCTTCTCGATGATGATGGTTTCCTAATTAATCCGGCGCAATGGGACAAGGATTTTGCTGAAAGCCTGGCGCCAAGTTTAGGAATACCTGCTCTTACCACCTCTCATTGGAACGTTCTGAAGTTCATTCGCTCGACTTATCTGGAAACCGATTCATGCCCGTTGGTACATAAGACTTGCAAGGTCCACAACCTAAGCATCAAGGATCTGCAAAGGCTTTTCCCATCCGGTTACCAGCGCGGGGCGTGCAAACTTGCCGGGGTGTCCTTTATGGCCGAGGGGGTATGCTTTCCACTTTCGCCGACATCAGAAATCCAAACGAGACGGATCCCCCTCGCCAAACGGGTTTACCGGATAAATGTGCAGGGTTTCCTTATCGACCCCAATGAGTGGGACGAGGACTATGCCATATTCAAAACTCGTGAACTGCGACTGCTCGGACCTCTCACTGAGAAACACTGGCAGATAATCAGGTACTTGCGCTCAGAATTTGAAAAACAGAATGAGATCCCCACAGTTTTTGAAACATGCGCGGCGGTTGGGATAGACGTCAATGAACTTGCGGAGCTTTTTCCCTCCGGCTATCATCGCGGGGCCGTCAAGATAGCGGGATTGAATCTGGCTGCAAAGGCGCACTTGGACGCTCCGGTCGTTGCAGCGCCCAAGAGGCTATAGCGGATTTATAAAGGATGGATTACCTTTGAAATTTTTAGCTCCGGAATGCAGGGGTTGAATAAAGTCGATGAGCCCACTTAAGTCCGTGTGAAGTCGATTTCAAAAAAAGGAGGATGGGGAGATGGCTGGAGTTGGAGGAACCGGAGAATTTACGAGGCTGGAGGACTTCATCCGCCTTTCAAAGCAAGGGAAAGATGTTCAGATCACGATTGATTTGAGGAAGCTAACCATAAAACAGAAGGTTCATCCGCAAGAAACCGAGGAGTCGACCGGAGAGATAGATTCCTATCTCCTGGTAGGAGATTATAACTGTAGAGCTGGAGGCCAGGCATGGAAAATCGCAAAAGTGTATGTGATGGGGTCGATGGAAGAGTCGCTCGATACAGTCAACATGAACAGGAACATAGCCAATGACCGGCTGAAGATGGACTACCGCCGGTTGAAGGATGCCAGAATCAAAATTGAGGAGCAATTTTTCTGAGAGACCCTGCTTCTTTGCATTCCGCATGCCTTCAAAGGGGCCATCTTCGTACCGACCCTTATGGCCGGCCCCAGTCTCCCATTTCTTGCGAAGAGCACATATTTCGCGGAAAATCCAATACAATTACCTTCCATCGATAGGTCCAATGTATCATGACCTTTCTCAAAGGAGATACCCTCCAGTTCAGCTCCGCCCTGCCTGGCAAGACATAAGGAAACGCAAAATATCGGAACGGATCTTGACCAACGATAACAGATTAGTTTTTTATGATAATAGCAGGCCATTTCGTTAAATTGTCCGGCACGCGGACAGTATTCAACGCCGTCCACGCTACCCCCTGCCGTGATATCGGTTCCTTAGTTCTTTAGTTCTTGGATAGACCCTAACGGCAGGATGGCTCTCGCGTTGCTTCTGATTTCCTCGACTCGCCGTGATGAATGAGCNNATCGCCACCTGTGGCTTGACCTGATAGCCCCAAGAACCCAGGGAGAACCTAGCTCTGGATGTGAAAAAGAGCCTTCAACAGAGTACTTCCATTTAACAATCTGGTTCCTAATCCCTCGCCACTCCATCAATTTACGATCAGGATAATACCGAGAAGAATGAATTTGGCCGGAAGGCTTTTTCGACAGTCTCGCAAGAAATGTGAGCCTTTATGATGAGTGTCATATTGAACCGCCGCTGGCGCCTGAGAAGCTCGAGTATCGAGATACAGAAAGGTTAGATACAGTATTGCCAATGAGCACTGTTACTTCAGCCGGCTTCCTTGCCATCGCGATATAAATCGGCCAAGATTTCGAGCAGTCAGTTTACTGGTGTGGTATCTTGATGGTTACTCCCTTGAAAAGCCGGAGAGCCGGAATGAAACTCCACAAAATCAGATTTCTACCTAACGACATAGAAATAAATTTCAGTCTCCTCCAAGCCGCCATGGAGGCAGGCGTGCACGTGAACGCCTCATGCGGAGGTGAGGGATTTTGTGGTAAGTGCAGGATAATAATTGAAAAAGGGCAGTTTGAAGGTGGCATTTCGGAGCACCTCGGCGAGGAAGACATCGCTGCAGGTTACAGACTTGCCTGTTTGTGTCGAATCAAAAGTGATCTGACCATTCGCGTGCCGGTTGAATCGAAAATTGACGCCAACCTGTTAAACAAGATCCCTCCGAGGCAGACCGCCCGAATCCGGCAAATGAATCTGGAAGAATTGAAGAGCAAGGGCCTTTTTATACCCCCTGTCGAAAAGAGGTACATCGAACTGTCTGAACCTTCTAGGACTGATAATCTCGCCGACACGTCACGTCTCATTAATTTTCTCAGGGCTAAACATGATGAACACATGCTGGTGGTCCGTCTTCCGGTCATTCGCAAGATTCAGAAAATTTTTAGAGAAGCGGGGTTCAAAATTACCGTGACTCTCGCACGGCCTGTTTTCGAAGGCGGGAAAAGTCATATTATTAACATAGAACCTGGAGACACTACCGACAGAAACTTCGCTGTAGCCATCGATATCGGTACTACTACCGTTTATGGGCAACTCATCGATCTCATCACCGGGAGTGTGCTTGCAGAATATGGCGATTTCAACGGCCAGATCAGCTACGGAGAAGACGTTATCTCCAGAATCATATATGCGGCAAAGCCAGGAGGACTTGATACCCTGCACACAGTCGTCGTCCGGACTATTAACGGGATAATCGACCGAATCATTGAGAACTCCCAGGTCGATCGCCAGCAGGTATCGACGGTTGCTTTTGCAGGAAATACTACGATGACCCAGATCCTCCTGAAAATCGACCCCAGCTACATCCGGCTGTCCCCCTACGTCCCTGCTACCACGCTTTATCCGCCCATAAGGGCCGTCGATCTGGATATCGACCTGGCTGACCACGCGACCGCCCTCGTATATCCATCCATTTCCAGCTTCGTCGGCGGGGATGTCGTCGCCGGTGTGATGGGCTCTGGAATATATCTCTCCGATCAGCTCTCGCTTTTTATAGATATAGGCACTAACGCCGAGATCGTTATCGGCAACAGGGATTGGCTTGCCTGTGCCGCATGTTCGGCTGGCCCGGCTTTCGAAGGGGGCGGCATTGAATTCGGTATGTGTGCGGACAGAGGGGNNAAACGTCAGGCCAAGGGGCATATGCGGGTCCGGCCTGATCAATTTAGTGGCAAGACTTTTCGAAGCAGGAATTATCGACAACCTCGGGAAATTTAAGCGTGAACTAAAATCGGACAGGCTCAGGGAAAGAGATGGTGTTTATGAATACGTACTGGTGCGAAAACAAAAGACTTCACTCAACAGGGATATCGTGATCACCGAGACTGATATCGGAAACCTCATTCGCGCAAAAGGGGCCATCTACAGCGGCTGCCAGACACTTCTCGAGGAGGTGGGCCTCAAGATCACGGATCTTGACAGAATAATCCTGGCTGGCGGATTCGGCAGCCATATTGATATCGAAATGGCCATGACCATAGGATTGCTGCCTGAAATCGATGCGGGCAAAGTCACATATATCGGGAATGGTTCGCTTCTTGGCGCAAGAATGTGCGCGGTGACCAACCGGATCAGAAAAGACGTCGCCAGTGTAATAAAAAAGATGACTAACTTTGAGCTCTCCGAGACCCCATCCTATATGTCTAAATATGTTGCCGCTCTCTTCCTCCCTCATACGGACCTCAATCTTTTTCCAAAGCTCAAGGGGAGGCTGTATGCAAATCGAAATTTGGCGCCAATTGATGAATCCGACAGCTGATTTCAGAAAGCCTACCGGAGCCAGCGCTCAGCCTCTCCTTGCACCCAGGTTAAGTCCCGCTATCTTGACGGCCCCGCGATGATATCCGCACGGAAAAAGTTCCGCCAGTTCATCGATATCGATCCCCATCGCTTCGGACGTAGCATAGACCGTTGGGATCTCATCTGTTTTTTCAAATTCTGAGCGAATGTACCTGATCACTTGCCAGTGTTTTTCACCTAGAAGGCCGGTCATTTGTAGTTCGCGAGCTTTGAATATCGCAAAGTCCTCATCCCACTCCTTGGGATCGATAAGAAAACCTTGCACATTTACCCGATAAACCCGTCTCTCGATGGGGATCGGTTCAATTGGGGCCTCTGCTGTTGAATAAAACGGAGTGGATACGGCAAATTTGGACACCTCGCGCCGAAATTCAAGTTCGGCCGGCCTAATGACTGCGGTCATGAAGGATAGGCCGGCAAGCTTACACGCCCCACGCTGGTAGCCCGATGGGAAGAGCCTTTGCAGGTCCTTAATGGTCAGCTTATTGACCCTGCATGTCTTATACACTATCGGGCAAGAACCGGTTTCCAAATAAGTCGCACGTATGAACCTCAGGACATCCCAGTGCGAAGGGGTAAGACCGTCCGGTATTCCCAACGCCGGCGCCATGCCTTCAGCAAAATCCTCATCCCATGCCATCGGATCAATCAGGAAACTATCATCATCAAGGAGGTAGGACTTGTTTTTTCTCTCGAGTGTCTTCATGCAGGCTCCTGTGAAAAATGCGAGACTCGGATTTCAGAAAAGATTCTCAATTAGAAGAACTCCGGAGGGCCGGATTATGGAGCCATTTTCCAGCCGAGCTTCACATGGAATGCTATAAGCCCGGATGACGCATCAACATGGCCGTCCTCAGGCGCCAAATCGCATTCAGGGCTACAACTCTATAGGAAAGAGCTTTTAAAACACAACATAAATTATATGATACTCCAATCAAAACCGGCAAGTGGAAATGCTATCGGTCCACTTTGGGCAAATATCAGGACATAGAGCCATCCCTTGCGGTTAACTCGCCGCTTCCCGCCCATCATCATTATTAATGGTTATACATCAAGGAAAATGTTCTTTGGAGCCCGCAGGACAAGCTTCTGATCGATAACAATTTCCGGGGTGAGTTTTAGGACCTCCCCGACTCGCATTCCTCCTCTGGCCATGAGTTCCTGAATAAGCCGGTTTCTCACTTCGTCAGTTTCGTGTTTGGCAAGAAGAGTTGAGGTGCTGTTATTCTTCCCACTTCGTTATAGAAAATCGCTTGTGTAAGCCTGCTCATGTGGTAAAGGAGAAAAATAATGGAGTAGCATCTGGGCTCCTGTTAACTCGGTGGTCCAAAACGGCCTGCAGATTCTCCACGTGGCTCGTTTTTTCATTCCGTGGTTATCAAATATGGTATGCTTCGTTCCATATGCGTAGGCCCTGCGCATCGATCTTTTGAGGAGTCGAAAATGCAGGATGAAGACAAGTCCAAAGAGCAACTCATAGTCGAATTGCATGCATTGCGCAAACGGGTGGCTGAATTGGGACAGGACAAAAGTGCATCAACTGATCCCGCCGAGTTAAGCTGCCGAGCGGAAGAATGGGCAAAAGCTGGACAAACTGAAACGGACCTGCGCGAGACTGATGATTCGGAACGGCTTGGTCCCGAACTGGCGGTCCACCAGGTTGAACTGGAAATGCAGGACGAGGAACTTCGTAATGCCCTTGCTAAGATTGGGGAATCCGGCACAAGGTACTCTGACCTCACATCGGTATCGGACATCACCGAGCGAAAAATGGCTGAGAATGCCCTCAAGGAATTGGAAGAAAGATACAGGGTTCTATTTGAGGGTAGTATACATGGGATTCTAGCGGTCGATATCGAGACGAAACGGTTTCTATTTGCCAACCCGTCCATCTGTCATATGCTTGGTTACACTGAAAATGAGTTAATGGATCTGAGCATAGAGGATATTCATCCGAAAGATTCGCTGAATCTGGTTCTTTCTGAATTCGAGTCTCAGTTGCTGAGAAAAAAGAAGCTGTCCTCTACTCTACCGTGTCTTAGAAAAGATGGGACTGTCTTCTTCGCCGATATTGCGAGTAATCTTACTTCTATCAATGGGCGTGAACTTGCTGTCGGCTTCTTTTCGGACGTTACCGAGCGGCAGATGGCGCATGAACAGATAGAAAGCATTGCGCGCTTCCCTGATGAGAACCCAAACCCGATTCTCAGAATATCCGGTGACGGCAAACTTCTATATGCCAACAGGAGTAGTTCGGCTTTTTTGAAATCTTTAGGCTGGAAACAGGGTGAAACACTTCCAGGCGACTGCCGGCAACATGTGCTCCGAACGCTCAGCTCCGGCTGTATGGAAGAAATGGAACTGACATGCGAAAGGGTGGTTTATTCACTGATGCTGGTGCCCGTGAGCGACTTGGGGTATCTCAATATCTATGGGCTCGACATCACCGGGCGTAAGCAGGTGGAGGATGCCCTCCTTGAATCTGAAAACAAGTTCAAGAGCTTTGCAGAGCATGCGCTTGCAGGTATCTATATCATACAGGAAGGGGTCTTCAAGTATGTAAATCCTCGGTTCGCTCAAATGTTCGGCTACACTGTTGAGGAATGTCTCGACTACATGCCTTTCAAGAAACTGGTCTATGCAGAGGACTTGGATACGGTCGAAGAACAGGTCGGAAGGCGAATATCCGGCGTCGCCGAGTCAGCTCATTACACCTTCAGGGGGCTGAAGAAAAACGGACAGATATTCCACGTCGAGATTTACGGGTCGGTAATCGTTTATCAAGGAAAGCAGGCAGCCACAGGGACTATTCTAGACATCACTGAACGCGTACAGGCCGAAGAGGCTATAAGACAACAGGTTAACTTTCAACAGACACTGATCGACACAATTCCAAGTCCGATTTTCTATAAAGACACCGAAGGCAGGTACCTGGGTTGTAACTCATCTTTCGAATCCTACATCGGTTTGAACAAAGCCGATATCATCACAAAAACCGTCTACGACGTGGCCCCCAGGGACTTGGCGGACATATACCGCGAAGCCGATCTGGCGATGTTCCGAGAGCCCGGAGTCCAACAGTACGAGACCTGTGTCCAGTATGCCGACGGTACCCGCCATGATGTTTTGTTCACCAAAGGCGCCTTCTCAGACCTGGACGGTAAGACCGCAGGACTTGTCGGAGTAATGCTCGACATCACTGACCGTAAGCGGGCTGAAAGAGAGCTGAGCGAATACCGTGATCACTTGGAGGACTCGGTCAAAGAGCGCACTACGGAACTGGCTATAGCCAATGAACAACTCACTCGTGAAATAGAGGAGCGCGAGCGGACAGAAGAAGCCTTGAAACAGGCTGCGGAAAAGTTAAAGTTTTTCGCTTACTCGGTCGCTCATGATCTCAAAAGTCCGGCTATCGGTATTTATGGGCTGACAAGACGATTGAGCAAACACGCCAGAGATGTTCTTGATGAAAAGGGCATGACCTACTGTGATCAGATCCTGAAGGCATCGGAGCATATTGCAGCCCTGGTCGAAAAGATCAATATCTACATAGCGACTAAAGAGGCTGCTCCCTTGATTGAAGCGATAAACATTGCAGACATTCTCCGGATGCTCAAGGATGAGTTCTATGCGCAACTTAGCCTTCGCCGCATTGATTGGCTTACGCCTGAGTCTGAAGTGAAGATCGAGGCGGATAGGCTTTCGATCCTTAGAATCTTCAGAAATTTGATTGATAACGCGCTGAAATACGGCGGAGAAAGCCTTACCAGGATTTCGATCGGATACAAAGGATCGGAGAGCTTCCACATTTTTTCCGTAACCGACGATGGCAAGGGGCTTAAAGAGGCCGATGCCGAAAAGATTTTTGCACTGTTTCAACGCGACAAAACATCCAGGGGTGTCGAAGGAGCGGGCCTGGGTCTTGCCATAGTAAGGGAAATAGCCGAACAACATGGCGGCAGGGTATGGGTTGAACCCAGAGGCAAAAAGGGAATCACTTTCTACGTATCCATTTCCAAGAATTTATGAGCTTCGTTTTCCCTGAACTTACATCACAGCACACACTGAATTGCCCGATGGATGCTTTGCGAACGATGGACTGTAAGCTAGGACTGGGCTGAAGATGGATGACGAATCCTTCCGGCTGATTCTTCGGTTTTTCAATCTCTCATGGCGTGGGTACCGAAAGGTTCGCAAAGGAGTGAAAAAGCGAATCGCTCGGCACACACAAGAATATGGGTGCCGGAAAATTAGCGATTATCTGCTCCTCCTACAGGAAAACCCGGAAATCGCAGATAAAGCGAGAAAATTGCTCACCGTTCCCATCAGCCGCTTTTTTCGGGACGAACGTCTGTGGGAGGTTATCAGTGCTTCTGTCATTCCGAGACTGGTGCAGGAAATCGAGTTAAGCGGCCGCAGGCCGGTTCGAGTCTGGTCTGCCGGATGTTCATGCGGTGAGGAAGCTTTCAGCCTGAAGATCCTGTGGGATCAGATTGGAAAAAGATTCTTGAAAGTGCCTCCCATCGAAATATGGGCCACGGATACAAACCCCGAGGTACTTGAGAAAGCTCGCGCGGGTATATATCCGCAAAGCAGTTTGAGGAATCTGTCCAGCTACACCTTGCAAGACTACTTCATACCTGTTTCGAATGGATTTTCCATTCGAGAAGGATTTAAGGGGGAAATTCATTGGATACAACACGATTTTATCTCTGAAAGCCCGCCCTGCATGAATTTCGATATAATTTTTCTTCGAAATAATCTGCTCACATATTACGAACCTCCCACAAAAATACGGGCATTCGTCCAAATCTTGACGGCCTTGGGTACCGGAAGGTTTCTCATTATCGGCAACAATGAAGAAATCCACACCGAGGGGCTTCCGCTGAAACGTTGTTCGGAATACAGGTGTATTTTCGAGAAGTGCCTGGCCCCTTTAAGCAGAAGGGATCGAGGGGGATCGCAAACACCAAACGGTGGTTCGCGGGTGGCTCGGGATGTTGCTTCACCGCGGGATGAATTCAATTGACATGGTAGAATGGCATCTTAAGATAGCATTGTGAGCGGATGAAAAGCAGGTCTCTCCTCCTATCAGAGGGTATGGGGGCAAGAAGTGATAACCTCAAAACAGGAGGTCAGAAATGCCTACTTATGAGTATAAGTGTGAAGCTTGCAAAGAAGAATTTACACTCATTATGAGTTTCTCCGAACGTGAAAATGCTAAAGTCGAGTGCCCCAAATGCCAAAGCGACAAAGTTAAACAACTCATTTCCACATTTACCTCGAAGACGAGTCGGAAAAGCTAGTCTCTGACCTGAGTGGAGAGTCGGTTCCTCTCCGAGACCAGAAAATCTTATTTTTTAAATTTCGCTACGATCTTGGCTACGGCTTCCTCAAGGTTATGCTGGGCCTTTTCCGCCCGGCCCTTGAGAGAATCCCATTTTTCCGCGCCCGATTCCTTAAGTTCCTGGAGCTTCTGCCTGGCCTCCTGCTGCTTAGTGGTCAACTCGGCCGCTTTTTTATCGATCTCACCTTTAGCTTCTCCACCGGCTTTGGCGGCCTTGGCCTTCAACTCCGCCACCTTGGCATCGAGTTGCTCCAACCGTTCCGCCATTTTCCGCAGGTAGGTCTTTTTTTCTTCCATAAACTCTCCTCGGCCAATAGGCGCACATAGTTCAGGTGGTGCTTAGACTTTCCGGAATTCGTGATATCTTAGATCTAAGGTCCGCTATTGCCATGTTAAGGCCCCAGCGCCTTGAGTCAAGGGAAGCTCAGATGCTTGTCAGATTGGAAGTTTTTTTGTCCCCGACCAGGCAGATTAACTGAGATTATGCGGTAGACTTGGCCATTTCAGTCCCGAGATAAGCCTTGCCTGGCTCAATCATGGTCTCCTTGAAAATTGCAGCGGCTTCCCCTGCCAACTTGCAAGAAAAAACTGATTTACCGGATAAGTTTTTATTGACGTGATCGCGATCATAATATATACTACCAAAAGGTTTGGTTTAGTCTCCTATAAGAACCAGCCTTAAGTGGCCTGTGTGGCGCTTCCTGCCTGCTTCTCCATGGTATTTGAGGCTGAGTTCTCAAACGAAAACCCAAGAGACTTACTCCCTTTGTTTTGTTCTCTCAGCCAAGGAGATAGCATCGTCGAGTCAAATTCCGTATCCCACGGCACATCTTGTCGGCAGAGATGCTGTTACAACGGTTTTGCCCTTTGTTGTGACTTGCGGTTCTTAACATCTGTTCGAAGGAGCGGGACCCATGACCAGAGATCATTGCGGGAGAAAAGACAAGCGCATTCAGGAGAGGCGGCATGATACCTAAGAGGATAAGCGTGCGGCAGTATGCATTTGCCCCTGTTGCAGCGCCGTTTACAGCAATGGCCGCTGGGCCTGGAAAAAACCGGGCTCTGAAGCGGATGAAGTGACGTGCCCTGCATGCAGACGCATTGCAGACAACTTTCCGGCGGGTTCTATCGAAATTAAAGGTCAGTTTTTCCCGGAACACCGGCACGAAGTGCTTTCCCTTATTAGAAACATTGAAAAACTGGAAAATGGCGAGCGCCCGCTGGAGCGGATCATCTCCATTGAAGATCAAGAGCACGGTATCGTTCTGACTACAACAGGAATTCATATCGCCCGTCGCATTGGTGAAGCCCTTTCGCGTTCTTATAAGGGACACTTCTCCTTCAAATACCTGGATGCTCAAAAGAGTATCAGGGTTCAATGGGAACGGTAGGTGCGGGCCGGGAGGTTATCTCCCCCGGCCGTTCCGCTTGCCGAGACTTAGACTCAATTGCAATGTGAAGGATATGGATTGTGTACGACCACGGTGAAGGATCAGTTGCTGAGCGACTACCATGGCGGTGGAATCCCATTCCAATTGATCGATCAATTCCGCCGCTGGCAAGGCAGAGCTTTCGATTTACTGGGAGCGGCTCCAATCGTAACGCCTGGCCGTATTCTGTTAAGGAAAACGGGGATAACTCTAAAAGGCTATACAAGCAACAACGGACCTGTGTTGTTGCTAGTCCCGGCACCGGTAAAACGATCCTACATCTGGAATCTGGCACCTCGGAACAGCGTTGTGCGACGCTGTCTATCTTACGGACTCCAGGTCTACTTGATTCAGTGGGAGCACCCGGGGAAAGACGGGTGCGAACTGGGATTAGTGGAATATGCCCATCAAATTATCCTGGATTGTCTGAATGTTGTCGCAACGGAAACCGGGCAGAGTCGAGTCTTCCTGGCAGGTCATTCTCTTGGCGGAACATTTGCGGCGATCTTTGCCGCCCTTCATCCTGAGTGCCTGCAGGGACTAATACTCCTTGGGGCTCCAATAAACTTTGAAACAGATTCAAGTGCTTTTGGCCCCCTTGTCGCAAATGCTCCCGAAGCCCGGGTCCTTACGGCCATACTCGGATGTGTGCCCGGCTCGTTTCTGAATTTGATCTGTGCCCTGGCTTCACCAACAACGTTTGCGGCGGCGTGTTGGCTGGATTGGCTCAATAGTATCAATAACGTCGAGTCAATGCAGACACATATCCGGGCCCGACCCAATGCCGCTAACTTAAGCATGTTATTGAAATCAATGAGTATTTAGAACACAGC
>OMOE01000179.1 GCA_900290365.1 Syntrophobacter sp. SbD1 | reverse complement strand
TGATACTACATCAAACTCGACAAAATTGCACTTGTATTAGTGATTTTTTCAGCAACCTGCTAATTCAGGGCAAGTATGTGGGAGACGGTCTGAAGGGGCTGCTCAAGGATGGAGGCTCCGTCCGACGTGCTGCTGTGGAAAAGGTGTTCAAGTCGCTCGGGGGAACCTGGGAATCTTGCTACTTCTGCTTCGGCGAATACGACATCCTGGGTATCGCTGATATGCCGGACAACGTAAGCATGGCGTCAATCTCCCTAACGGTCGGCGCCACTGGTCTCGTCGAGGTCAAGACGACCGTCCTTATGACCCCCGAAGAGATCGACGAAGCCGTGAAGAAATCGCCAATGTACCAGGCGCCCGGACAGTAGGAGTAACAGAGGTCTCACGTAAGCATAAAAATGGAGGATTTCCTATGTATGTTTCAATACGACGGTACGAGGGTGTTACGAATGCTAAGGACGCGGCGCAGAAGGTTTCTGACGGTTTTGTACCGCTCATCAGCCAACATCAGGGATTCATCGCCTACTACGTGCTTGACTCAGGGGGCGGCGTTATGACTTCAATCAGCCTTTATGAGAACAAAACCGACGCGGAGGAATCAACCAGGAAAGCCGCGGACTGGGTGCGGCAGACCGTAGCCTCCTTTTTCCCAAATCCACCCCAGATCACAGCAGGTGAAGTCGTCTCGTACAAGAAATAGGAGGTAGTTGCCTCGTCCGCTTAACCGAGAGGCAGTCTTTGAAGCAGTTCCTCTATACTCAACTCATCCAACGCTTCACGTGCAATCCAAGCAAGGGGAGCCGAAACGCTCCCCCCGCTCTTGCCATAAAGCCGGACCGCACATGCAAGAAACTTCCGTATATAAGGTTTCAAGACAGCTCTCCTCTGTACGTTCTGATCAGGGTTATCCGGGACCTTTCAATATTTGGATCATATCCGCATTTTCCCTTTTTCCTAGAACACCGGCCAAATTGACATGGGTTGCTCTCGAAAAGACTTGGTGGGCTGCGCTCCGCCAGCTATCCCTGTTAATCCCCGGATCGAGTCCCCCGGATCAGGTCCGGGGCAGGCTTTGGCAGGCTCTGTAAATCCTGTCCCGCAAAGCTTTTCTCTGTGAAACTAACATCGAGTTTCTTGAAATCTTGTCAAGATTTCTGCCTTAGTTATTGTTTCCTCAGCGTTCTCTGCGCCCTCTCAAAATCGACCGTGGGCCTCCCGATCAAATCGTCGGATTGCGGCCCTGGCTGCTCTGTGTCCTCTGTGGTGAGAATTTTCTATCTGTGAGTCTCAGCGGTAAACGTTTTCATCTTTGGCCGAGGTGGGCTACGAAAATTCCATGGTTAAATCAATGGCCCTGGCGGAGTGGGTTAGGGCGCCGCAGCTTACGAAATCGACGCCGGTTTCGGCAATGGCGCGCACGGTTTGGAGGTTGACGCCCCCTGAGGCTTCCAGAAGGACGCGGCCTTTGCCAATCGCTACGGCCTGTTTGAGTTTTTCGAGAGTAAAATTGTCGAGAAGAACTATGTCCGCCCCGGCGGCGATGGCCTCATTCAGCTGATCGAGGTTTTCCACTTCGATTTCTACGCGAAGAGTATGAGGGGCGTTTTCGCGCGCGCGGCGCACCGATTCGTTTATGCCGCCCGCTGCCGCGATATGGTTGTCCTTGATGAGGATGCCGTCGGCCAGGCCGAACCGGTGATTTCTTCCGCCTCCGTGCCGCACGGCCTCTTTTTCCAGGCTTCGCCACAAAGGGGTTGTCTTGCGCGTGTCGAGCAACTGACATCGGGTCCCGGATATGGCGTCCGCCATCTTCCGTGTCAGGGTGGCAACCCCGCACAACCGCTGGGCAAAATTCAAGGCTGTTCTCTCGCCCGTTAAAAGGGTCCGCACCCTTCCTTCGATACTGAATACGGAAATATTTGGCTCAATCATTTCTCCGTCGGAAAACAGGCAATCTATCCTGACCTCGGCGTCGAGGAGTTCAAAAATTGTCCGAAATGGTTTCGATCCGGATAAAACGAAGGGCTCACGTCCGAAGACAACCGCTCTTCCCTGCTGCTCGGCAGGGATAACACTTAGCGTGGTTACATCCCCGCTGCCGACGTCTTCGTCGATAGCCATTTGAAGAAGATTTTTGATTTTAGATTTTAGATTTATGATTGAAAAACCCCCAAGAATTGAAGATTTTAGATTTTTGATTTTAGATTGAAATTCAAGATCCAATCCTGAAGTATGCTTGAGAACTGGATTCCGGCCTCCGCCGGAATGACGTAGGTGAGGTTCCCTCAATCCCTTCAATCTAAAATCTTCAATCTAAAATCTAAAATTATCTAAATTTCCTCGCTCTTTAACGTTGTCATGATGTCAAGCCTGCGGTTTAATTTATCCATCTTCTCGCCAAGCCGTGCGTTCTTTTCGCGTTCCTTTTCGATCACGTCATCGGGGGCTTTTTGAAGGAAATCGTCGTTTGATAGTTTTCTATGAGTCAGTCCGAATTCCTTTTCCAGCTTGCCCAGTTCTTTGCGGAGCCGGTTCGACTCGCTGTCGAAATCAAGAATGTCCTTAAGGATTACGAAGACTTCCACGTTTCCNNCCCGGCCCTGTCTACGGTGAGCCTGGAGACTTTGCCCAGGCCGGCGATCATGGGCTCGTGCTCTTTGAGAAGCTCCATTGCGGCGTCCTTGCCACACAGGCACACCACTTCCACTTTGGCCGACGGAGCGACGTTCATCTCGCCGCGGATATTGCGGATTGCCGTAATAACCGCCATAAGCTTTTCCATCTTCTCTTCGGCTTCCGGATCGATCCTTTCGGATTGCGCCTCCGGAAACTGCGCGTTCATAATACTCAAGCCGGAGGTGTTAGGCAGTTTGTGCCAAATCTCTTCTGTTATGAACGGCATTACGGGATGCAGGAGAATCAGGATCTTTTCCATGACGGTGACTGCAACAGAGCGTGCGAGGCCGCCCGCCTCAATATCATCGCCGTAGAAATTCGGCTTTATATCATCGCCGTAGAAATTCGGCTTTATGATCTCGAGGTACCAGTCGCAGTACTCATGCCACAGGAACTGGTAGAGGACCTGAGCGTACTGATTGAAGTGGTAGTTTTCCAGGGACTCGACTGTTTCTGCGGCGACCCTTTGAAGCCGGCTAAGTATCCAGCGATGGGCGAGCCCGGTCACTTTTACCGGAATCTGAACCGGTCCCTTGAAATCTTCGAGGTTCATAAGGAGAAGCCGGGCCGCGTTCCATATTTTATTTACAAAGTGTTTGTAGCCTTCGATGCGCTCCTCAGAGAGTTTGATGTCCCGGCCCTGGGCCGCAAACGCCGTCAGGGCAAACCGCAAAGCGTCAGTCCCGTATTTGTCCATCATGAGCAGTGGATCGATTACATTTCCCTTTGATTTGCTCATCTTCTGCCCCTCGGCATCGCGAACGAGGGCATGAACATAGACTTCATGGAAGGGGACTTCCTGCCTGAAATGGAGTCCCATCATCATCATACGGGCGATCCAGAAAAAGAGAATGTCGAAGGCGGTAACCAGAACAGAGGTAGGGTAGAATTTGTCCAGCTCCGGGGTGCTTTGGGGCCATCCGAAGGTCGAAAAAGGCCACAGGCCGGAGCTGAACCACGTATCGAGGACATCGGAATCCTGTTCGAGAAGGGAGCCGGGACAATTCGGGCATTCCAGCGGGGCCTCCATCGACACGATGATGTCATTGCACTTCAGGCAATACCACGCCGGGATGCGGTGTCCCCACCATATCTGGCGGCTTATGCACCAGTCTTCGAGGTTTTCGAGCCAGATGAAATAATCCTTTTCCCATTTGGCTGGAACAATTTTGGTTTTGCCCTGTTTGACGGCTTCAATGGCAGCTTCGGCAAGAGGTTTGACGGCAACGAACCACTGAAGCGAGATCATGGGCTCTACCACATTATGGCAGCGATAGCAGTGTCCAACCCTGTGCTTGTACGGTTCAGTCTTTACAAGACAGCCGGCCTTATCGAGGTCTCTTAGAATTTGCTTGCGGCAGGCAAACCTGTCCATTCCAGCATAAGGGTGGCCCGCCTGCTCGGTCATTATTCCCCGCTCGTCTATGACCTGCACGAGTTCGAGGTTGTGTTTTCCTGAAAGCAGGAAATCGTTGAAATCGTGTGCCGGGGTAACCTTAAGGGCTCCTGTGCCGAATTCCCGCTCTACATAGGGATCGGCAATTACCGGAATGTTGCGGCCAACTATCGGCACGATCACCTTTTGTCCTATAAAAGCTTTGTAGCGGTTGTCTTCCGGGTTTACGGCGACGGCGGTGTCGCCCAGCATGGTTTCAGGCCTGGTGGTGGCGACGACCAGGGCGCCCTTTCCGCTCGCCAGGGGATACCGGATATAGTAGAGATGGCTATCGAGCTCCTCGCTTTCGACCTCGATATTGGCGAGTGCGGTCATACACCTGGGACACCAGTTGATCATGCGCTTGCCGCGATAGATCAGCCCCTCATTATAGAGCGATACAAAAACCTGGCGCACAGCCTCCGACAGGCCCGCGTCCATGGTAAACCGCTCACGGGACCAGTCGCAGGAAGCCCCGAGCCGCTTCAACTGATTTATAATTATTCCGCCATACTTTGCCTTCCAGTCCCAAACCCGCTCAAGAAAGGCTTCCCGGCCAATTGTATGCCTAGTGAGACCTTCAGCCCCCAGTTGCCTCTCGACTACGTTCTGGGTGGCGATCCCCGCGTGGTCGGTCCCGGGCATCCACAGGACTTCGAACCCCCTGAGTCTTTTGTAACGGCAAAGTATGTCTTGCAAAGTGTTATTGAACGCATGCCCTATATGGAGCTGTCCGGTCACGTTCGGAGGAGGGATGACTATTGAAAACGGCGGTTTTGAACTTGACGCATCGGCGTGGAAAATACCTTTTTCCTCCCAATACCTGTACCAATGCGACTCGACTTCAGCAAATTCATATCCTTTAGGCAGAGCGCCTTCGCTCACAGTTGATTCCCCTCTCGATTCCTGCAATCTCTAAATCCCCTCATTTTACTATTGAAGCTCAAGCTCTTTTTTAAGCTTTTCCACTTCCTCGTGGATAATCGACCTGACCAGCTCAGGCAGCCTTGATTCTACCATGGCCCGTATGTAATCCTGCAAATGGGATTCTATTTGACCTACAAGTTCTTCTGCTATTTGTGAAGGGTCGGCAGAAGGCGGTCCGGAGGCATTTGCCGGGGCGACTGCTTTCGATGGCGCGGGTTCGGAAGTCTCATCGGAAATTAAATCCTCTGGCCCAACCTCAGTTGACAGGGCTTGATCGGACATTGGCTGTGCCGCACCGGCCTCGGTCATTAAAGAATTTTCCATGAAGTCGTCGAGAAGCGATTCATCGTCTTCGTCGAAGACTTCCAATTCTTTCCTTTTCATGGCCGGTTTTCCGGCGGACGGTTCTCCAGGCCCGAAGAGCTCTTCATCCTCCTCTGGTTCGTCATCGAACGAATTGATAAGATCGTCGTCTTCCGAGCCAAGTTTAGATGACCGTGCGGTCTTTTCCGGCTCAGGTTGGAGCATCGAATCCACGTCGAAATTATCGATGTCCAGGTCCAGATCCTCATCTTCGTCTATGGGGCTGTCCGGCATCTCGATGATGTCTTCCAGATCGATTATCTCATCATCTTCGTCCGAACTCCCAAGTTCAACATTGAGGTCCCGCATCGGATCGGGTTGCTCGTCATAATTATTGGATCGCTTCGCTCTTTTCATTGACACCTCTCAGCCGGCAATTCATGCCTGTTGGAATCGGAAAACATCGTCCTCGTCCGGCAGCGAAACCGATACCATGCATGAAATTACCATGTCAAAAGAATTCACCACAGAGACTCAGGGGACCCAGAGAAAGACGAAAAACAGACCACGGTTCGCACGAATAAGCACGGATAAGGACAAAGAATCATACTCGATCGAGTAAAATGCCTTTGCTTCCGTGGTTTGCTTTTCACTTTGCCTTTCCTCTGTTCGCTCAATCCTCGATCTTTTATAACTTGCGGGTTTGACGTCGAAAAGAAATATTTCAGGTTCCGGTCGTTGGTACACACTTGATATCGATGAGAGGCGTGCCGTCAACGGCATCAAGACCCACTACATCGATAACTGTGTCCTGGATGTGCGTCACTTTTACAGTTCCGAAGGCAATGGGGTTTGGCCGCTGTGGGCTTCGAGTCGTGAAAACACCCCTCAAAGGCCGTCTGCGATCACCCCTGGGGTGGACCTGGAAAATATCGCGTTCGGCAAGATGCATCCAATAGAGAATGACAATCATGCTGCCTTCACTAAGGCCGAACAATGCGTCCCTGTATTGCTCTTCGATAATCAGTTGCCCGCTGACATCAGATTCATCGCCTTGCCGAGGGCCTTCGTGTAGATCGGTAATTGGGCTTCGGATTACGCCTATGGGGCTTAAGATGATTTCCATTACCGATCCTTTCCATGTTATTTCCATCAAGTACACAATTTTAATATTACACAATTTTACTTTTTTTTGGTAAACAGTCGTTCATTTAGAAGCTCTTTGTTACAATTATTAGATTGTAGTTTTTGAATCTTTGACATCAGAGGTGGTATTTGGCAATATTCCCGCACATGAACAAATCCAGCCACAAACCGGATCGCTCAAAACATCATGGACGGCAGCCTTCGGTCAAGCCCTCCGGCCCTCCCTACAATTTCAGGATCTACAGAAGCCTGCGCCCTGTGCTTGATCGAATAAAGGTCCCCGAGCCGGTTCCTTTCGTGCCGGATCCTTTCCAGATCGAAGCTCTGAAGGCAATCGAGGCATCAGACGTGCTCGTTACGGCCCCTACAGGCGCCGGCAAAACTTACATCGCGGTTGAAGCCATCGACAAGGTTTTTCACAAAAACGGGAAAAGCTGGTACGCTTCGCCGCTTAAGGCGTTGTCAAACTCAAAGTACCAGGAATTCGGGGAAATCTTCGGCCCTGAAAACGTAGGGATTCTTACGGGAGACAGGAAAGAAAATCCACATGCCCCTGTAATAGTCGGCACCACTGAAATCCTGCGAAACCAGTTGTATGACACAATGCACCGGGGAGAGGACATAGACATTGACCTGGTGGTTCTGGACGAGGCCCATTACCTGGGCGATGCAGACAGGGGCGTCGTTTGGGAGGAGGTGCTCATTTATCTGCCTCCCCGTGTTCGGCTCCTGCTGCTCTCGGCAACAATACTAAACGGCAGTGAAATCAGCAAATGGCTCACCTGGATGCGCGGCTCGGAATGCGAATGGATAGCAGCATACGAGCGCCCCGTCCCGCTTTTTCCGCTTTTCCTCTTCCCTGGTGGAGAGCTCGCGCCGCTGGGGGCCAGGAGTGGTTTGCTCCCGAGGATTGAAAGAATCGACCCGAGGTCGCTTCCCCGAAACGAATTGGCAACCATTCCAAGAATCCTGGATGTGCTGAGAAATGCCAACCTTCTGCCGGCCATATTTTATTTGAAATCAAGATCGGACTGCGACCGGGCGGTCGGGTTCTGCCAGTCGGATCACAACCCTGACAGCCAGGAAAGCAATCATCTTGAGGAATCTCTCAAAGAGTTGGTCGACATATACCCTTTCCTCAGGACCCATCAGCACCTTTCGATCCTGAAGAGCTGCCGGGTAGGTTCCCATCATGGTGGACAGCTTCCGCGCTGGAAGCTTTTTTTGGAGAAGATGATGCAGGCGGGACACCTCGATGCCATATTCTCCACCTCTACTATTGCCGCAGGAGTCAATTTCCCGGCCCGCACTGTGGTTATTTTTCAAAGCGACCGGTTCAACGGCAAGGATTTCGCTCCGCTTAGCGCAACCGAGCTCTTGCAGATGACGGGCAGGGCTGGACGCCGCGGAATGGACGAAATAGGGTTTGTTCTTGTCGTTCCCGGGCAGCACCAGGACCCGCGCCTTATAAATGAGCTGCTAAAATCTCCTCCTGACCCGATTCAAAGCCAGATTAAAGTGAATTTCTCGATGGTTTTGAACTTGCTCCTTTCACACACGCCCGAGGAGATTCGCAACCTTTTTGTAGCGTCCCTGGCTACTTTCCAGAACATGAGCCGCGACACGCAGTCGATTAAAAAGCTCGAAGCAGTCCGCGCCGAACTCGAGCAATATCGAGAGCAGATGGGCTGCGGGTCCCTGGACGAGCTTTCTGAAGTTCGCACCCGGTACTCTTTGGCCCAGGAGCAGTTCCGCAAGATGCGCAAGTCGCACAAAAGGAGGCCCAGGTTAGGAAATCTCGTCGATCAGCTCGTCCCCGGCCGGGTCTTCATCAGCCAGAGGGGCACCCCTTATGTTTGCGTAGCCCGGGCCGACTTTGAATTCAGGAATGTCGAAGCCGTCCGGCTGGCCTATCCTATCCGGATGCGGCGCACGCTCATCCGGACTCACCGTGTGGCTTTTCATCGCGTGCGTGACTTGAGTGTAACGCTCGATTCTTTTCCCGAATTCAAGAATCGAGGAGAGTGGGAGGCCCTGATCAAGCGTGCGGTTGAAGGGGAGTTCAGACCAACAGGGGAGGAGCGCATTGATGGCTCCGACGACGCTGCATCCAGAGAACTGGCGGCAATGCTCCAAAGACTGCAATCCTATCCGTGCGAAAAATGCACCCTTTTCGGCCCCTGTCAAAACGAGACCGCGCATCCGTTTTCTACGGCCCTCAGGCGCTACTTTCATTTATTCGCGAAGGTGGATTCGACCCAGGAGCAGCTCTGGCGTTCATTTCTCAAACACTACGGGCTGCTTCAGGCCGAAGGATACGTCGATGATGAGGGGAAGTTGACCAATGACGGTATGTGGGCGTCCAAACTGCGGCTCGACCAGCCGTTGCTCATCTCCGAGGGAATACGCAAGAGCGTGTTTCCACAAAATAGTCCCGAGTTATTGGCGGCGCTCATCGCTCCTTTCGTGACAGATCGAGATAAACAGGGAGACGTGCAACTTGCTTCTTTTATCTGGAAATATCCGGACCTTGCCAAACCCTTTTTCCAGATGTTGAAAAGCCTTCAGCGGCTAAGGGAACGCTTGCAGTCCGAAGGGTTCCAAATCCCGCCCATGCCTTTCTGGGCGCTGGTGACTGTCTACCATTGGGCGCAGGGTCTTACGTGGGAACAGGTCCGCGAGATTTCAGGAATGGACGAAGGAGACCTCGCAATGATTATATTGCGCACCGCCGACCACCTTCGACAGATCGAAACCCTTAGAGAGACACATCCCCAGCTCGCAGCCACTGCCGGACAAGCCATTCGCATGCTTCTGCGCGAGCCGGTGCGGGCCTGAGGGAAGGCAAGGCAAAAGTGAGGAATACGCCTGAATCGACAGGGGGTTCCTGCGCGAAAACGCGAGGGGAAAAGTCCCTGAGATTCGCAGCTTCGCGTGTGATGCCTTCTCTTTTTATTTCTCCGCGCCATGCGGTTTTCACAAAAATAGCTTGACAGGATGCCTCTGATTTAAATATATAGAAGACTTCCAAATATTTTTCCCTTATAGGAGGCACCCTGATGTTAAAAAGTCCGTGCGTCAACTGTGACCGAGCCAAAGAGGACAAGAACAAATGTTTGGATAAGTGCGAAATGCTCAAAGAATATCAGGAAATGATTCTGAAGCAGGGAATCTACGCCACCATGTAGCTACGGGCGTTCAGCTATTCATTAGCGGCCAGCAGGTGGCCGCTTTTTTTATCAGCCTTACATTCAATTAAAAGCGCGCTTTGCGCGGAGGATTTGAACCATGTACGCAATCTTCAGGTCCGGAGGAAGGCAATATGAAGCTCGGCCCGGGCAGGTAGTCAAAGTGGAAAAGATTGAAGGCAAAGTCGGGGAAAGCGTCACCCTCGATGAGGTGCTCTTCTTCTCAAACGAAGATCAGGTGCAGATTGGCCGGCCTCTTGTGGAAGGCGTTAAGGTCGAGGCGACCATAGTTGAGCAGGGGCGTCTTCGCAAGGTTATGATCTTCAAGAAGAAACGCCGCAAGGACTACCAGAAAAAGCAGGGACACAGGCAGGCTTACACGGCTATGCGCGTGCAAAATATAGGATAGCATCCCAAAAACGGGCCGCGAGTCAAAAGCCCGAGACCCGTGGACCCCAGACCCCAAGGCAGAGTTTTGGAGGAATATCATGGCACATAAAAAAGCGGGTGGAAGTTCCCGCAATGGCCGCGACAGTGCAGGCCAGCGCAGGGGCATAAAGAAATTCGGCGGTGAGTTCGTGCGCGCCGGCAACATCATAGTTCGGCAGCTCGGCACGCAGTTTCATCCGGGAAACAATGTCGGAATGGGCAGGGATTACACCATCTTCGCACTTTCGGACGGCCTGGTTAAATTCGAATATAAGGACAAGACGCGTCAAAAAATCAGCGTCTATCCGGCAATGGCAGGTGAGTAGTTGGATGGGTGAATTGGAAAAGGCAATCCTAATGCCCCTCGCGGCAGCACCTCTTTTCTTCACGTGAAAAATTTCGGCTCTATTCGCCGCTACGAAAAATGAAATTCATAGATGAAGTGACCATAACGGTTGTTGCCGGCAAGGGAGGCAATGGCTGCGTCAGTTTCAGGCGCGAGAAATATGTGCCTCGCGGCGGTCCCGACGGGGGGCACGGCGGCGAAGGCGGCAGTGTCGTCGTGGAGGCCACTGAGCGAAAGCATAGCCTTCTCGATTTCAGATTTCGGAATCTTTTCAGGGCCGATTCCGGAGGGAACGGCTCCGGCCAAAACAAGCATGGACGCAGCGGTAAGGACCTCATTGTGGAAGTGCCGGTAGGCACCGCCTTTAAGGACCCGCTGACAGGCGAAATTTTTGCCGATCTTACCCAAACCGGGCAGAGATGGACAGCGGCAAAGGGGGGAAGGGGCGGGAAGGGAAACGCCCATTTCGTCAGCTCGACTCACCGCTCACCTCGTTTCGCCCAGGAAGGCCAGCCCGGGGAAGAGCGCAGCCTGAAACTTGAACTCAAGCTTATCGCCGACGTAGGTTTGGTGGGGCTTCCAAACGCAGGAAAATCCACCCTCATTTCTGTAGTCTCTGCAGCGAGGCCCAAAATAGCGGATTACCCGTTCACCACTCTCACGCCTAATCTAGGTGTCGTGCAGTACGACGATGCGCCCCCTTTCGTGATCGCGGACGTGCCGGGGCTTATCGAAGGCGCTCACCAGGGCGCCGGGCTGGGAGTCCGGTTTTTGAAGCATATCGAGAGGACCCGTTTGCTGGTTCACGTGATCGACTTGTCGAGGGTCCCTTCGGACGACCCTTTGGAGCCGTTCAGACAGATCGAACACGAGCTTGAGAGCTATTCGGAAAGCATGAGCAAAAAACCCCGGATAATCGTTTTGAACAAGACCGACCTGATTGAAAACGCGCCGGACCTGGACAGAATAGAAAAAAAATACCTTGAACTCGGCTACCCGGTTCTTCTGGTGTCTTCGCTGCAAAGGAAAGGTCTTCGTGAACTTGTCCGGCTTCTTACCAGGCAGGTCGGGGAACTTGGGAATTTATCTCTCGATCCGGAATCCAGCGGAGCCGCTACGTCCGCAGACGCCGTTTGAACGAGAATGAAACTTCAAGCT
>OMOE01000055.1 GCA_900290365.1 Syntrophobacter sp. SbD1 | reverse complement strand
TTCGACAATCCTTCCTCCTGTCACGCGCTCGAATTGCTCTTGTACCTCATGCATAAGCGGACCGGCTCCGCTCAAGGCGACCTTCAGCGATGACAGATCGTACTTCCGGACCTTGGGATAATGACCGATGGCAAGATACATGGCCTGAATACCCGGGAATATCTGGGGCCTGTACTTTTCAATGAACCGCAGAACCTCTTTCGTGTGGAACTTGGGAAGAAGGAGCAGTTCGGCACCGATGAGAATGCCGAGGTTCATAGCCGTTGTCATTCCGTAAACGTGAAAAAAGGGGATTACAGCTAGAATGGTCACTTTACTTTCATTCCCGAGCGTAAGCCAGGCCTGGCTCTGTACGGCGTTCACAACAAGGTTGCGATGGGTAAGGACAGCGCCTTTCGGTATCCCGGTAGTCCCGCCCGTATACTGCAGCAGCGCGACATCATCAGGGGACACGGTTGCATCAGGTGCGGAAGCGTCCTTATCCCTCATGATATCGAGAAAATCGTAGATTGGAGGCGAGCGTTTTACATGAACCCATTCCCGGTCGATCCGTGCCTTTATCGGGTAAAGAAGGTTCAAGGGAAAGGGAAGATAATCCTTGATGCCGCAGAGGATGAGATATTTGACCTTTGTCCGCGGAATGACGCGGGCGATCACGGGATAGAACATGTCGACCGCTATGAGCGTCTCGGCTCCGCTGTCCTTGAGCTGCACTTCCAGTTCATGCTCATGGTAAAGCGGGTTGGTCGGGACAGCCACGGCGCCGGTTCGAAGCGTCCCATAGTATGCAATGACCATCTGCGGGATATTAGGCAGCATGAGCGCGATGCGGTCGCCTTTTTTCACGCCCAACGCAATGAGGGCTCGTCCGAACTGATTCGCAAGCCCATCGAGCTCACGGTAGGTAATCTTCTTCCCGTAAAAAAGGAGCGCATAATGGTCTGGATATTTCCGTGCAGTCCGTTCAAGAACGTTTCCGAGCGTTATCTCAGGGTAGGTGAGGCTAGGAGGAACGCTGGTTTCGTAAGCACGGAGCCACGGTCGTTCATAATCTGTAGTGGGCATAACGGCAACCATAGAGAACCTCCCCCCTTGGTTTAGCGCCTTCCCATCTGTTCGGGCTGTGCGAACAATCTCAGAGGGAAACTATCCTTGATCTCTAGTACCATTATACCACCGCGGAAAAAACATATTCATCCTTGAATCCCGGAATCCGTTGTGAACGGAGGCTCCGGTATTCAGCAAGAGCGCAGAACACTCATGGTCGCCGGTGTATCGCGACAGCGAATCTGATTAATGGTGTTTTGTTCTCGATTCGAAACGACGGTTCTTTGAGGGGTGATGAGGTTTCTGCGCAGCAACTGCCGCAGCATGCTTTTTTTCCTCAGCGGTTCGGCGGATTTCCCTGACGTACATGGTATCTTCGGCCCATTCTATGGGGATTTTCTGGCCGATGTATTTTTCGATGTCCTCGAGGGAATAGACATATTCCTCATCGGCGAGGCTGAGCGCCTTTCCCGTCGCTCCGGCGCGGGCTGTCCGGCCGATGCGGTGGACGTAGTCCTCGGCGTCCTGAGGGAGGTCATAATTAATGACATGGGTCACCCCTTCGACATGAATGCCGCGGCTGGCCACGTCAGTAGCGACGAGAATGGGAAGTTTTCCTTCTTTGAATTCAGCGAGGAGGCGGAGCCTTTTTTTTTGGATGATATCGCCGGTGATCGCATCGGCCTTCCAGCTGTTTCGATTCAAACGCTCAACAACCATGTCGGCCGCGCGCCGGGTGTTCACGAAGATGAGAGTGCGGCCGGGTTTTTCCTTCCTGAGGAGTCCGAGCAGGAGCGGGATTTTCTCGTGCTTGCCGACGTGGTAAAGGACCTGCTCCACCTGCTCCACGGTGATTTTTTCGGGTGTTATCGAAATCTTCTCGGGAAGGTTCATGAATTCGTAAGCGAGTTCCATAACACGGTAGGAG
>OMOE01000114.1 GCA_900290365.1 Syntrophobacter sp. SbD1 | reverse complement strand
TACGAGATGCTCAAGGCCATGAAGGAAGCGGGCTGCCGCCTTCTGGTCGTGGGCTTCGAATCCGGAGTCCAGGAAATCCTCGATAATATGAAGAAGGGAATCACGATCGAACAATCTCTCACGTTCATGAGAAACTGCCGCCAATTAGGTTTGACGGTGCACGGAGATTTCATGATCGGCCTTCCCGGCGAGACCAAAGAAACCATTATGAGAACCATTGAATTCGCCGAGCGGCTCGACCCGGAAACCATCCAGGTCTCCCTGGCGCACCCTTATCCGGGCACTGAATTCTATGAATACCTTGAAACCAACGGCTATCTGACCGAAGACGACATGTCGGACGAACTGGGGCATCAGCTTCCCAATTACGAATACCCCTGGTTAAGCCGGCAGGAGATCGTGGATGCGGTCGAATACTTTTACGGCCGCTACTATTTCAGGCCCAAGGTAATCTACAGGATAGTGCGGCGGGCAATATTCGACGCTCAGGAGCGCAGGCGTCTCTATCATGAAGCCCGGGATTATCTGAGACTGCGGGCACGAAGAAAAAAATTTACCGGCAACATTTTCGAGAAGACCAGGTGAAACAACCCCGCCGCCTTATCATAAACGGGGATGATTTCGGTTCTTCCAGGCAAGTCAATGAAGCCGTAATCCTTGCTCACCGTCGTGGAGTCTTGACGAGCGCCAGCCTGATGGTTTCCGGCCGGGCGTACGAGCACGCGGTAGCCCTCGCCAAAGACAATCCCGGGCTGGCTGTGGGACTTCACGTCACCTGCGCCGATGGGTATCCGGTTATGCATCCATCGGAAATCCCCCACGTCGCCGGCAATAATGGAACTTTTCCGGCCAACCCTGCCCTGGCCGGTCTGCGGTATTTTTTTGGCCGGAACGCAAGACGGGAGTTGTTTAATGAAGTCGTCGCCCAATTCGAAAAATTCAGCCGATCCGGCTTGGCTTTTTCTCACGTGGACAGCCACTGCCATCTGCATGTGCATCCGGTCGTTTTGGATACAATAGTTGAAATTTCTGAAATGTACGGCATAAAAAGGGTGAGGGTCCCTTCCGACTGCTTCTTCGCAGCCCTCCCCTTCCTGCCGTCTCCTCTTGTGCCGGCCGGCTATGCTCTTGTCTTCAAGCTCCTCACCGCAAGGATGAAGAGAAAGCTGCGGCGACGCGGATTCATTTTCCCCCAAAGAGTATACGGGAATTTCCTGACCGGCGCGATGAGCCTAGAATACGTGCTCTCACTGCTCAAAGGCCTGCCCCGGGGTGATAGTGAAATATATTTTCATCCCGCCCTTCCCTCTTCGCCCTTAAATGACGATACGGGAAAATTACAGCAATTCCGGGAGCTCTCCATCCTTGTAAATCCCGATGTGCGCTCTAAAATCGACCTTTTTCAAATAATCCTTTCGACCTATTTCGATCTGGATAAACATTTATGAAAACGATACTTGTAGTTTCCCTGGCGGTTATTGCCCAGGCGGTCGCAAACACACTGCTCAGCAAGGGAATGAAACTCATCGCTGCGATGCCCTCGTTCAGTGACGGCTTTTCTCCGATCATGCTGGCTTATGCGCTCAAAAGCCCCTTCATATGGGGAGGAATCATTTTGCTGATCGTCTTTTTCGTATGCTTTCTCTCCGCTGTTTCGTGGGCCGACCTCAGCCTTGTTCTCCCCGTAACCGCACTGGGATATATTCTTAACGTATTTACCGGAAATTACTTTCTTGACGAACCGGTCTCGCCGGCACGATGGTTCGGCTCGGTCTTTATCGTTTTCGGGGTCTTCCTCGTTTCACTTTCGGGAGCGAAAAAATAGTCCCTCTCTCCCTCTTGCCTTTATAAGGAGTTACATGCTAACCGCCTTGATGGTCCTTATGGTTGTCTTCTCAAACGCCGCCGGGGACGTTCTTCTCACCAGGGGCATGAAACAGGTCGGAGACGTCTCTGTCGTCAGCCGGGACCAGATCCTGAAAACTATAAAGAGTACAGCGGGAAATCTGAATTTCATCCTCGGCGTCTTCTTCCTTGCCGTAAGTTTTTTTTCCTTCCTGACCGTACTTTCCTGGGCCAATCTGAGTTTCGTAGTCCCTGCAACTGCAATCGTATATGTCGTAACGGTTCTGGGCGCGAAATTCTTTCTCGGCGAACGGATCAGCCCCTTGCGTTGGTCGGGGACCTTCCTGATCTGCATCGGCGTGGCGCTCGTCTGCCTGCCTGACGATTTCAGTTTATCGGCGTCCATCTCTCTGGCGCCCATAAGGGCAATTCTCGCTATCCTGACCGCAGCTTCCGCCTGTTACTACCTGGTAAGCATAGTTGCAGCTCAAAAGTTCTTCTTGCCGCCGCCAAAGGCAGCGGCGAACCAGGCAGGCGGTCCCACCGCCCCTGTTTCCGTTTTGATTCCGTTATGCGGGGCAGACTTTCGGGCATATCAAAATTATGCGTCCCTTTGCCGCCAGGATTATCCGGAATTTGAAATCATCTTCGGCGTAGCCGCCTCCTGTGATTCGTCCATTCCGGTCGTCTCCAGGCTGCAAGCGGACTTCCCCCTGGTTCCCATCAGGCTTGTGATAAGCTCCGGCGAAATCGGTCCCAACCCCAAGGTAAACAGCTTGAACAATATGCTCCAGGAAGCAAGCCATGAGATTCTCCTGATGCTCGACAGCGACATTCGGGTCGGCCCCGACTTTATCAGGACCATTTCCGATGAGCTTCCACCGGATAACGAAGGCCTTGTAACCTGTCTCTATCGCGCGGGAGAGGCGCCGGGAACGCCGGCGAAACTCGAAGCTGTCGGGATTTCATCGGAGTTTGCCCCAGGCGTGCTCGTGGCCCAAATAGCCGGTGGGATCTCTTTTGCCTTCGGAGCCGCTATCGCCCTCAGTAAGAAAACACTCCAAACCATAGGGGGATTCGCAGCGATTGCCCCCTACCTCGCTGATGATTACATGATGGGAAACCTGGTTCGAAAAGCGGGGCTGCCCGTAAAGCTTTCCAGGTACGTGGTCGAAACGGTCCTATCGAGGCTGACCATAAGCAGCTTCGTCCGGCACCAGTTAAGATGGGCCAGGGGAATACGGGCCTGTGCTCCATGGGGACATACCGGCTCACTGATTACCAATGGAATAGCCCTGGCGTTTCTCTATTTCGCATTTTCGGGCTTTTCGCGATTTGGATTCTTCATTTTAGCATCCATGACCGCTTTAAGGCTCTGGATGGCGGCGGCCTGGATGGTGGGGGTACGGCGTCTCGGGGACACAATTCTGAGACGAAACCTTCTGCTTGGACAAGAGACTGACGTCTTCTCCCGCGCCTGGTTGCAAGAACAGGCTCGGTTTCATTCTTTCCNNAAGGTGACCAGTGAAAAGGAGAAATTATGGAACTTCCCAGGTTCTTTCTTCTTATGATGATAACGCTTTTATCTTTCACCGCTCTCGCTTCGGCAGGTAGTCCGCAAGCTGTGGCTGCGGTTATTACAAAAGAGGATAACGGAAAAGAAATCACGGTGCCCGAGGGCGAAATTTTTGAAGTCCGCCTCGAGCAGTCTGGCGGCACCGGGTTCCTCTGGCAAATAGCCGGCCTTGACCAAACCCATCTGAAGGTGCTCGAATCCTCCCAACTTCCGCTCAAACAGCGGGGGGAAATTGTTGGCGGGCCGCTGATGACGACATGGAAAATCAAAGCGCTTAAGGCAGGGCAGACAAATCTCAAAATACTTCTTTATCGGTCCTGGGAAGGGCCCGAAAAGGCGGCGGACAACTTCCAGGTAAAAATTCAGATCAGATAGGCGTTGGGCCCGCCGGCCAGCGCAAGGCAAAAGTAAAAAGTAAAAAGGCAAAAGTTAAGAAACAAACCTTTAGAAAAGCGGAGCGACTGGCCCGCCTTTTCATGGTTTCAGTGTGTCCAGATGGACATATTGGACTCTCCGAAAAGTTCCTTCATTACGCCAAGAGCGCGACCTGAGTCCCATTGGGACATGTAAAACCCCTCAGTTTGACAGAGCGAATCTTTCTGCATACTTTAATAAGGTGATGATAGCAATTGACCGTTACCGTTGAGGAGTGTACCGAGTCGAAACCACCTATGAAAAAGCGCCATCTAATTATTTATGCTGCTTTTATAATTTTACTGACTGCGTGTTTTAGTAAGAATCGTGAAGAGATTGCCGAGCACAAGGCATCGCAGGCATTCGCACAATATGTTATAAAGTGTGGCAATATATTTCTATATTAATGTTTGCAAGGATGAAGGCAAGAAACTTCTGGTTGCGTTTAAGCGATGATGGATGACTCACGATAATGCAACCTCGGATGTAGACAGATTAAATGGTATTGTATATAGAGGGCTATTTTATTATAATTTTGGCGACCCATCACGAACTTTCGATAGTGCCACCAGAACATGGACAGAGTGGCAGCAAGAGTATACCCTTCCACAAAACTACTACCGTTCGGGAAAACTTTATATTGAAGAGAAAAAAGGTGGCGACTGGGTAATAGATCATAGCGATTTGGACCGGCGGCACAAAAACCTTTCATGTAATGAAATCCCTGCGGGCTGAAGCGAAGGGGTTGCCGACCCCGACCCGCAACCCGCGACCCGCAACCCCAAACGCAGTGAGGCCAAGGGATAGCCGGCCTCCACTAATAATAATTAGCAAATAGTGATTGACTAATTAAAACGATCAGCCGATTTATACCTTGAGTCCGGTAATCGACCACAAATATCAGGAATTCGGGAACTGAGGGATTTAGAGTTTGATTCCCGAATTCCCGATCTTTAATTCGCTTTGGAAGGAATAACCGTGGCGCACTTCAAAGAATTTGCCCCATTGCAGATCCGAAAGAAACTGCTTTTGCTGGTGATTTTTGTTTTCTTCTCCGCGGGCGTGACAATAGTCCTTTTAGGGTTGAAATCAGCCGGGGAATCGGTCGAGCGAGCGGAAAAAGAGACCTCCCTGCTCGTCGAGAGCATGGCAGCCCAACAGGAGCGGGTTATCGTCGGAACGAAATACCTTCTGAGCACCCTGGCCCGGTTCCCTGCGGTGCAAAGCCTCGATCCCGGCGCGAGCAACACCCTTTTTCAGGAAATTAAAAATGAACACCCATTCTACTCCTTTATCGGGGCTACCACACCGAACGGACAAGTTTTTGCCGCCTCTTCCTCTTTTGAACCCGGCCATGCCGATCTGTCGGACCGCAAGCACTTCAGGGATGCTGCCGAGACTTTGGGCTTTTCGGTCGGGGAATTCATAAGGGGCAGGGTCAGCAATGAGCTGTCGATCAATTTTTCCTATCCTGTCCTGGATTCGAACGGAAGTCTCACCGCAGTCCTTATCGCGGGCTTCAAATTGGACGAGTATGACGCTTTTTTGTCCGGAATGGATCTACCTGTAGGCAGCGTTGTGACGGTAATCGATCATAAAGGTGTGCGTTTATTTCAATGTCCGGCTCGAGACGGGGCCGCTCCGGGCACGCCCATCGCCGAGGATTTGTACCGGCTCATCTCGGGAAAATCCGAGGGGGGCATCATCGAAAGGATAGGCGAGGACGGCGTAAAGCGCATCTATGCCTTCAAACAGTTGCGGCTCGATGCGGAGAGCCGCCCTTATCTCTATATGATCGTGGGTGTTCCAAAAAACCTGATAATTCATAATGCGGCCTTCCCGATATTGGGTAACCTTCTGATCCTCGCAACGGCTGGCCTTGCCGCTTTATTTCTGACCTGGTCTTTTGGAAATTCAATGATTGCGGAGCCCATTAAGCTGCTCGTTACGGCTGCACAGCGCATAGGGGAAGGTCAACTGGGGGCACGGACCAATCTGCCTCACACTGCTGATGAACTTGGTCATCTGGCGGAGGCATTTGACAATATGGTAGCCCTCCTGGAAAAGAGGGAGGAAGCGCTGGAAAATGCCTATTCGGATCTCGAGCAGCGAGTGCAGGAGCGAACAGTTGAACTGACGTCGTCGAATGCCGCTCTAAGGGTTGAAATTTCCGAACGCAAGCAGGCTGAAAGTGCATTGAAAGAATCGCAACAGAGGCTGTCTCAAATTTTCGACTTCCTGCCGGATCCGACTTTCGTAATCGATCGAACCGGGAAGGTCATAGCATGGAACAGGTCGATCGAAGATATAACGGGTTTGAAGGCTAAGGATATTTTGGGAAAAAGGGACTGTGAATATGGATTGCCGTTTTATGGTGTTCGAAGGCCGCTCTTGATCGATCTGGTATTTGAATCTGCTGAAAAAATCCAGGAGAAATATTCTTATATAAGGAAAGAGGGAGATATTCTTTTGGCCGAAGCTGATGTGCCGATGCGGGGCGGAAAGACTCGCGTTCTCGCGGGCAAGGCCCGGCCGCTCTACGACAGTGCAGGCAATGTTGCCGGCGCCATTGAAACCATCCGCGACATCACTGTGCTCAAGAAGACGCAGGAAATGCTGCAGGAGAGCGAAGCTCGTTACCGCAGCGTGGTTGAAAATATGCAAGACGTTTTCTACCAGACCGATATGGAAGGGCAAATCACCATGCTCAGCCCTTCGGCATCCAGGCTCTACGGCGGGTCCTGCGACGAGATCCTGGGCAGTCAGGTGACGAACTTCTGGATGTATCCGAATGAGCGTGCGGAATTGCTTCAACTACTGGAGCGCCATGGCGTAGTTAGGGATTATGAGCTTACTCTTCGCAAAAAAGACGGCTTGCCGGTTCCTGTGTCCGTCACGAGCACACTGAGAAGGGACGGCAACGGCAACGTAGTGGGGGTCGAAGGATTGATCCGCGATATCACCGCGCGCAAGCGGGCCGAAGAAGAGCGCATACGCCTGGTGACGGCAATCGAGCAGGTGGCCGAAGGCATAATCATCACTGACGCAAACTGGACCATCCAATATGCCAACCCGGCTTTTGAGCGCATCACAGGATATGGCAGGGACGAAATCATCGGCCTGCACACCAGTATTCTGAGCAGCGGCAAGCATGATCCAAACTTCTACGAGCAGTTGGAGCAAACTCTATCGACCGGCGCGGAGTGGTCCGGGCGGCTCGTAAACAAGAAGAAGAACGGCAGTCTCTACGATGCCGAAACGACGTCTTCAGCAGTTCGAGACAAGTCGGGAGTGGTCATAAATTATGTCAGCATTCACCGTGACATCACCCCCGAGGTGCAACTGGAAAGAGAGCTTCGCCAGGCGCAGAAGATGGAAGCCATTGGCAATCTGGCCGGAGGGATTGCCCATGATTTCAACAACATCCTTGCTGCTATCATGGGCTTTACCGAGTTAAGCCTGGTCAAAACGCCGAAGACAAGCCCCGTGCACGGCAACCTCGAGCAGATACTAAAGGCTGCCTCCAGGGCCTCGGAAGTTGTGAAGCAAATCCTTGCGTTCAGTCGTCGCAGCGACCAACAGCGCATACCTGTGCACATAGCTCCTATTGTTCAGGAAGCGCTGACCCTGCTGCGCTCGTCTCTGCCATCGACCATCCGGATTGAGCAGGACATGGCGATTCGTCCCGAAAACGGGACGGTGCTGGCCGACCCCACACAAATCCACCAGGTGCTGATGAATCTGTGTACTAACGCGGCCCATGCAATGCGGGCCAAAGGCGGGACGCTCAGCGTAAGGATATCGGAAATCACCGGCGCATCCCTCGAACCGGGACTTCCGGACCTCGATGGAGGACCCTATCTATCTCTTTCCGTTAGCGATACAGGTACGGGTATGACTGCAGACGTTATAGAGCAGATTTTTGACCCCTACTTCACGACAAAAAGCTCGCGGGAAGGGACCGGACTGGGACTTTCAGTGGTTCAGGGGATCATCAAAAGCCACAACGGAAAGATCACTGTCAATAGTGAACCAGAAGTAGGAACTACTTTTCATATTCTTCTGCCGGAAACCGTAGAAGCGGTCCCGCCGGAAGTGGAAGAAACTGACCGGATTGTTCCAACCGGCAGGGGTCGGATACTCTTCGTTGACGATGAGGAAGCCCTGGTGGATTTGGGAAAAGAAATATTGGAGTCACTGGGCTACCATGTTACAGCCCTGGCAGACAGCCCTGCTGCCCTGAAGATCTTTCGCTCAAGACCTGATGAATTCGACCTGGTCATCACTGACATGACCATGCCTGAGCTTTCGGGAAATGACCTCGCAAAACAGCTTATGGCCATCCGTGCCGACATCCCGGTTTTGATGTGCACCGGATTCAGCGATCAGATCAACGCAAAACACGCTGAAAGCCTGGGGATTCGCGATTTTGTCATGAAACCCTATGCTTGCGCCACACTGGCAAAAAGCATTCGAAACGTGCTCAAAAGCAGTGACGGGTGAAAGAGTTTGACATTCTCCAAAACACGCCTGTATAACACTACCTTCCCCTGTTAAGGTCGCATTTTTGTTATGCTAACTATTGATACCAGATTGTGCCTGAGTGAGGACGTGGTCTTTCAATCTCTCGGCGATGGACAAGAAACGGTCCTGGTTTCCCTTAAAACAGGCTATCTCTATAGCTGCAACGATACTACAAGGACATTTCTCGAGGCTGTAGACGGTAAGAAAACTCTGGCTGAGATTGGCCGGGAATTACTTGCGGTGTTCAAGGTTTCTGAAGATAGGGTAATAGCGGATCTAAGATCGCTTGCCGATAGAATGCTGGCGGAAGGTCTGGTCTCGGTGGCAAATGGGAAAAGCGCTTAAAATTGCTCTCTCTATTCATGTTTGGATCATTGCCGCCATTATCCCTCTTTTGGTGAGAGTTCTTTCCCTGAAGAGAATTCTTGAAGTTTTTACTCCATCTCCTTTATTCCTGCCATATCGAGATATGTCTGCCGAGGATCTGACTGGTGTTGTGAAGAATCGGTTGAAACGGCCCATTTACATGGTGCGGCGCGCATGCCTCAGGGAAGGGCTGCTGATCTTCCATTTTTTCAGACTTGCCGGACTGGAGGCAACTCTTCACATAAGTGTACACCCTCGCGAAGTATCCGGGCGATATCACGCCCATTGTTGGATAACGTCGTCCGGCAAGACTGTTTCAAGTCCGCCGGGGCTGAAAATGGCCGAGGTATTTTCATATCCGGTCCGCAACCGGGCCGGAGCTTAGTGAACGCCGATCAATTGTTTGATTCCATGCCAATGAATTCAAAGGAGGGGAATTATGGAAGACAATAACGCAAGCAAGAAGCCTTACGCGGAACCTACTCTGGAAAAATGCGAAAAACTCGTCGAAATTACAGAAGGGGCAGCACCAAAAGTTTCCGGTGTTAAACCCGCTCCTCCTCCCGGATAATAAGATGCTTTTATCCCGTTCTTATAATATCCATGGCCTTCGCCTCCTTGTGGAGGCAACGGCCATGGAGGCTATTCGGGAAGTGGACACTCTTCTGTCCGCATTTTCAAGCGACTTGGGAAAGGGGCCGGATTGTTTTATTTCAATCTGCCCCGACTATCCTGAAGAACACGAGTTCCTTCCCTCAATCCGTGTTCTGTGGGATGGGGATTTGCCAGAGGGGGTTCATGCAACCTACTGCGCGGATGAAACTCGGCGGTGGATAAAGCTGCATGGACTTTCGCTCGCCTGCTTCGACCTCGCTTCATGCCGCGCGAAAATATCTTTCAAGCCTGACAGCCAGTGGTGCCTCATCTCAGGCAATATCGTTCCGATTTTGGCTGAATTCTTGAAGCAAGCCGATCATCATATGATTCACGCCGCAACTCTCCTGATCAATACTCACAGCGATCGCGCACTTGTTATATCCGGAGCCAGCGGCAGGGGGAAGACAACTACTGCGTTAGCATTGACGAACTCCGGGATGAAGCTTGTCAGCGACGATATAAGCTTTACAACCGGTGTCGAACGCGGTCCGGGTTCGACCCGAATATGGGGACTTCTGCCGCGTCTTAAGGTTTGCCGACCCTCCTTCGAGTTGCTGCCGTGGATTAAGCGTCTGGGCTTGCCAAGCATGGAGGGCAGCCATGAAGTCTATTTCAATCCAGCAGTAGTGCCGAGAGCGGAAGTTTTCTCTCCCCTAAGGCCGGACGCCATCATTTTCCTTGGGGAGCGAAACACCGAAGGCCATCGAATTGAACCGGTCGGTAAAGTTGCTGCTTTGAGTTTGCTGGCAAAGGAAAACATTTCTGCAATTGACCGCCGTAGCAACGGTCCTTCAGGAAAGTCCTTTAAAGCTCTCGCCAATCTTGTAGGGCATTGCAAATGTTTCATGCTTAGTGCTTCGCCTCGTCTTGAAACGTTGTGTGACTTCCTGTCGCCGTTTCTGGTCAGGTAGGCAACCACGATGCATCTTCCCTGGCTTATATTGCTTTCCGATCCTGAAGGCTTGCAATTATCTGCAGCGGCGCCGTCACTTGCAGCACCCGCTTTGAATAAGCTTCTCGATGTGGCGCACAGCCATGGTGTCCTGCCGGCTTGTATCTCAAACCTTTCGTCTGCGCTTGCCGGCAACTCCGCCGAACTGATAGCAAGAGGCGGCAAAGAAGTTATAGAATCGATTACCACTTCGAGAAGAACTCATCTCCGTGCCGCAATGGCGCTTTCTCTTTTGCTCCGGCGACAGGGGGACAATCTAATGAAAGCCCTATCGGCGAAATCGATCCCAGCTTTCATTTTGAAGGGGGCTCATTTTGCCGACCGGCTTTATAATCCACCCTCTTTGCGTACATTTACCGATGTAGATATTATGGCGCCGCGTGATGCACTGGCAGAAGTTTCGACTGTTCTGGAAGCACTTGGTTATCGCCGGCTCAGGGGTGTCACGATGAAACATGATTCCGATTACGGGCAGCAGGCCTGGGAACCTGACGGCTGGCCTGGAGGCGTTGTAGAGATACATTGGAATCTTGTTAATTCTCCGAAACTTCGCCAGAATATCTCGTGTTCTTTCTATGACTTGCACTTTGACAAAGCGGAGGGATCTTTCCGGGCAGTACCCTCCCCGGCACATCTTCTCTTGATTGCGGCGGTACACGCTGCAACCAGCCACTCGTATGACAGACTTATCCAGCTTTATGACATTCGCCAGATATGCCTTGGAAAGGCGGGCGAACTCGACACAGCTTACTTGGCTGAAATACTTGGCCAAAGTGGATACCGGGCTTCTGTCATGATTGGGTTAAACTTATGCTGGCGCGTTCTGAAGTCGGAAGAATGCCTTGATCTTGCCTCTCGGCTAAAGCTCATCATACCAATACCTCTAAAAGCACTTGTCACCCCCTCGATGCTGCAAAGAGAGCCCAATAAAATAGACACATTGCGCCGAAAAATTCTTAGGGAGGTGCTCAAGAGAATATGAGAGTTTATTTGATCTACCCGGGATGGCCGGATAATTATTGGCCGCAAGGGGCTTTTCGTTCTCATTGGGTACCTACCGGGCTTGCTCATATAGCATATGTTCTCGAAAAAGAAGGCTGCGAAGTTCGCATCTTAAACTGCGAAGAGCGTATGATTAAGAATAACTATAACAGAGCAGCCATTGATGAACTCATCAAGGGCGAACTGCGTGAGTTCGAGCCTGACCTTGTCGGGTTATCAATTCTTACCCCCGGGATGATTGAGGCTGCCCGTATTGCCAATTTTGCAAAGAGAATTTGTGGTGCGAACACGGTCGTTGTCGCGGGAGGACCACACCCAACGGCCCTGCCGGCACGAACGCTGCAAGAAATCCCGGAACTGGATGCGGTCGTGGTCGGTGAAGGTGAGTTAACCATGTTGGATCTCATCAATAGCGGTATAAGCGATGATATCCCGGGATTGGTGTTTCGCCGAGGTGATGAGTTGGTGCCAACCTGTCCAAGGCCGCGCCAGAAAGACCTGGACCAACTCGGCGTACCCGCCTATCACTTGTTTGACATGAACTTCTACACCCAACCCAACCGATGGATGATTCCCTGGCTCAACCTGAAAGTAACAAACATCCGCACTTCACGAGGCTGTGTCGGCTCGTGCTGGTTTTGTGCCGGCCCTCTGGTCTCAGGCCCCGGGGTTCGTTTTCACTCGATTGATCATGTAATCGATCAGGTTAAGCGTGTTGTAAAGGAGTTTGGAGTTGAGGCGATCCATTTTGAGGATGATTCGATTGGAGCTGACCCCAACAGGCTTGTTTTGCTCTGTGAAGCTCTGCGCAATTCCGGTTTGAATAAAATTCGCTGGGATTGCGGTCTTCGCGTGGATCAGGCAAGTCTGGAGTTGCTAAACGAAATGAAGTCCGCAGGCTGCATTATGGTTGAGTATGGGATTGAAACCGGCTCAGAGAAAATGCTCAGAGGGATCGGGAAAAAAAGTTCTCTGGACCTGAACAGGCGTGCGGTTGAAATTACGAGAAAAGCTGGTCTCAGGATTTTCACAGATATCATGCTGGGCTTACCCGGGGAGACTGAAAAAGATTGGGACGAAACGGTCAGTTTCCTGCGCTGGGCTGAGCCGGATATTATAAGGGCCGGTCTGTTATGCCCCATTCCTGGAACAGAGATCTTTAACCAGTTGCCCCTGGATGTGCGCGATTCAATTCGGTGGGAAGGCTATACTTATTTGGACACACTGGAGCTTGGTCTGATTATGTCGAGTCTTCCAAAAGAAGAGTTCCGTTCCCGTTATCATAATCTGAACAAATATTTTCTGGGCCCCCATGTTGCATGGGGTGTGCTTCGAGACAGCAACCCAACCGAACGTGAACTCCGCAGGGCTTTGTGGAAAAAGGTAATAAGTTTTGCTCTCCGCCACCCTATTCGAGCGGCTCGACTGCCTAATCGATGGGCTGATTGACACGCCGGCCCAAAAGGAATCATGCTGGTTTGCAGCCCGTTTACTGGCAATTCACTACCTAAAAAGTTTGACATTCTCCGGAACACGCTTGTAAAATATTTTCTTTCACTCTACTTGGGAAATAGGCCAGCCGTGAGAAAAGGAGAAAATATGTTCATCGTATCACTCACGTACAAGACCCCGCTTGAAGAGGTTGACAAACATGTGGATGCCCATGTGGCTTATTTGAAGGAAGGATATTCCAAGGGATATTTTATTGCTGCCGGAAGGAAGTCGCCAAGAACGGGCGGAATCATCCTGTCCAAAGTTAAAAACCGAGATGAGTTGGAGGCCATATTGGCAAAAGACCCTTTTCATCTGGCAGGGATTGCGCAGTACGAAATAACGGAATTTATCCCCAGTATGGTTGCCAAAGGATTTGAAAACCTTAAAGAACAATAGACGTAACTTTAACCTGCAATTAGAAATTATGAATGAACGCCTTAATCCCTCAATTCCTAATTGAGGTTGTTTTTCATTCGTCCTAATTCCCAATTGCTTTTTCCACTCCTTCCTCCGTCCTGAGGTGCTCCAAAAAAGCCGAACAAAGGGGTGAGAGTTCCCGGTTTTTTCTTTGCGCGAGAAAAAAGGACCTTCGAATAGTGATGTTTTTTAGAGGAACCACGCAGAGGCTGTTTCTTTCAACGTCCTCTTTCACCGCGTATAAAGAAATTATGGAGATTCCGATCCGGGCCTTTATTGCCTCTCTTACTGCCTCGGTGCTGCCCATTTCCGCGACGATGTTGAGCAGCGACGGGGCAAAGCCTGCCGCCTCGAGTGCCTGGGCCATTACCATACGTGTCCCGGACGATCTTTCACGCATGACGAAGGGCATTCCTGCCAGTTCGTCGACTTCGACATATTCTCGCCCTTCCCATGGGTGACCCTTATAGATGGCCGGCACCAGCTCATCTGAATAGATTTCTTCCAGAAGGATTTTCTTCTCATCCCACCTGGCGCCGATTATTCCAAATTCGACTTTGCCCTCGATAATTTTCTGGACGACTTCGCCGGAGCTTCCAATTTCAAGGGTAACCTGGATTGACGGATAGCTCGCCTTAAAAGTCCCAACCAGCCTCGGAAGTATATAGGTGCCCGGAATTGTGCTGGCCCCGACGTGCAGGGCGCCGGACAGATTGCCCTTGAATTTCCCGATGGCTTGCACCGCCTTTTCCCGAAGCTGGATTATCTCCCGGGCATACCTGTAGAGGACCTTTCCCGCCGGGGTGGGCAGGATTTCTCGTCCGAGGCGGTCCACAAGTTTTTCTCCCAGTGACTCTTCCAGTGCCCGGATATGCTCGCTTACCGTTGGCTGGCTCAGGCTGAGGGCCTCGGCAGCTTTAGTAAAACTTTGAAGATCTATAACCTTGCAAAAAATCATGAGCCTGTGAATATCCATGTCAATCCTGTCCAAGGCATTGCCGTTTTCGAAAATTTTCCTCTATTTGCTCAAGCTCCAGAGCTTCCTCTTCCCATTTCCCGGTTAGTTCCCTAATCCTGTCCTGCACCTGCCGGTATTGCGCCTGGGTCTCCACGGCAAGATTTCCCTGCCTGTAAGTCTGCGAATCGGCCAGCAGCTCTTTCAGTCGCTCCAGTTCGGCATGGCCGCCATCGAGGTCTCGCTCTATGCTCTCGATTCTGTCTTGAACGGGTTTCCTGGCACGAAACAGTTGGTTTCTCCACTCGGCTTCCGCCCTTTTCTGAACGCTGCGCGCTTTTGCATCCGAACCGTTGTCTGCCGGTTTGTCGTTTTCTTCCTGAGCAGGACTGTCCATGCGGGTTTTCCAAACTCGCTCATAGTCCTCGTAGTTTCCGGGAAAGATGTGGATCCCCCCGGACTTCACAACCAGTATCTTGTTTGCGACGGTGTTTATGAACCGCCGGTCGTGGCTGATAAAGCCGATTGTACCCGCGAATTCGCCAAGCCCTTTTTCCAGCACCACTCTGGACGAAATATCCAGATGGTTTGTCGGCTCATCGAGGAGCAAAAAGTTCGGGCGCTGAAGCAGGAGCTTGCAAAGCACCAGGCGTGCTTTTTCGCCTCCGCTGAGCACGGCCGTTTTCTTGAAAACATCTTCCCCAATAAAAAGAAAGGCCCCCAGCAGTCCCCGCAACTGTGCCTGTGGCATGTCCCCGGATACACTCAGCGCTTCATCGAACACCATGGCCTCCGGATTAAGCTGCTCCCATTGATGCTGCGCATAATAGCCGGCCACCGTATGAAAGCCCAACGACAACTCTCCGGAACTCGGTTGGACAACACCCGCGAGAATCTTTAACAGAGTGCTCTTTCCAGCCCCGTTTGGACCGAGAAAAGCAATCTTGTCCCCCCGCTCTATGACAAGATCCAGTCCTGAATACACAAGGGTATCGCCGTAAGTTTTGCTTACCCCTCGCAACTCTATGACTCTTTTTCCGGACCGGGCGGGAGGAGGAAATGAGAAATGGATTTGCGACTCATCAACGGGGGCTTCAACCTTTTCCATTTTTTCCAGCACCTTTATGCGGCTTTGCGCCCGGCTGGCGGTTTTACTATTGCACCTGTTCTTGTCGATGAATCGTTCGAGCTGCCGGATCCGGTCCTGCTGGTTTTTGCAGGTCGCAAGCCGCACCTCCATGCGCTTTGCCTTCTCTTCGAGATAAAAGTCATAATTCCCGGCATACTCGCTGAGTGCTCCCTGCTCGATTTCGATTATTCGCTGGATGGTTCTATTGAGAAAAGCACGGTCGTGCGAGACCAGGATAAAAGCCGACGAGCAATTTAGAAGATAGTCTTCGAGCCACAGGAGGGATTCGAGGTCAAGATGGTTGGTCGGCTCATCGAGAAGCAGCAGCTCCGGCTCGGACAAAAGCAACCTTGCCAGCTCAAGGCGCATCGCCCAGCCACCACTTAGCTCGGATACCGGAGCGCCAAACCGGCTGTTAGAGAAGCCCAGGCCTGCAAGGATTTTTTCCGCTCTGGCCTCAAAATCGTATCCAACCAGGTGTTCGAGCTTTTCGAGCGCCCGGGCGTGCCTGTCTGCAAGGGAGGTCAGAATCCGGGGGTCCTTTTCACGATCCAATTCATGTTGAATGGACTCCAACTCACTGCGAAGCACCTGCGCATCTTCATGGACGTCAGTGGCTCGATCAAGAACCGACTTGCCGCGCGTCGGGACCATTTCCTGCGGAAGGTATCCGATTCGAAGCCCCCTGGTTTTGGCCAGGCTGCCGGAATCAGGTTCAATTGAGCCGAGCAATATCTGGAATAGAGTGGATTTTCCGGCGCCGTTGGGACCTATAAGACCGATCCTGTTGCCCGGATGGACGTGCAGGGATACTCCACGAAAAAGCTCCCTTTTACCCAAATATTTCGAGACTTGATTTAACGCAAGCAATTAAACCGCTCCTTGAAAACAATAATAATATCCATTCTTATCAGGAAGGGGATGCTCTTTGAAATGAAAAGAATTTTCAGAAGCATGAAAAAATGCTAAACGATGGAACTGGGGAATCGACGAATTCGTCGCTTCGATCAATCGGCCATGAGGTTTTCCCGGGGAGCACAAGAAAAAGTTGATCACTGTTAACTCCAACCCCGATCCGAAACTGCACGCGGTAATCTTCGACTGCGACGGCATTCTCGTGGATACCGAGCCGCTGCATTACAGGGCTTTTCAGGAAGTGCTGACACCTTTGGGCCTGGGGCATGATTTCGAGACCTACCTGGAGAATTACATTGGTTTTGACGATCGGGACGCTTTTATATACGCTTTCAAAAAAGCGGGCCGGGAGCTTGCCCCTACGACTCTGGACACGCTCATGGAAGCGAAGACCAACGCCCTCGAACAACTCATCCTGCGTGGCGTCCCCGGTTTTCCGGGAGTAGTCGAGTTGGTTATTGAACTGCTGGACAGAGGAGTCCCGATGGCTGTAGCTTCAGGTGCGCTTCGGCATGAAGTGGAGGCTTTCATAACATCGCTTGGCCTGAACGGAGCGTTTCGGGCAATCGTGGCCGCTGATGAAGTAAAGAAGAGCAAACCAGACCCGGAGACCTATCTTCTTGCAATAGAGCGGCTAACCCGGTTGCCGGGGTCGAAGCTGCTCGACCCGCCCAATTGCATTGCGATAGAAGATACACGTGCGGGCATCCGTTCGGCCAAATCGGCCGGACTTACAGTCATCGCCGTTACGAATTCATTTTCCTTGCACGAGCTTGCCGAGGCGGACATGGTGATCGGCTCTCTTTCAGAACTCAGCTACCAGAATATGGTCAAGCTGATTGAACGGCGCCAGGTACAAAAATGAAACGATTGAACGTTTATTTCCTGCTTCCGGGTCTTCTTGTCCTTTTTACAATGTGGGGACAAGCCGCGCGCGCCGAGTTGCCTCAGCCGCTTGGCAAAGATGCCGCCGTCGAGTATGCGTTGGCGCACAACAGAGCTTACAGGGCAGTCTTCGAGGATGTCAGCGTGTCCGGTGAAAAGGTCAACCAGGCACTGGCGGACTTCTTTCCAAAAGTGGACGCATCGTATGCATTCACGCGGCTCAACGAACAGCCGTTCGTAACATTAACTATACCGAATTCAGCAACGTTTTCGAACATTCCGTTTTCGATACAGACCATCAACAGGTGGGAAGTCGATTTGGTCCAGCCCCTGTTTACCGGGTTTGGACTCGAATCGCAGTACAAGGCAAGCAAAGTTGGATTGAAGATATCCAAATACCAGCTCGAGCAAGCCCGCCTGGACCTCACTCGTGACGTCCAGGTCGCTTATCTGCAGACGCTTCTTGGGACGAAGCTGCTTGAGGTTGCCCATGAAAACACAGCAAGCCTGGAAGTGCAGAAAAAAAACGCCGAGGCCGGTTACCAGCAAGGAGTAGCCGCTAAAAATGACGTTCTCAAGGCCGATGTGGCCCTCGCTGAAGCGGTGCAGAGAGAAAGAAACTCATTCAAACAGCTGGTCATCCTTCGCTCGAATCTCAATCAGCTCATGGATGTCGATTTGCAGGAAAAAGTGGATCTGTCGGGAATTCAAGAACAGATATACAAGGTCCCGGACCTCTATCAATTGTATACGGCAGCGGAGGAGAAAAGGCCTGAATACCTTGCAGTACAGGAATCGATCAGGCAGGCGCAATACTCAAAGACGGCGGCCCGCAGCCGCTATTATCCGCACGTCTCGGCATTTGCCCAATTTTACCGGGAAGGCGAAGATTTCTCCGGGGATAATAATCCTTACACAAACAACGAAAATGCTTCTGTGGGCGTCAGGGTCGACTGGAACCTGTTCGAGGGTGGAAAGACGAGGTCTTCGGAACTCGAATGGGAATATCGCCTCAGAGGAATTGAGAAAAGAAAGGAAGACCTTCTCCAGAAGATCCAGCTTCAAGTGAAAAATGCTTTGGAGCAGTTGAAGGTAGCGGAAGCAAATATCGAAACTGCCAGGGTCTCTGTCGAACAAGCCGAAGAAAACGACCGGATCACGACCTTGCAGTATAAGGAGCAGATTGCGATTTTCCTTGAGGTTTTGAATGCACAGGTATTCCTTGCCCAGACCCGTGCGGACTTTAATCAGGCCTTATACGGGTACGAAATTGCCAGGGCGGAACTCGAGCGGGCAATTGGCGGCCCTATTGAGAATAGTCAGCAGTGAACATAAAAAATGATAATATAAAGAATAGCGAGCAGTGAACAGTGAGCAGTGGAAAAGATATTCCAACCGGCGAAGGGCCGGCCGAATCCGATCGCGCGAACAATAAGTCCCGTACGCTGCGAATCAAAGCCGGGGGCTCCGTTCTCCTGGTCCTGGTGATTGCGGCGAGCATCTACTGGTTGGTTTTCAAAAGAAATTATGTATCTACCGATGATGCCTATGCCAGGGCGGACAGCGCCATGGTGAGTGCCCGGGTTCCCGGAACTGTCCTCAAGGTATTGGTGGATAACGATTTTGCAGTCTCCACCGGCCAGCCCCTCATAGAACTCGACCCCGCCGATTACAAGATTGCAGTTGATAAAGCAAAGGCTGTACTCGATGGAGATGAGGCCGAGCTTAAAGCCGCCGAAACGATGGTGCCTCCGGTGAATATCCAGACATCCTCTCAGGTGGACGCAGCAGAGGCGGCACTCAAGGCCGCACAGGATGCGGAGAGGCAAACCGGGCATAATATTCAACAATTGAAGGACACCCGCGCCGCTACCGCTGCAGATTTGGCGCAAGCCGAGCGGGATTCCAAACGTTTCGAAACCCTTTCGGTCTCAGGTGCCGGCACTCAACGCCAGCACGAGCAAGCAGAAACGGCATTCGATAAAGCCAAGGCCCAGCTCAAAGCGGTAGATGCCCAGATAGCCGCCCTGGAGTCGGCCCTTTCGGGCGCATCTCAACAGGTAACCCGCGCCAGGGCTCAGCTTCAGACCGCAATAAGCGGGCAGGCAAACGTTTACGTGCAGGCCCGTAAAGTGGAGGCGCTCCAGGCTAAACGCGACAAGTCCCGGGCAGAGCTTGAAGCCGCCCGGCTCAATCTCTCCTACTGCGTGATAGCGGGTCCGATTGAAGGTTATATTGCTCAAAAAAATATTCAGGTGGGTGACCGGGTTCAGCCGGGACAGGCCATGATGGCTGTCGTGCCTCTCAGCACGGTTTACGTCGAAGCAAATTTCAAGGAAACTCAACTCACCAATGTTCGTATTGGGCAGCCCGCCTCAATTTTGGCCGATATTTATCCCGGATACACATATCAGGGGAAGGTGGCCGGAATTCGCGCGGGGACCGGCGCGGCTTTTTCCCTTATTCCGCCTGAAAATGCCACGGGTAACTGGATCAAGATCGTTCAGAGAATCCCGGTTAGGATCGAGCTTGACCAACCGCCTCCACCCGACCACCCGCTGAGGGTCGGAGCGTCTCTGGATGTAACTATAAATGTGGCCGACAGGAGCGGTCCAAATCTGCTGCAAACCACTCGGATCACGACCCTTTCGAATTCCTCAGAAAAGCCATGACCGCTCAGCTTGAAGGCGCTCGGGTCAACAAATGGGTTGTTGCCCTCGCGGTGATGCTTCCGACCTTCATCGAGGTTATGGATACGAGCGTAGTCAATGTCTCCCTTCCGCATATTCAGGGAAGCTTGAATGCGGGAATGGACGAAGTTACGTGGGTCCTTACATCCTACCTTGTCTCCAACGCCATCATAATTCCCATTACCGGTTGGCTCGCCAGCGTTTTCGGAAGAAAGCGCTATCTTATTTTTTCGCTCCTGCTTTTCACGGCCGGTTCGATTCTTTGCGGCGCCGCGCCCTCTCTTCACGTGCTCATAATAGCGCGAATCCTGCAGGGTCTTGGCGGAGGCGGACTCCAGCCGCTCTCCCAGGCCATTTTGCTCGAAACCTTCCCTCGGCGTGAACACGGCATGGCCATGGCTGTCTTCGGCATGGGCGTGGTGATGGCCCCCATAATAGGACCGGTGATCGGAGGTTGGATCACGGATGAGTGGTCCTGGCGCTGGGTTTTCTACATAAACTTGCCGGCCGGCATACTGGCCCTTTTCATGACAACGCTTTTTGTCCACGATCCCGCCTATATTAAACGGGAAGTTTTCCGGATAGACAAATGGGGCCTTTTCCTGCTCACCCTCGGCCTTGGCTCGCTTCAGGTCGTCCTGGATAAAGGGGAGCGCGAAGACTGGCTGCAGTCAAACTTTATTGTAATCCTCTCCATCGTTGCGGTGGTGGCTTTGGTTCTTTTCGTTATCGTAGAACTGCGCTCCGAACATCCCGTTGTCGATCTCAGGATATTCAAGGACAGCACTTTCAGCGCCGGGACCACTATTATGTTCCTGGGCTTTTTCTGTCTTTTCGGCAGCTTTGTTCTGCTGCCCCTCTACGCCCAGCAACTGATGGGATACACTGCATTTTGGGCCGGGCTGCTACTGGGTCCCGGAGGCATTTCCAGCTTTATTATTATGCCGATTGCAGGCGTTTTGATGCAAAAGGGTATCAAACCATGGCTGCTTTTGATCGTAGGGCTTGGCACCACCTCCTATGCTCTATCGATGATGTCGAACTTCAACCTCCAGGGTGATTTTTTCTCCATAGCCTTGCCTCGGCTGCTCCAGGGTTTTGGCCTTGGGCTTTTCTTTGTGCCACTGGCCTCGGCCGTATTCGTTAACGTATCTGTGGAAAAGATGGGCAACGCATCCGGTATTTTCAATCTCATGAGAAACCTCGGGGGCAGTTTTGGGGTCGCCTTCAGCGCTACGCTCCTGTCGCAGCGCACTCAGGTCCACCAGACCTTCCTCTCAGAGAATATTACACCGTACAATCCCGCTCTCCAAAAGGCGTTGCAGCACTCCAGCCAGCTCCTTGAGATGAATCATTCAGGGACCGCTCACTCAATGGGAGGACTTGCATTCATCTACCAGGAGGTCTTACGCCAGGCGAGCATGCTTTCATTTAACGACACTTTTTACGTACTTTCCATTGCTACGGCGTCCCTGATCCCTCTTACCTTATTATTAAGAAAAGGACGAACCGGCCCTGCTTCATCCGGGGCAGGAATTCACTGAATCAGACTTTGGAGGAACAGTTGCAGAAGGTACCGGCAACAGAGATTGCAAACAGAATTGTCGAACTGCAGGCGCTTTTGCAAAAAAGAAATATCGATGCCGCGGTAATTCGGCAAAATGCAGACTTGTTTTATTTCACAGGCACGGTTCAGGACGCTCACCTCATTGTACCCGCCTCGGGCAACCCGGTTTTCCTTGTGCGGCGAAACGTTGCGCGGGCTGAAGCAGAATCGCCCCTTCGTCCCATAGTCCGGATGATGAGCCTTGCGCAACTGCGCGAAACAACATTTGAAGCGTGCGGCACAAGCGAGCCGGAAACAATCGGTTTCGAACTGGACGTGCTCCCGGCAAACGCCTTTTTCATGTATGACAAAAAAATCTTCCCGAACCAGCACCTCGTCGACATAAGCGGTATAATACGCCAGGTGCGGACGATAAAATCATTATGGGAAATCGGAGTCATGAGGGATGCGGCCGCCATATCCAAACTGGTGGCCGAATCTGTCCCGCGTATTCTTGTCCCGGGAATGACCGAACTCGAATTGTGGGCTGAACTGGAGGCAGTCTCGCGCAAGGCCGGCAGTTACGGAATGATACGCATGAGGGCTTTCAACCTGGAAATGATTTTCGGCCATGTTCTCGCCGGACCTAATGCTGCAGTGGCCTCCTATACCGATTCGCCTACGGGAGGTCCGGGAATTTCACCTGCATTCGGCCAAGGTTCCGGAAACAGAAAGATAATGCCCGGGGAGGTTGTAAGCGTAGATGCGATGGCTATTTCGAACGGATATGCAAACGACCAGACCAGGAATTTCTGCATCGGCCCGCCTCCGGCCAGGCTTGCGGCCGCTTATCATTTCGTTCGGTCGGTACATGCCCGCTTTAAAGAGTTGGCGCGTCCCGGGGCCATCACCGGCAAACTTTATGAGACTGTATGGGAGTGGGCGAGGGAGGCCGGATGGGACAAATGGTTCATGGGCTGGTCAGATCCAAAAATTTCATTTGTCGGACACGGGCTGGGCATTGAAGTCGACGAATTCCCATTCATAGCAGAAGGGCAGAAAATGGAGCTTCAGCAGGGAATGGTCTTCGCCTTCGAGCCCAAGGTAATAATCCCGGACGAAGGAATTGCCGGCCTCGAGAATGTCTACCTTGTCACCAACGATGGCATTGAATCTTTAAACACAGCCACCGAAGAACTTGTGATCATCTAAGCGGAGGGTGAAATGAGCGAGGAACTGGACCGTACCCTGGAGTTGTGGAAAAGCAAACTGGAAAAAGCATGGATCGAGATTCCCAAACCTTTTCGCAGCGACCGGGCTGTTCATGGAACACTCCAGTGCCAGCTATACCGGATGGTTCAGGACCTCGGCCTCAGAGCGGTAGCCGGCTACATGCCCCCTCGAATCGCCGACCGACATATTGACATTATAGCAGTAGGTGAGGAAAACGAAATAATTTACGCCATATGCCTCGACACTTTGGTTACCCTGGCTGCGGTCAAAAGCCTCGGCAGTTTCGCAGCAGTGAACAAACTTATTTTCACAACAGGCATGCTCGAAAAGAAAGTGAAGGAAAGCACATTTTTTCTGAATGAAGAGATTAGGCATGTTCATCTAAAGCCGTGGGATACGTACAAATAATAAGATTTAGAGATTTAGAGATTTAGGGGATTTCTTGCCGCCGCCGAATGTTTGAGTGGCGAACCCGGCCGGCGGTCCCACTGCCCTCAGGGCTTTACCTCTCCGAAATGGCTGAGCATTATTTCGTGCTCTGCAAAGAATTGTTTCAACTTCGTGGAAACGAGTAGATCTTTTTCCCTGCCCCTGGAACCGAGAAGCCGGGACTTGCGCCGGACGAGCTCTGCGTCCACAAAGCCGGGATGTGTCATCAGCTCGCTCAGGCCCGGCTTCAGCATCCGGCATATGCGCCGAATTATTTTCTCGTTGAGCAACCCGGTGGGAGAGATTCCATATAACCCTGCAGGAGTTTGGATTCCGGCCTTGCGGATCCGGGACCTGAAAATCGGTCGAGTAACGGTACTCGCACGGGCCAGGGCAAACTGTTTCACAAATACGGCCCGTTGGCCCGGTTCAAGATCGGATAAAAAACTCCACTGGGTCCCGGCTTCGAAAGGTTCACGCATCCATTTCACTGAAAAACGTTCAGCAATTTCGATAAGAATATCGAGAACCGCTGGAATAATATGAACATGTTTATGGCTGTCGAAATGAGTCGGTGTGATTCCGGAATCGAATACTTTCTCAGCCTGTGCAAAAAGCTCTTTTTTGATCCCATGGAGCAGGGTCTTGCGAGCGGCAATTTTTATTAACAGTTCGCCGGGTCCCGAAGGCATAAGGCCGTCCGGACCGACGAGTCCGCAAAGTTTGTCTTCCGGCAACAACGGCTTGAAACTGTTTAGAGCAAAGTGAATTCCCGTCCCGAACCTCTCCAGCTCCTTCACTGTTTTTACCGCATCATCGAAAGCCTCTCCGTTGGCGATCAAGGTGGCGCTTCGAAGCATTCCAAAATGAGCGCATTCGGAAACCGCACGGTTAATCCCTCTGGTCATTCCGAAATCGTCTGCATTGATGATCAACTGTTTCTGCATGCCTGCCTCGATCACATCCGTAGTCGAGTGTCTCATCCGGAAGTTCCGGATAAACACTAGACGAGTACTCACCAGAAAGAATTGTGGTTACCAGAGATAAATGCCGATGTCAATTCTTTCGGGGATTGAATTCGTCCCCCCCATGAGTAAATTCGCCCCGGGAACTTTCACTCCATGACACGAAACACCAGGGGAACAATTAAATTCTTTAAATTATACAACAAGTACTGTATAAAAATTTTCGATGAACGACTCATATTGAGATTCATTCCAGGCCGCAGGGGTTACCCATTGACAAAAAAACCGATTGCCCGAAACTGTTGCTTAATTGTGCTCCTTAGTTTTTTTTTAATCACGTTGAACTTTGGAGATTCGCAAGCCTCTGACTCCAGGGCGCTCAGCCTCGATCAATTGATCGAAATGGCCCTGCAGACCAGCCCTGAGTTAAAAATGGCCGAACAAGACATCCTGGCGGCAAAGAGCGAATATAAAGAGGCCAAGGGCGGCCTGTGGCCACAGCTTGATGTTTTAGGAACAGCCGGTCCTGTAGAAAGAGCCCAATTTCCTACTGTTATAGTTTCAGGTCCACAGGCGGGCACGATCGTCTCGCATGATGAACCCTGGAACATCGGGATTTTTGGAAGCCTCGATTTTGTTATAACACAACCCCTCTACACGTTTGGGAAGATATGCGACCGCAAGGATGCCGCAGCATTGGGAGTCGAGGCTCGCACCTTCGCCAGGGAGCAGAAGCGAAACCAGGTAATTCTGAACGTAAAAGAGATCTACTATGGGTATCTTATAGCGCTGCAGGGCAAGAACGCCGCAAGGGATGCCGACGAATATATAAATGATGCAGGAAAGCGTATCAAACGGCTCCTTGAGCTTAAAGCAAAAAATGTCGATCCCAGCGATCTTTACAGGATGGACGCTTTTGCCGCCGAGGTAAAGGCTTTCGCAGCCAAAGCAGAGTCTGGATCTCGAACAGCCTACGCCGCTTTAAAGAAAACGGCAGGATTGTCTGGAAACGAAGAATTCAGCATCAAAGAGGCCGAACTGTCTAAAACCGTGGTAAATCTTGAACCTGAAGAGGAATATATCCAACAGGCACTCGCAAACAGACCCGAACTGCTGGAAGTGAAAAAAGGGACGGAAGCCAAAGGCAAACTGGCTGATGCAGCCAAAGCGGATTTGTATCCCTCCTTTTTTGCCTTAGCCACCGGATCGGCTGCCGGCGCGCCGGGCCGTGAGAAATTCGATAACACTTACATAATCGATGAATTCAATCACACCTATGCTGGAGTGGTTGCCGGGGCTTCATGGCATATGGATTTCGGTATAGGGAAGGGAAAGCTCGACAAGGCCAGGGCCGAGTATCAGAAGATGCGAGATACACAGGAATTCGCCCAAAGAAACATCCCCGTGGAAGTGGTGAAATATTACGATGATGCCGTTGAAGCCCAGAAATCATTCATAGCTTATGAGCAGGCGGCAATTGGTTCGCGACGTTGGATTGTTACGGCTTTTTCCAATTTCGATCTTGGGATAGGCACAGCCCGGGACATGTTTGACGCCATAGACCGTTACGGAAAAAATCAGGGTGACTATCTCCAGTCGTTATACAGCTACCACGTTTCGCTCGCGCGACTGGACTACGCAATTGGTAAAAAAAGTGATATGCCTTGAAAAACCTCTCAGAGAGGTGCATACTTGAAGGCTTTTAAAATTGTCATAGATCCACAGTCAGGATATGCATGAATCTGGTTACGAAATTATTGAAAAACCTCGTGGCCTGGGTTCTTCCCAGGCCACGCTTTATTCTAGCTGTTGCATTCCTGAGCGTATTCGCCTCGCTCTGGCTTGCGGCTGTCCGGCTCGAGGTGAAGACGGATCAACTCGAGCTCATTTCCGACAGACATCCCCTGATAGCCAAGACCCGGATGTTGGACGAATTCAATTTTCATGGAAAAACCACCTTTGCGCTGGTTGTTCGGGGCCCCACCCAGGACCGGGCTATCGAGTTCATGAACGCCATGGTTTCAAAAATCCACGCCGATCCCAAACATTTTCAGGACGTTTTCTACAGAATCGATCCGAACGAGTTCAAGAAATGGCTGCTTTATTATCTGAATGAAACTGACCTGGCCGGCATCAGGAGCACACTCGAACAAAATTCAACACTCGTCCACAGTATGGCCGAAAACCCCGACCTGCTGAATTTTTTCAGGCTGGTAAATCAGGACATGGCGTCCCGCATGGTCGGCGAGTTTTTTACGGGTTTTCTCGAAGATGAACAGACCCCGCAAGAACACGGCAAGAATACAAACCCGTTGGACCTCGAATTTCTGATAAAGGAACTGGATGGGTTTTCAGGATACCTTTCCGCAAATCAAAGGTATGTGTCCCCCTGGGCTTCATTTTTCAAAAGCGGGTCCTGGGACCTCCAAAAAGAGGGCTACCTTTGGGAAGGCAAGAAGAAATTACTTATGGCCGCCGTCATGCCCAGCAAGGTTACCGGGCAGGTGAGCAAAACCCAGGGATCGCTTACCCAGCTGCGAAATTATATTCATGAACTCAAACTATCCGGTTTCAGTGACTGTGAAGCCGGAGTCACCGGGCAGGAAGCTCTCAATAACGACGAAATGCAAACCGCAATGGTGGATATGACCAAGGCGACATGGCTATCAATGCTGGGAGTCATGGTGGTAATGGTCACATTTCTTCGGGGTTTCCGCCACCCATTGATAATTGCTTTGTCACTTCTGGTTGGCCTGTGCTGGACATTTGGCTGGACGGCGCTTTTCATTGGTCATTTGAATATCCTGTCCATTGTTTTTGCGCCGATGCTCTGTGGTCTCGGCGTCGATTACGGGATCCATTGGTTTGCCAGGTTTGAGGAGGAAAGGAGCCTCTCTGGAGGGTCCCGCTCATCTATCATCCAAAGGGTGATGGATAAGTCAGGCCCGGGGATAATGCTGGCCGGCATGAGCACTGCATTTTCTTTTCTTCCTTTTATCCTTACCGGATTTCGCGGACTTATGGAACTCGGCATGATAACAGGCATGGGAATTCTTTTTACCATTTTGGCCGACTTCACCGTACTGCCCGCACTGAGTCATTACCTGGCCGTTGATAAGCCTTCCGCGCATGCAACTGCTGTTCGCGGGAAAAAAAGATATCTTTTGCGCCTCGGTCCGAAGGGCATCCGGACCATCCTCGCCGCAGCTCTTATCCTCTGCATAGTAAGTTCCATCAGCGCTTCTCGAGTGCAGTTCGATTTAAATCCCATGCGTCTCCAGGCCAAGGGCGCCGAATCTGTTTATTGGGAAAAAGTCCTGACCGAGAACTCCGAGCGTTCAATTCTTTCGGCGGCAGTTCTCACCCACTCACCTGAAGAAGCAATGACGGAGTCCAAAAAATTCAAAGCATTATCGACTGTCACGGATGTGGATAACGTCTTCTCACTGCTTCCTGAAAACCAGGAGAGAAAAATACCGATATTAAGGTCAATTGCGCTCCTGATTCCGGAACTGAAACCGCCCGTAGCGATTTCGACGGCGGATGGCGGCGGCAGCAATCTTGCTCCGGCAGTGCAGGATTCTTACAAGACGGACTTGATAGAGGTACTCCAGAGGATCCGGTTCAAGATGCAGGATGAACAGGCGGAGAAGTGGGGGGCATCCAGGCCGCTTGTGGAACAAATGACTAAGGTCAAAGGATCGATAGACAGGATCATCCAGGCACTTGAGAATCTACCCGCGGATTCAACGAAGCTGTCCGAATTCCGCAGGCATTTTATGGAAGACATAGCGGAGCAGTGGACCTTCATCAAAGAGAGTTCCTCCGCTTCTCCAATGACTATAGCGGATATACCGCCGCAACTGAGAGATCAGTTTTATCAGGATGGCAAATACCTTATCAGGATTTATCCAAAGGAATCGATCTGGAATGAGGGTGCATTGGCGCGGTTTGTCAAAGACATCCAATGGGTAAATCCTAACGTGTTAGGAGATCCCGTCAATCTCTATGTATTTGCCTCGGCATTCAAGAAGGCATCGATCAATGCTTCGATTTATGCATTGATCGCCATCTCGCTGCTTCTTGGATTTACATTCCGAAGTTTGCGACTCATGCTAATATCCATTATTCCCCTAGTGGTAGGGTCCATCTGGACAATTGGCATAATGGGATTCGCGGCTTTTGATTTTAATCTTGCGAACAGCATATTCATGCCTCTGGTGGTCGGGGCGGGTGTGGAATACGGGGTGATCATTCTCCTCAGATGGAAGGAGGGCCACGAAACACCCGGACGCCTTCCTTTCAGTACGGGCAAGGGGGTGATTCTTGCCGCTTTGACCACCACTATTGGTTTCGGCACCTTGATGATATCAAACCACAGGGGGATTTTCAGCCTGGGTTTTGTAGCGTGGGTAGGAAGCATCTGTGTTCTCATGGCTGCGCTGCTCATCTTGCCCGCAATTCTTTCTTTTGTGAAAGATCCAGTCCCGGCTGTTGATAAGGAGGCTTTAAATGTCACGCTTTAGGGTATTCTTTTTCCTCTTCGCATGCCTGTCAATCGTGTTGGCGGCCGCAAAACCGCTCAGAGCGCAATCCGATGCCACCGCCCAGGTGCGTTCCGTGCTCGACAAGGCGATGGACATTCAGACAAAGCCCGAGCTTCAGGGGCCTGAACATCGCAAGGAACGGGCAGCACAGATTCGGAAACTTATTTCCGACAATTTTCTTTCCGAAGAGATGGCAAAGGAATCGTTGGCAGGTTATTGGGAGAAGCTTTCAGCCGGGCAGCGCCAGCGATATCAGTCTCTTTTCACGGGCATTTTCACCGATTCATATTCCGTACGCGTTTTGGACTTTCTGAAAAGGGAAACAATCGAATACCCCGGGGAATCTCCCGAGGGTAAATACGTAAAGGTCCGCACAATAATAATGCGAACCAATGAGCACATCCCGGTCGATTATATCCTGGAGAACAAAGGCCGGAAGTGGATGATCCGGGATGTCATAATCGATAGCGTAAGTACTGTCGAAACGTACCATAACGGTTTCGGCTCATTCTTAAGAAATCATCCTTTCGATGCCCTCATTGAAAGGATGGCAATTCAGAAAAAAGCCGGAGAAGAACTCTGATCGGAATCATCAACACCATCTCACGCGAAGACGCGAACACGAAGAGTCATATCTCGCGAAGACGCTAAAACTCAGAGCCATCTCACGCGAAGACGCGAAGAAAGAAAAAAATAAGAGGGGAGACGTCTCCAATCGGCCTCACTGGACGAGAGACCGGTCCATGTTCTTTCTTTCTTAGCGCCTTCGCGTGAAAAACATTGCGCCTTCGCCTGAAAACTCACACCAGGCTCAGAGGCCTTCCGAACCCGGTCAGACGCCCGGTTCCTCGCGTGCATTTCCAAAGACGGGCTTCCTGTCGGGTTTTTTCCATCTATTGTGCATCCACAAGTACTGTTCGGGAAATTTCCGGATTATTTCCTCCATTTTCAGATTTATTTCCGTGGTGATCCGCATGATCTCAAAGTGATCGTCTGCATCGGGCTCCGGCCAGATCGGGTCTGAGACAAATCCTTCGAAATAATAAGGATCTTTTGTGCGGCAAGCCGCTACAACTATTACCGGGCGCCTATGCCTGACAGCGAGCAGCGCCGGGACCGGAGTGACCGTGGCGCTTGTTCCGAAAAACTTTACCCTGAGTCCCTTGCTGTTGCTCTGGTCAGGAAGCATCGCAACGGATTTGCCCTTTCGCAACATACGTTCCAGTGAAAACATGGCGTTCATTTTGGGAATCATGAGATGACCGCTTCCGATACGGCCCGAGAGAATAGCACGTTCCAGATAAGGATTGTCGAGCGGACGGATGACTATGGCAAGCGGAATGCCGATCAAAGAGCTTACATAGGGCAAAAGTTCCCAGTTGCCGAGATGCGGGGTGACGAAGATGCATCCTCCAGCCTGCTCGTGAATCGCTTTTGCTTTTTGAAGAAGACGTTCGAGATGATCGCTCTTGTAACGAGGGTCGGGAACGATCCCGGCACCCTCCAGCCGAAAGGGGGATTTGATCATTTCAACGGCGGTCAGGAAGAAAGCTTTGCAACTCAGTCGGGCGAGCCTTCTTATCTCTTTTTGACTCAATTTGTCGCCAAAGGCCATCTCGATATTTTGCAGCGCTATTTTGCGCCTTCTCGGTATGCCAAGATAGAGCAGGTATCCCAGGATTCCGGAGATCACTCTCAGCACCCTGATCGGGATTGCTCTTGCGAAGGCGACAGTGACATAGAAAAGCAGGTATTCGACAATCTGGAGAGTCTTGCTTTTGCCTTTTTTCCTCATGTTCAGAGCGCCCGGCCTTCGACCAGAACGCTCGAGCACTGGCCGATAATTCCATAGCTAACCGATACAAAGCTTCTTCCTGCGGCTTCCCGGGTTGAGGCTGAAATTTTCATCTCCTCGAAAGCTGCTTCGGTTTCCGAGAAGTTGAGAGTCCCGGGGACTACGCCTTCATTAACTGCTTCAATGCCAAGGATAACTTCACAGATGTCGCTTGCTGCGCCCATGTGTCCGGTATAAGCCTTGAGGGCGCAAACAGGGACGCCGTTTCGGGGATCGCCCATGATCTTAGACATAGAGTTGAGCTCAGACCGGTCCCCCTTGCGCGTTCCACTCCCGTGGGGGCATATAAAAGCAAGTTCATTCGCGTCGACCGCCCCCTCTTCCAGAGCAGCCATGATAGAGTTTTTCGAAATTTGCTCCGGAACGCTCAAACCTTTCCCCTGTGGAAACTCTATACAGTTGCCATACCCTTTTATCTCGGCCAGAATTCGGGCGCCGCGAGACTCAGCCATTTCGTAGTCCTCAAGAAGCATGGCAGCGCCTCCCTCTCCCGGAATGAACCCGTCCCGCGCCCGGTCGAGCGGCTTGAAAGAAGCCGGACCATTACCGCACCTGGACAGGATTCCCAGCCCATCCATTTCATACATCGGGATTTCGCTGATCCAGCATCCACACCCGACGGCGAGCGCAATGTCAGCCTCTCCAGTGCTGATCTTGCGGGCGGCGAGTTCGAGGGCCTGGGCGCCGCAGGGTGAGAGGCTGGCAAGGCTCGTATTCGGACCCATAAGCCCGAAGGCCGCCGAGAGAAAGCTGAAAAGATTGTTGCTGATCGATTCGAGCAGGAAAAATGGATTGACCTTATTCATAACGGATTTGTTGAAGGCATAATAATCCATACCTTTTCCGGCCTGTTTTGCCGCATCTTGCAGGGCTGGGTGCATGAACTCGCAACCGACCTTTGTAAGATCCCCTGAAGCCAAAAACAGAGACCTTCGCTCCCCAGGGACGTTGGAAAGGTCGACATTGGAACTCTTCATTGCCTGAGCCGCGGCTTCATAGCCGAGCACCGAGCCCCGATTCAGAAATCTCACCTGACCGGCCAGGCGTGACGGAATATCATTCGGACGCTCCAGGCCCTGGACTTGTCCGAAGAACCTGAGGTATTCAGGCCGACCTGCACTCTCGTGGCGCTCAACTCCGGTTTTGCCGGCCAGGACTCCCCTCCAGTTAGCCTCTACTCCATTTCCCAGAGGCGTAACCAGGCCCGTTCCCGTGACGGCAACCCGCCTTCCTGAGGACATTTGTAAACCCTTTTTCAGAAGTGTAACTTCCCTAAAGTCGTAGATTTGTCCGAGCAAGTATTTGAAAAAACTTTTTCTGCTCTTCGACTTCTTCGATTGTTTCCATGCCGATCAGGTTTCCCTGAAACTCGGCCTTGATCTTCCGCTTTCCATTGACCCTGGCTGCCCCGCTGTAAATTTTGAGATCATCAGAAGGCGCGGGGGCAACGCTTACACTGAGTTCGACCTGATCGCCAGGGAAAACGAAACCGTAGAAACTGCATTTCAATACCCTGGAAACCAGAAACCATTTCCGGAAATCGGAAGAGGCCGCCTCAAGCCAGCCGCTGAGCTGAACGAGGGCTTCAAGGAGCATAATACCGGGCATGATCGGATTTTTTGGAAAGTGGAATTCCAGAAAATCCTCGCTCATGGCAACATTTTTCACCCCGGTTATTTTATTTCCGGCATCAAGGGTTAATATCCGGTCAACCAGCAGGTATCTCATGGGACGACTCCTTCCCTGAATCTTTGTCCGGTGTTCCTGCCGTAAGTATTACCGATGCGACGGCAAAATCTCCCGAATGGGAAATCGATACCGCGCATTCGCAGACTTTTTTCCGGCGTCCGATTTTTTCAGTCCATCCACTGAGCTGGAGAACAGGCCTGCCGGACTTCTCCGACACAATTTCAATTTCGTGCAGGGCGCCGTCTATCCCACCCGCGGCCAATCCGGTTCCAAGGGCCTTAAGGCATGCTTCCTTAGCGGCGAATCGGCCCGCCAGGTGGACGTAGGGGTTTGGCCTTGAAAAACAATATTCGCGTTCAGTATCAGTGAAGATCTCTGAGGCAAATTCAGGGCGCGCCAGCAAAATTTTCTTGATTTTGGAAATAGGAACAATGTCAATCCCATGAAGGATTCGTGTCATGAGACGCTCAAACCTCCATCTACCGGAAATGCCTGTCCGGTAATATAATCCGAGAGTTCCGATGCAAGAAAGAGCACAAGGTTGGCCACTTCCTGCGGGGTGCCGAATCTACGAGCGGGTATGCGGTCCAACAGCACCTCTCCGGCCCGCCGCATCGCACGGGTGGTCATTTCCGTCTGAATAAAACCGGGCAGGACCGCATTTACCTGAATTCCTTTGGGCGCCAACTCGATTGCGCAAGCGCGAGTAAAAGAAATCAAACCACCCTTTGCCGAAGCGTAGTTCGTCTGGCCCCGGCCCCCGCGGATTCCTGAAACGGAGGCGATATTTATCATTTTTCCGCAGTGTCTGGAAACCATCAGTTCAGCGGCCATACGCGTGGTCAGGAATGCTCCCTTGAGATTTACGTCGTGGACCTTTTCCCAGTCGGCGACATTCATAGCCAGCAGGAGCGAGTCTCGAATCACCCCGGCGTTGTTTACCAGGATATCGAGACGGCCTGAATAGCTTCTGATAAATTGAAAAAGGGCGTCCACCTGATCGGGTTGGCTAACATCGGCCTGAAAAATCTCCGTCTCAAGCCCTTGTGAGCGCAGTTCGTCGCGGAGCTTTTCGGCCCTTTCCCCGGATTTATTGAAGTTTATGACAACCTTCGCACCGCAGGCCCCCAACGTTCGACTTATGGCTTCGCCGATGCCACGCGCTCCCCCGGTAACAAGGGCAGTTTTTCCGCTTAACTTAATTTCACTTTGCACCGGAATATTTCCTTATCACAATTGTGGCATTTTGACCGCCAAAGCCGAAAGAGTTCGACAGGGCCGCACGAACGACTTTTCGCCGCATAACATTTGGAACGTAGTCCAGATCGCATTTCGGGTCCGGATTGGAAAGGTTTATTGTCGGATGAATTTGATCCCTTGCCACCGAGAGCGCAGTAAACACAAATTCAGGCCCCCCCGAGCCGGCCAGCAGGTGACCTATCAGCGATTTAGTTGAACTTATCGCCAGTTTATCGGCACCTTCTCCAAAGACTTTTTTTATAGCAATAGTCTCGGCCAGGTCGTTAAGCTTTGTCGATGTTCCGTGAGCATTGATATAGTCGATCTGGCCGGGCTCGATGTTCGAATCCTCCAATGCCCGAGACATTGAAGCCTGCGCCTCCTCGCCTTCCGGGTTGGGAGCGGTAAGCCTCCAGGCATCCATAGTGGAGGCGTATCCGGCAACTTCGGCATAAATCCTTGCTCCTCGATCCAACGCGTGAGACTCATCCTCCAGGACAGCCATTCCGGCCCCTTCGCCCATTACCAGACCGGACCTTTTCCGGTCGAAGGGACGGCACAGGCACTCAGGCTCGAATTTCGCCAGGGCGGCGGAGCCAAGCAGCACAAAGAATACCAGTCCCACCGGGTTTATCATCGAATCGGCGCCTCCGGCAACAATCAGGTCCGCATCACCTCTTTTGATTGTCCTGAAAGCAGCGCCCAGGGCCTGGGTAGCCGATGCGCAAGCGGTGGTGACCGTAGTATTGATTCCGTTGAGTCCGAATTTTTCGGAAATAAGGCTCGCAGCAGAGCTCGCATTGTTGCGCATTATGGATTCACGGTTAATCCGGCCCAATTCGGATGCAAACCGCGATAGATCGAATTTTCTCTCCGCGTTCATCCAATTGTAAATGTCTTCGAGTCGATTTATCCCAAGTCCGGAACCAATCGAAACGCCAAATCCAAAGTGCTCTTCGCCGTTGAGATCCAATCCAGCATCGGTCAACGCCCTTTTCGAGGCCCAAAGAGCAAAGAGGGTCCGGCGTTCCCCTTCCGTTTCGGCCTCGCAAGGGAACTCGCGGCAAATCTGCAACCAATCCCGTGTCGAAACCTGTCCGGCCGCCTGCACTGAAGATTTTTCGGCGCCGGGGAGCTTTAATGCCGAGACTCCCGAAACGCCCGACAGCGCCTTGTTCCAGTTCTCTTCGACTTCCAGCCCAAGGGCAGTTGCAAGGCCAAGACCTGTTATTACTACCTTTCGATTGCCCATCTCAGCCTTCTACGGTCCAACCAGGGCCGGCGTAATAGCGGAACAATTTTCTCAAAGCATCCTGGTCCGCCATGCTCGAATGGACGTAGATGATCCTGCCGATTGAAGCAATTTCACGTCCATCAACCAGCATTCGGGCTGAACCCAGGGAATCGCTCCCCGAGGTGGAGATCAGATGTCCTGAAATCTCCGCGGAAAATCCGGGCCGCAGATCGGGCGCCAACTTCACGTCCTCGATCAAAGACATTACCGCCGAGAGCCGAAAATTGTGGGTATGAATAATCAGCCAGCCGAGGAGTTGAGCCATGGCCTCGATAAATATCACGCTCGGGACCAGCGCTTCTTTGCTGAAATGCCTGCGGAAATACTCTTCAGAAAGACAGAAGGTTTTTATCCCGGTTATCGATTCTCCGGGCGCCAGGGCCGTTACCCGGTCATAGAGCAGGAGTCTCATCTGTTTTTACCAGGTCCTGTTTCGATAATCATTGACGCGCACCGGCCTTCATAGCTGATCCCGTTCACGAGGACCCGACGGATGCCCGAGCCTCCCCCGCGCTTCCCTCTTTGCACAGGCAAGCAGAGGAGATCGCCCGGCAATGCCGCCAAATCAGTTTTTTCCTCAAAACTCAGCCCGATTGCGGCATCCAGGATTGGTCCGGCCGCGAACATCTCTCCCAACGCTCTCGAGGTGACCACCATAGCCGGCGATTCCATGTCTGTCCCGAAAATCCCCCTGACTGCTTTGAGTTCGTTTTGATTCAAACTCGAAAGCATAATCGCATCGATCCGGCAGGGATCAAGTCCTGCATGAACAAGCGCTTGCCTGATAGCCGAAGATACCGCATGCTCGGAAGCGAAAACGCCTTTTTCGTCCCTTTGGCACGAAAACCCGAAGCCGCCGACCAGGGCCAAAATGTCAGCCCCTCTTTCCTGGGCGGCCGAAAACGGCTCCAGGACGAGCATCGCTCCGCATTCCCCAAGGACAGCCCTATTTTCAGGCCCCTCACCGGGGGGCGGAATCAATCCCTTCAACCTTGCCCGGGCTATGCTGAACTCGGATACCTGTTCACTCACACCCCCCGCAAGCGCCACCTTTGCCTTTCCTTCCTCCAGAACCCTGACGGCTTCCGCAACAGCCTGTATCCCCGCGTCGCCATGGGGCGAAAAGACGCAGTTCTCGCCGCGCAGACCGAAGTGGATCGAGGCCTGGCAAAAAGCGACATTATTTAGCATCGCCAAAGGCCACAACGGATAAATTTCCCGGGAGCCGACGGGAAAGAATCTGTCGTAATCTAGATTTCCACTTGGATCCAACGATTTGACGACGGCAGGAAGCAGGTCTTCGACATGATAGTCGACCATCCCCATTCCTGCAAAACAGCCCATATCCCGAGGATCAAACGTACCGGGACCTATTCCGGCACTTCCCAAGGCTTGCTCCGTCGGGGAGAGCAGCAGCGAAAGATGCTTTCCCATGGACCTGGCAAGCTGAGGATTAACGTCTGTTTTGACCGAGGGGGGATTTTTCACCTGAGCTGCCATGCAGCCGAACCCGTCGGCATCGAAATCGCTGATTTCTTTGATGCCGGATTTCCCGGAGGTCAATCCCAGCAGGATTTCCCGAACGGAATTTCCGAGCGAGCAGACAGCTCCCACCCCCGTTATTGCCACCCGGCCGGTCAAAGGATATGAATGGCCCTCAGGCACAGCTTTCATTGGCGGAACTTGCCAAAGCACAGACATGCATTCTGCCCGCCGAAGCCGAATGAGTTGGAGAGGGCTATGCCGTGTTCCAGTTTGCGAGCATGATTGGGAACATAGTCGAGATCGCATTTTGGATCGGGGAATTCATGGTTGATCGTGGGTAAAACGATGCCGTTATTCATGCCCATTATGGTAAGACCGGCCTCTATCGCGCCGGCGGCTGCAATGGTATGGCCCATCATCGACTTGTTGGAGCTGACAGGCACATCTTTGGCCCTCTCCCCCAAAACCCTGTTGATCGCCAGGGTCTCTATCTGGTCATTTTGAAGAGTCGAGGTCCCATGAGCATTGATATACTCGATGTCCGAAGCGGTAAGGCCGGCGTCCGCAATTGCCCTCTGCATGGCGAAAACCGCGCCGTCTCCTTTAGGATGAATGTCCGTTATCCGAAACGCATCGGCCGATGAACCATATCCCAGCACTTCAGCAAAGATGGGGGCCTTTCGCTCAAGGGCGTGATCAAGACTCTCGAGAACCAGCGCCCCGGCCCCTTCCGACATTACGAAACCATTTCTTTTCCGGTCGAACGGCCGCGACGCCTTTTCAGGCGAGGAGTATCTTTCCGAGAGCGCGCGGATCAGCACAAAGCCAACGAAACCCATAAAGTTAAGATTGGATTCGGACCCTCCGGCAATCATTGCGTCCGCCCTGCCCTCTCTGATTATCCCGAGCGCCTCTCCGATGGCCTGCGATCCGGCTGCGCAAGCTGAAACGATGGTAAAACTGCTGCCCTTGCAATTGAATAGAATCGAAAGGATCGAGGTGGCCACATCCGGTTTTCTGCGAAAGAAATTAAAAAAGGAATAGACGCCGGTTTTTGTGAGCCCGCTCACATCCCAGACGCCCGCACCTCCGTAGCGGTGCAGGAGGACCAGGTCTTCGACCGAAGGGTTTTCCCCATGATATCCGAGACTGACCCCGATTCTATTCCTGTTTTGGATCGAGTCCAGGCCAGCCGATTCGGCGGCCTCGGAAACCGCCGATATCATGAGCTTGAGGCCGCGCGACGAGCATTTTTCTATCCCCTGAAGCCCTTTAGCCGTAAAATCATTAAGCCCTGAATCGTCCACCTGCCCTCCAATGCGGCAGGGCAGCCCCTCCGTTTCGAAAGAACTCAACAGGCTTATGCCGGAGACCCCGTTTTTGGCATTTTCAAAGGTCTGCCGGCTATCTTTTCCGATAGGGGTAATCATTCCATAACCGGTAACGACCACCCGCTTCTCTTTTTGCTGCATAATCGAATTCCGGATCAAAGGAGCCTTTTGCAAAACTCAATTTTAAGGACTTTGATCCCAAGAGGATCAAAGGAGTTATTTGCTCTCCTGAATCTGCTTCAACCAGTCCTGCGTGAGGTCATCACCACTGGTAAACGAAGCCGCTTCATTGCAAGATCCGCACTGTATGCGGGTTTCTTCCTGCAGGGACCAGTTGCCGGCCCCGCAGTTGACACATTTGTCAGGCAGAGTATCCAGAAGATTCATCACTACTTCGACAATAGAGCTGACTGTAACCATCGAAGGCAGCTCGTCCATATCCATGCCGGCCTGAATCTGAAGCCCTGCCCCGTCGTATCGCATGGACAAAACTTCGGCAGCCTTGCCTGTCAGCTTGCCGTCCGAATCAATTGCGGATTCCTCACCGAAAAGTTCTTCCATATGATCGAGCACGGAGCGTCGAGCCATTTTGATCCCGAAAGACTGCTCGAGGCGGTAATTTATATCCAGAAAGTCAAGCGATTCAGCGCCCAGGTCTTTCATCAGGGAACTTTCCGGTTTGATGATCGCCGGATGGATGTCTATACCCTCCGCAATCGCTTTTGTTACTTCCTCCAGGACCCTTTGTTCGGGAATCAAATTTTGTTTCATTATGATTCAACCCCTTTTCTTGATTTCTGTTTTAGCTGCCCATGCGGGGCGGTATAATCTATTGCTCAAGCCATTGTCAACAATGATGGTCTGACCGCGAATCCCACGAGCAGCCGGTCCGCAAAGGAAAATAGCCACATCGGCGATGGCCTCGGTTGTTACGCAAAGCTCCTCGGGAATGTGCTCGATTTCTTCCATGTACTGGCGCAGGACCCTGAACGAGTCAGTCTTTACCACTCCGCCGCAGATTGCGTTGACCGAAATATCCTTGGGGCCCAAACTTTCGGCGCAGTCTCTAACCACCGCTTCCATTGCCGCCTTCATGCTTCCAAGAGGGTATGAAGGGTTATAGAAACGGCTCCCGAGACTGGATATGAAAACGATTTTACCGGCTGCGGCCTCCAGAAGCTTCAATGCCTCCTGAATGCAGAAAATATTCCCCATGTAATTGGTCTCGACAAGCTGCCTGATTTCTCTTTCCAGCAGCTTTTCTATAGGCTTAAACGGCGCTTTGGCCGCGTTCAGCACAAGAAAATCGAGCCTGCCGCCCCAGCCGAAAACCGCTTCGATCATCTCACGAACCGCAGACTTCTGCCCGATATCGGCCGGCACAACCAAAGCCTTACGCCCCAGGTCCTCGATTTCGCGGCAAACTTCCTCGGCCTTTCTTTTTGAACTTCCTTCAGCCCTGTAGTGGTTAATAACCACATTCGACCCGGCTCGCGCAAAGGCCAAAGCTACAGCGCGACCGATTCCCCTCGAGCTCCCGGTTACAAGGGCCACTTTATCAGTGAAAAAATCTTTTTCCATCTCAGCAGAACACTCTTTCGCCAAATTTGGGCATTCCAGGTCCCGGGCCGTGAAGCGAGAAGCAAGGAGCGTGAAGCGGGGAAAAACCCGGGGGCCAACTTCGAGCTTCCTGCACCCTGCTATTTAATTCCGGGACCTCATAGGAGTCATGAAAGACGCATTCTAGCATAGTAGCGCAAATTTACAACTGCTGGCAGTGGGAAGCGTGAGGGGGATAGACCCCGCCCCTACGGCACAGTCACGCGGTTCTTTAGTTGCAAGGGGATGGCTTTATGCCTTCCCGAAGCACCCAATTTGAACGCAACTCCGTATGAGCGGGAAAATACCGTATACTTCAGGACGGGGGTCGGGTATGGGTGTATTATGACAATGTAAAGACATCTCAATATAGTGGAAAAGTGCAAAGTTATTCTTCTAGAAACCGGGTTATTATCTTGGCCCGACCCGCTTGACGTGGGCAGACCGGCCCTTTTGGAGCGGCCTGCCACGCTTAATATGCCGCATCTCATTCATGGTTCATAAGCTCCTGCAAGTTGCCGGAAAACAATTGAGGGTTAACAGCGAAAAAGAAGAGCTAATTTTCTCATAAACCCCGCTGTAGTCGCTGAAAATACAGGGCACTTTTGATGTCTAATTTCGCATCATGTTGATTTAATTTACTATTTTCGAATTTATACGCTCCATAACAGCGAGCAATGAAGGCAAAAGTAAAAAGGCAAAAGTAGAGCAACAAAACATGAGTCGTGAATCGTGAATCGTGAATCGTGAACAGCAAGACCAAACCGCCAGGACCGCAAAATCACAACGAACCCTGAATCGTGAACAGCAAAGGACCAAAATCGCAGACCCTCCAAATCACAACGATCAGAATTTTACCATGAGAGATTTGGCGGGGCCAAACGGCAACGAGAAGCGGCAACCAGAAGAGGCAAAAGGGCAGTTTTTCGTTTTAAGTTTTCAGTTTTTAGTTACAAACCACGAGGACTGGCGGAGAATGAGGGGGCAAAAAGAAAAGAACAAGGGGGCTGGGGAGGGCGAACAGCGAGAGTGAAAGGCAAGATTTGAGAGTTAAATGATTACTGAGTATCTCGCAAATATCTGAAGTCATACGCGACTTGTGATTCTAAACGGTCTCGCGACGAAAAATGGGGTTACGGGTTATGAACCGTGAACCGTGAATCGTGAACAGCAAGACCAAATCGCCAAATCCCGACGTTCTATATTTTTAAGTCCTCTTTACTGAAACCAATGCCATCTAATCAAGGCAAGAGTAAAAAGTAAAAAGGCAAAAGCGGGGAGGGTGAGCAGTAACAGCGGTCAAAAAATAGCGTTGCGTGATGTTGAAAGACGAAATTCGGGGGTCAATGAATTCGGGACTTGTATGGAAGTGCTTGCATTTATGGCGAATTCAGTCCTAAGTGCTTGCACGGCGGGGACCAAGGACGGAATTCAGGTAAATGCGTGAATTGGTAACGGGTGAGCGGGTAAATTGGTGATGGGGTGGTGCGACACGATGTCGCATAGTTGAGTGTACTCGGGCACTTGCCTGGAGTACCCGGCA
>OMOE01000082.1 GCA_900290365.1 Syntrophobacter sp. SbD1 | reverse complement strand
TTTTGTTTTGCTGCTTTTGGACTACTGGCCTCTGCACCGGTTCGAACTGAATTTGCCAAAAAAAATCAGCAGGCAGCGGGAAGAGGTGAACGCGAAAAAGAATAGCACCATGGAAGGGGAACCGCTGTCAGCAGGTAAAAAGAACAGAGGATCCGGTAAAAGGCGTTCCCGCCGGGCCTTTACTCAGCCCTCAGTCCTCAGTCCCCGGTCCTGCTCCATCAGTCCTCAGTCCTTCGCCCTGCGGCCTATGCTTATTGAAAAAATCCCGCTTTTTGCGCTTGCAGGGCTTTCATGTATCGTGACATACATCGTCCAGCAAAAAGGAGGAGCGGTAAGATCCATTGAGGAGTTTTCACTGGGGGACCGTATCGCAAATGCTTTCGTTTCCTATATAATCTACATAGAAAAGACCATCTGGCCAAACAATCTTGCTGTTTATTATCCTCATCCGGGGTCGTGGCCGTTATGGCAAACCACGGGTGCGGTTCTAATCCTTGCAGCCGTGACCTTGACGGTTATCCGGACGGCAAACAGATTCCCATACCTTGCATCGGGATGGCTGTGGTTCGCAGGTACGCTTGTCCCCGTCATAGGAATTGTCCAGATCGGCACTCAGGCCATGGCTGACCGCTACACTTATATCCCCCTAATCGGCTTGTTCATCATGGCGGCGTGGGGTATTCCGGATCTTTTGAAAAACCGGCCCTACCGAAACGAGGCGCTTTTTGCGTCATCGGCATTAATCCTCGCGTGCCTTTTTATCGTTACATGGAGGCAGGTAGGGTATTGGAGAGATAGTATTTCGTTGTACGATCATGCCCTGGAAGTTATAGGTCCCGATGATGTCATCTTTTGCAACCGGGGAGTAGCCCGCGATGCTCTTGGCGACCATTTGCAGGCTATCTCCGATTATGACAGGGCCATAGGGATCAATCCTCATCGTGCAGAGGCATATCATGACAGGGGCCTTGCTTATGGTACACTGGGCAACTACGGGCAGGAGGTTTCAGACTGCAGCAAGGCCATCGAAATCTATCCTGAGTATGCAAATGCCTTTGCTCACAGGGGTACTGCCTGGTCGGAACTGGGTAACTACAGGCAGGCGATTTCGGACTTTGACAGGGCCATCGAGATCGATCCTAAACTCGTATGGGCTTATGGCGACCGTGGCAAGGCCTACGGCAAACTCGGCAGCCAGAGGCAGGCAATTTCTGACTTCGAGAAGGCTCTGGAAATCAATCCCGAATGTTCTGAAGTCTATAATAACCGGGGAGTTGCCTATGCCATTCTCGGCAATAACAGGCAGGCGATTTCAGATTATGACAGGGCTATCGAGATCGATCCCGCCTACGCGGATGCATATTATAACCGAGGGGTCGCCTACGGCGAACTTGGCAACCAGAGACAGGCAATTTCGGATTATGACAGGGCCATCGAAATAAATCCGGAGTATGCCGACGCCTATAATAATCGAGGGGCCGCCTATGAACAACTTGGCGACCGGAGGCGGGGGATCGAGGATCTGCAAAAAGCGGCAAGACTGGACAGCGAGGCGGCAAAGAACTCTTTGAGGAGTATAGGGGTAAGTTGGTAGCTGCATTATTTATTCAAGTTGACTTCTTATAGCTACTAGGTCACATTACACGTCAGAGGATAAACGGGAATTTTTCATCGCTGTTTTGAAGGCCCCCGGGCAACATACAACAATCAACGAAGGGAGAAACTCATGTCAAAGCGAATCCAATCTCTAGCTGTTCTGGCGTTCATCGGTATTTTTGCTCTGGTCTTTGCAACCCCTGGTTTTTCGCAGACTTCCGGCGTTTCACTCGGGATAAAGGGTTCGAATCCCAGCGGAGATCTCTCCAAAAACGCGGTGCCTGCTACTCCCACTAAGGATAAGTCCTCCTCTGGCGTTCCACTTGGAATAAAAGGTTCCAATCCCAGTGGTGACCTCTCCACAAACGCGGTACCTGCTACTGTCACTAAAGATCCTGCCTCATCTGCTAACGTTAAAACTGGAATAAAGGGTTCCAATCCCAGTGGTGACCTCACTACGACCACGACCGGCAGCGGTAAGTGATTCTCGGCAGCGATCCCTTAGTCCGCCTGTAACTCACAGGGAGGAAGATACGATATATGAATCCGGCCTCCCGAGCTTTTTGGGGCGTCCGGGATATCCTGATTCGGATATCCCGGCTCCCTCTTTCCAGTTTAGCAATCGTCCGCAATTCCTTTTTGTTTCATCTCTATCTCCGGAAGATATGGCCGAAGCGGTTTTATGCTTAAAAACAAGCAAATCCTTCTCCTTTACCTTTTTTTGACGATTGCTCCCGTTATAGTATTCCACCAGGTCAGTCAGTTTGGTTTCATTAATTATGACGATCCTGCATATGTTACTGAGAACATCCATATCCGAAGCGGCGTCACGTTCGAGGCAATTCGATGGGCATTCACGGCCGGCTATGCCGCAAACTGGCATCCTTTCACTTGGATGTCTCATATGCTCGATATTCAACTCTTCGGATTGGAAGCGGGCCCGCATCACCTGACTAATCTCCTCTTCCACATCGCAAACACACTCTTGCTCTTTTTCGTTTTTAACCGGATGACCAAAGCGCCCTGGAAGAGTGCTTTGGTGGCGGCTTTGTTTGCCCTTCATCCTCTCCACGTGCAGTCCGTAGCCTGGGTGGCCGAGCGAAAAGATGTTCTTTCCGCTTTCTTCTGGATGCTTGCCATGGCTGCATATATTTTTTATGTCGAGAACAGGCGTTTCAAGAACTACCTGGCTGTCGTCCTGTTCTTTGTCCTTGGTCTTATGGCAAAACCAATGCTGGTAACCCTTCCTTTTGTTTTGCTGCTTTTGGACTACTGGCCCCTCGAGCGCTTCGAGCCTTACGCTCTCCGCTCTTTGCTCCTGGAAAAAATCCCACTTTTCGTGCTTTCCGCGCTCTCATGCATCGTGACATACGGTGTCCAGCAAAATGCAGGAGCGGTCGCATCTTCTGAGGGAATCGCTCTGAGTGCCCGTATCGCTAATGCTTTCGTTTCGTATGTTACATACATAGAAAAGACAATCTGTCCAAATAGTTTGGCTGTTTTTTATCCCCACCCGAAGTCTTTGCCTGCCTGGCAGGTTTTGGGAGCTGTTCTTCTCCTTGGAGTCGTAACCGTAACCGTTCTGCGGCGGGCTAAGAGAGCCCCGTACCTGGCATCGGGATGGCTTTGGTTTGCCGGCACGCTGGCGCCTGTCATCGGGATCGTGCAGGTCGGCAGGCAGGCCATGGCCAACCGCTATACCTATATTCCCTTGATCGGATTGTTCGTTATGGCTGCTTGGGGCGTGCCCGAACTTTTGGCCAAATGGCGATACCGGCGGGAAGCGCTTTTTGCATCATCACTATTGACCCTCTCCTGCCTTTCTATCGTTTCATGGACACAGGCCGGCTACTGGATAGATAGTATTTCACTCTACGATCATGCCCTGAAAGTCACCGGTCCAAATGATACCGTCCTTAATAGCCGGGGTGATGCATGGTGCCGCCTTGGATACCTCCAGAGGGCAATCGCGGATTTTGACGGGGCAGTCGAGATCGATCCTGAAAATTCAAAGGCTTTTTACAATCGGGGGGTCACCTACGGCAAACTTGGCAATCACAGGCGGGCTATCGAAGATTTCGACAGAGCAATCGAGATCGATCCTGAGCTTGACAGGCCTTTTTATAATCGGGGTTTTGCCTATGGCGAACTCGGCGACTTCGGCAAGGCGATTGAAAATTACGACAGGGCAATCCACATCAATCCCAAGAATGCTGAAGCCTACAATAGCCGAGGAGTTGCCTATGACAAGCTTGGCAATTACAGACAGGCAATTTCGGATTATGACATGGCGGTCCAAATCAACCCTGGATATGCAATGGCCTTTAATAACAGGAGCATTGCCTACGGCAGGCTTGGCAATTACAGCCAGGTGATTGAAGATTGCAGCAGGGCTATCGAGATCGATCCTCACTATGTGAAGCCATACTTTAACCGGGCACTTGCCCATGGCCTGCTTGGCAACGATGACCAGGCGATCGGCGATCTGAAAACAGCGGCAAGACTTGGCCACGAAGGCGCAAAAAGCTCCTTGAAAAGCATGGGGATAAGCTGGTGAGGGCAGCGTGATCTTTCTCGCCGCCGCCGAAGGTTTGAGTGGCGAAATCTGGTCGGCGGTCCCACCGCCTGGGGTTGAGGAAAGCCATTGGGGTGATTATTGAAATTATTGATTTCTCTTTTGAATTTGGTCCAGGGGGCCTAAGTGCTGATCTCTCTAATAGGAATGTCGGGCTCGGGAAAGTCGTACTGGTCGGAAAAGCTTGCCAGGCGGGGCTTCACACGATTTTGCGTCGACTCTCTAATTACTGAAAGGCTCTCAGGGGAACTGAGGCGTGAGGACGGAAGCTGCCGCTCGCTCGGCGAATGGATGGGTTTCCCGTTTCAGGAAGAGTACCAGAAGAGGGAAGAACTGTATCTCTCACATGAAAAGCAACTCATGGCGGAGCTTCTCGACTGGATCGATGAAAACGCCTCCGGTCCGGATCGAAATGCCGTGGTGGATACTACGGGAAGTGTCATTTATACTGGAGAAAGTATCCTCGAAAGGCTCAGGTCTCTGACAACAATCATATATTTCCCTGTCCCCGCCGTAATCAGGGAGGCGATGATGCGGCAATATGTGTCGAATCCACGTCCGGTGCTGTGGAGGGGGCTTTTCAGCATGGAGCCCGGTGAAAGCGTTGAAACAGCGTTATTTCGCTCCTATAATGCGTTGCTTGATTCGCGGGAGGTCCTCTACGCCGGGCTGGCGGATATCGAAATAGACTACTTCACGCGGAACAGCCCCGATTTCAAAATTTCCAATTTTCTCGAAATTGCGGAGATCGCTGCATCATACGTGCACGGAAAGGCTCCGATCTTTTCAGGCAAAAAGGAAGAGGCGAAGACGCGAAAAGAAGAACCAAAGGACTAGCAGGGTGTAAAAGGAAGTGTTTTGCATCGATGCAGGGTGGGCAAAAGCGAAGCGTTGCCCACCAGATGACTCCGAATTGATGGCTCTATGGGAAAAATAAGGGTCGCAGTCTTCCATCAGGGTGCGTTGGGAGACTTTCTCATCGCGGCTTCCGCCATTGATGAGCTTGGCCAGGATCCTGCACTGGAGCGCATCGACTTTTGGTCCAAGCCGGAGCATGTGGTTCTTTTGACCGGAAAGAGCTACCTCGGAAAATGTTATTCTCCTGACGGCCCTCTGGCCGGCTCCCTTTTGCATGACACAATGTGGCGGAGCGCAACACTTCCTGATTTCCTGATCGAGGCCGCTCAAGTCTTCATCTTTGGACAAACCGGGTCTCGTTTGATGGCGGAGAGGCTTTCCGTACGTCTTTCTGCAAATGTAAACTGGATCCAATCTTTCCCTGTAGATCAAGATAGCGCTCATGTTTCTGAGTTTCTGCGCCTGCAATTGAACGGCCTTGGGTGGCCGATTCGCGGGAACCCGCTTACCCTTTCGCCTCCTGTTTCCGAAAAAAAGGCCGCTAAGGATCTTCTTCAGTTCATCGCCGGCAATGCCTGCAAGCCGGTTTTCATCCATCCGGGGAGCGGAGGCAGGCACAAAGTCTGGCCTCTCAGAAACTGGCATGGCCTTATCGACTGGCTCCGGCGGGAATTGTCACTTCAAGTGCTCCTTTCCATAGGGCCTGCCGATGAGTACATGGATGGATTTTCCATGGCGATGAGGGAGGCCGGGGTCCCCATAGTAAGCGGGCTGTCGGCATCGAGGCTCTGCGCCCTGCTCTCCTTGTGCGGTCTCTATATCGGAAGCGATTCGGGAGTGAGTCACCTTGCTGCGGCAGTTGGAATACCGGTGGTCGCCGTTTTCGGGCCGACCGATCCCCGCGTTTGGGCGCCGCTGGGAAAGAGTGCAGTCGCTCTGCGCAGGCAATGGAAAGACGAAGATGTTTTGAGGTGGGCGCCTTCAGAAAAGCCTGATTTTCAAGATAAAGAAATTGCCGGGCTGGTAACTGATCTGTACCGTTTCCTGTGCTGAAATCGTGCCATCCGTCATATTCGAGTGCTTTTTTGGTCACGAAGAGCACGAAGAATACACGAAGAGCATGAAGAAATTGCGCAAAGTAATTCGTATCAATTTCAATAGATTTCCCTTCGTGTGCCTCAAGATCGACAGTGGCCCTTCGAACAGGTCTGGCGGTCCCACCGCCTAAAATAGAAAAACGGAAACCTCCGTGCCTTTGTCAAGGCCCTCTACATGTTCGGGAATGACCACGTATCCGTCGGCGCGGGCAAGTGTGCTGATCGCACCCGATTTGCCGAATACCGGGGACGCTTCTATTGATGCGTCGCTACCCCTGGATAGTGAAACCGGCACATAATCAGTCCTTCCGTGTACTGATGGGAGCTGCCGATTGAGGACTGCTCCAAGCACGCGGGTGTGCTCAAGCTCGGTTTCCATCATGCCCTGCAGCTTTCGCAGGGAGGGGAGCACGAATGCACGGCATGTAATGAGCGCTGATACGGGCTGGCCCGGAAGTCCCCAGAATAGGGCGCGGCCCGCTCGTCCCAAAATGGTCGGCTTTCCGGGCCGGATAGCGACCCCGTGCACAAGAAGCTCCGATTCGGGCAGATCCGCCAGTACCCTCGCCGTGTAATCT
>OMOE01000049.1 GCA_900290365.1 Syntrophobacter sp. SbD1 | reverse complement strand
CCTCTGTCAGGAGATCGAAATTTTGCATATTCCGCGCTCCGATCTGGAGAATATCTACCTTGCCGGCCACTACCTTGACATGCTCCGGGCTTACAAGCTCGGTCACAACGAGAAGACCCGTCTCCTTCCGGACCTCATCGAGCAGGTCAAGTCCCTTTTCACGGAGACCCTGAAAGCTGTGTGGGCTTGTCCGCGGTTTGTAGGCTCCGCCGCGAAGCACAGTCACGCCGATCTTTTTGAGGAATTTCGCCGTCTTCATGAGCTGGTCTCTGCTTTCAACGGCGCAGGGACCCGCGATAATGAGAAAGGGGGATTTCCCGCCGATCCTTATTTTTCCTCCCAGTGCTATCACCGAATCTACGGGATGAAAGTCGCGGCTGACAAGCTTGTATGGCTTGGTCACATGGATGATCTCCTGGATTGCCCTGTTGCCTCGCAACGCCGTATCATCCACCCATCCCTGGTTCCCGATCACCCCTATGGCCGTCCGGTCCGCGCCGGGAATGGCCACCGGTTTAAGACCCATGGCCACGATGATCTTTTTGATTGCAGCAACATCTTTTGCCGTTGCCGAGTGGTGCAGTACGATTAACATGTAAACGCTCCTGATGAACAGACGGCTACTTCCGCTCCCGTTTCCTTCGCTCCGTAATGCTCTCGCCACCTATTCCCCAATTGTCGGTTTCCACCTCTTCTATGACTACAACCGTAGTTTGAGGGTTCTTTCCGAGGATATCCTGAAGCATTTTGGTAACCCCCTGGATCAGCTGCGCTTTCTGAGCGGACGTGGCGCCTTCCCTCGTAATTTTTATGTTCACATAAGGCATAGCATTCCTCCGGAATCGTTCTTATCATTTTCCCGATTTAAAGAACTGTCCCGCCGATTTGAGCCAAAGTCAGTCCCTTGGTAATCTCCCGTCGGATGAAGATCTTGATCAGCTGTTGATCCTCGGGCTTGATACGGACAAACTTCATGCCCATCCCCGGCGTTTTTAGCGGACCTTTGCCGCGCTCGAAGCTGTAGAGGACCATCCCCTCGACCTGGATCTTCACGTCCTCCAGAAAAATCGTGATTGGAATCTCAATCCCGACCGGTTTCGGCTTCGATGTGCTGATATATATACCGTTTTCCGACAGGGCGGACACGTAGTCTCCGATCACGGTATTTGAATTCTTGTCGCCACCCACGATCACGTTGAGGCAGGTATTGAGCCGGATAAACTTGCGGGGGAACGATTCCGTCGCTTTCTGAATAGCCGAATAAAGTACATCAGGATCGACCGGTTTCTGGAGATATTCATTGCACCCTTCGCGAAGACAGTCCTCTTTCATAGCCGGGTCTTTTGACGCGGTGAGGATGAAGACAGGGATCGAGAAGTTCACCGGGTTCCGCTTGATCTTTTTCAGGAGTTCCAGCCCGCTCATTCCGCTCAGATTGATTTCCGTCAGAACAAGTGCTGGACGAGCGACATCGACAAGCTCCAGGGCATCTTCGGCGGTCTTCGTCGTGTGGATATTATATTCGAGCCGCTGCAGCAGCATGCTTGTATAATGCAGATGGGAGCTGTCACTGTCGACGACGGCGAGAAGGCGTGTCACCCGCTCTCCCGGCTCAGATTTCGCTTTGCGACTCTCGGATTCAGCCATATAACTCTTCCTCCTTCACCATGAATCTGCTCCCGAAGCCTGCGATCCGCATTCCCGGAGCCCGTTCATCATGTAGCCATTACCCCCGTTTCACAGAGGCAGCTTGATTTTATACCGGAGCGCGAATATTCGCAAGATGAATGTTGCACAGATGCAGGCGACCGCCGCGATGACATCATTGCCGGAGGAGCGGACCACAAGAAGATAGGTCCAGGCCCCGACGAACGAGCAGGTCGCATACAACTCCGTTCTTTGGAAAACATAGGGAATTTCATTGCAGACAATGTCACGCATAACACCGCCAAATACGCCGGTAATAACGCCGAGGAGCGACGATACGAACAGAGCGCAGCCGAGCTGGTCGGAAAGCGACGCTCCGGACGCGCTGAAAGAACCGAGGCCCAGCGCATCAAGTGCCAGAACAATGTTCACGAGGCCTTTTTTTTCGAAGATATCCTGAGCCGCCATCGCGGATACGATTGCCAGGACCAGCAGGAGAAGAGCGTACTCATAATGTTCTATCCAGAATAGGGGATGGCGGTTCAGAATGATATCGCGCAGCGACCCGCCGCCCAATGCTGTGACCATGGCCAGGGAGTATACGCCGATAATGTCCATCCCCTTTTTTTTGGCCGCATAAATGCCGGTCAGGGCAAAGGCGATAATACCGAGGACCTCGATTGTCTTGACGAGGGTATTCATCAGATCGTGTTGTTATCGTCCGTTAATTCCCGGGGGGTTATCCTGATGCCAAGAATTTGCCATTGGCCTTTCTGCTTAATTAGCGACAGCTGCAGATCAACGGCGCCCTCATCGCAATCAGCGGAGGCAGCGTATAAAGCGGTTATCGCAACATCGTTCAAGAAGGAAAGAGTTATCTGCGCTTCCCCCGTTGATCCTCTATACTCGCGCAGTGTTCCCATTTTTCGAAGAATGGCGAAGTACCGTTCCAGTTCGGCATTATCCACCGAATTATTGAACTCGTCGCTAGCGCGTTTCTGAAGCTCCCCGACATCCCACCCTGAGACAATTGCCGGAACAGCGGCATCAACAAAGGCCTTGCTTTCTTTGTCCAGCGCGCTTCCCACGGAAGCCATAACAGCTGCCGCAAACGCAAGAAGCGCTCCGATTGCTAGCAAAAAATTGCCGGTCTTCCTCAACATCTTGGGTAGGGGCATGCTGCCTCTTAAGATACGTCGAAATTGTTTTCGGTTACACGACCTATTTCGTGCTTATGGCAGAACGGTGCTGCTGAGCTCATCAATCATCGATGCTGCGCTGCCCGGATCATGCATGGCAACCGCCTTTGCATCTTTCCATCGGCGCCGCAGTTTTTTG
>OMOE01000007.1 GCA_900290365.1 Syntrophobacter sp. SbD1 | reverse complement strand
TTGTTCAGAAGATCATGGCAGGCTACGATTTCACTTACAAGGTGGGGTTCTCCGAACGCTTACAAAGTTGCGGCTTAATTGATTCCCGGCTTTTATGGAAGTGCTTGCATTTATGGCAAATTAAGTCCTAAGTGCTTGCAGAATAAATGAAGCGGGAAGCGGAAAGCGGGAAGCAAAACCATCTCCGCACTGAGGGTCACCCTGGCTCTTGCTCATCGCTTCCCGCTTCTTGCTTCACGCTCCCTGCTTCTGCGGAGACTAAGGACGGAATTCAGGTAAATGAGTGAATTGGTAAACGGGTGAGCGGGTGAATTGGTGATCGAGGGAAAATGGTCGCATTGCTTTTTAGCCGACAACCCCCTCGACTATATTGTTCAGCGAAACGTTAGCCATCATTTGAATCGAGGCCCCATAGCGGGCATGTGCAACATTTTCCTATTTCAAGCCCCTCGGTTTCATTGAGAGTCCCCGATATGTCAAGAGTGTAGGTGTGACCCCTCTCTCTCCAAAAACGTCAGCTTACCGACTTTTTACGATTCGTAGCGAACAACTCTCTGAACTCAACCGAATTAAGGCGTTCTTTGATAAGATTATCTTCCAAGTCCAGGCTGCGCTCGAGTTCCTTGAGGTCACACTTGAGAAGCTTGCGGATCCCGAGCATTGAAGATGAGAGCGCCAGCTCTCTTTGCACGAACCGCATCGTTTCTTCTTCCAGTTTCGACACAGGAACGACTCGGTCCACCAATCCCAATTGTAAGGCGTCTTCGGCCGAAAAACTCTTCCACTGCAATACTTCAGTGGCTTTTCGAATCCCGAGAAGGCGCGGCAAAAAATAGCCGCTTCCTTTAGTAATCAGGCCCATCTCTGAGTTAAGGTTCTCAAATACACTGTCTTCTGCAACAAAACGATAATCATGAGCCAATCCAATATTCAGATAAAACAGGGGTGTGATCCCTCGCCCGGCGAAAACCGTAATGCGATTGAGTGTCGATAACGTCACAAAGAGCCTGTTGACCACGTTAACGAATCGATCAAGTTCCTTGCCTAGCTTGCCTGGCAGATTGTCCGAAAGTATTTTCGACAGAAAGCGACTTTGCTCAATATGCCCACTCTGCTCGGAACGAGCAAACAGAACAAAAGCCCTATATGACTTGCTTGAGAGTACGGAATCCAGATAATCATAAAAAGAGAAAATGTCCTTGAGGTCCTGAGTCAAATGGAGGATATGCTGTTTCTCTCGAACCACCAGAATCCCATTATCCATAGAAGAAGAAAAAAAATCATTGTCCGTAGTAAGTATCTCTTTAGTTGTCATTGGTTACCCCGCATTCTTGGTATACATGCTGAGCATCTCTTCTCCTGACAGGTCCAAAGACAGGCATCAGGCGACTTCCTTTATAAGAAGTTCAATCCCGTCAATCGCCGGCAATCGGAGGTTCTTGTGAACCCGGAACAGGACCCATTCTTCCAGTACTTCACGGAGTTCTTCTCGACATTCTTCGAGTGTCTTTGCATTCGCGTAAACACCATTACATTCGCTTATCTCTCCATAGTAGCTGCCATCATCCGGCAAGATCTCGTACTTTGCACGGCGAAGTGCCGCTTGAATATACTCCAATAACATCCTCAAACCTCCAATCCGGTCTAACACGGTTGCCTGATTTATCTAGAATATGACTGCGTCGAATTGGCGTCAATCGAAATGCCCGATTCGATCTATTTTATTGTGATGGTGGCAGGGATTCCAGAATAATGCTATCTCACCACAGAGCAGCCATGGGCCGCAACCAAAAGACTAAAAGCGATTCACCACAGAGACACAGAGAGCACGGAGAAAAAGCTGAGAAAAGCGGCTAAAGTTTCGGCCTCGCGCGCAGGGCGCGCAAGGCCGAGCGCTCGCGCTGTGGCGGGACTGCCCGCCGCAGCTCACGTGTTAACTGCGGCCCTGCCGCCTCTGTGTCCTCTGTGCCTGGTGAACGCTTACTTAGCTTTAACTCAAAACTCAAAACTCAAAACTATTTATATCGAAGGGCGCCTTCGGAATTGATTACGCTAATGACCTTTCCGTTTTGGAAAAGCACAGAGGAGAAATCAAAGGACCAGCGATTTCCATGTATTGCGGTGGGGGTTCCCTGAACGGCAAGTACTTCGTCGGGTGTGGAGCCTATTGTGAAATTTGGGGGTGGTTCCGATCCCGATGGAGTGGATGGCAGGATTCGCATCTTCAGGGCGCCGAAATAGTTATCATATTCTGCAACCCGCCCGTTTTTGAACACAAGTTCGGCAAACCCGTAAAACCACCTGTTCCCTTCGACCCTGGTTGGGGTGCCCTGAACGAGCAGGACTTCTTCTTTACCGGACCCTATCGTTATATGATCGGGTGTATCGGTATTCTCGGAGACCACCGGCTGCATTTGCACACGCAACGACCCGTCGAAATTGTTGAACCGTGACACGCGGCCGTTTCTGAAGTCCACCTCGGAGAGGCCGTAAATCCAGGTCTGGCCCTGGACACGGGATGGGGTCCCCTGGACGCTGAGCACCTCTGAGGTAGTCGATCCCAAAGTGAAAAAAGAGCTCCGCTCCGTCGGCTGAGGCTGGAGGAGGGCAGGGGGCAAATCAGAAGGAGAAGCCGGGGACGTAAGATGGGCGGAGGTTTGAGGGGCGGTTGCTTCCGATGGTCCCTCAGTGTTTGTATTGTTGGCGCCGGGCGAGGGCTCGGCATTCTGTGGAACGGTAGTTTCCGTATCGGCCGCTTTATTTGATAGCGAAGAATTTGGAAGCGAAGAATTTGATAGCGAAGAATCTAGAGGAAGAGAATTTGAAAAAAAAGAAGGGAGTTGCATGAAAATGAAACCTGCGGCCAGCAGGAGGATGGCAGGCAAGATGACCTTTTTCCTGTAAAGGATGTGGAAAGCGATTTTCGGCCGGTTCCGGGACGCAGGGCCGGCGTGAGCCTTTGCTTCCGGGCGTTGCGCACTTTGAGGCCTGGCCGGGTTGGCGGATCGGGCGGCGGCACGCGGGGTTGCTTTCCATCCGGTGACGATACGTTTGTACGCCTCGTCGATTTCCCTGAACTTTTTCTCGGCAAGCGCCCGAGTTTCGTAAGGTTTTGAATGGTGGCGGTCGGGGTGCCATTTCTTGACAAGATCGCGATAAGCCCTCCTCACTTCGGAGGGTGTCGATCCCGGCTGCAACCCGAGTACTTGGAAATCAGCCTCTGATGCGACTTCGAAAGACATGAGCGGTTTTCAGTTTTTAGTTTTCAGTTTTTAGTTCTTAGTTAGTTAACTCGAAACGAGCAAGTTAGTTTCCGGATGAACTATATATCATTTGGTCGGCAAAAAGTGAGCGGTAAAAGGCATTTTTTAGCTTCGGCGGGTTCAATCCGTTTGTGAATTGGTACCCGTTCACCCCCGGCCCAGAATCTCTGCCGGGGCAGGCTGCGAGGGGATCGACAGCTCGCAAGAAGCCGGGCGATTTATTCGAGGGTCGAGCCCTCACTCTGTTCGGGTTCCGCGTTAAACGTTCGAACCCGCGTTATACCAATTTGCGTTCAAGACGGAACAGGGATATGCCCTGGGATATGCCCTCAGCCCGACCCTCTCCCGAACGGGAGAGGGGGAAAACCGTCCCTGCCCCTTGACTCCAAGCACCCGTCTTGAACGCAACTTGGTATTAGAAGCTTATAGTTCGGCGTCCGATCTTTTGTGAGGACGCACGGTCGATCTTGAGAAAAGTGCTGTTCTATGTTCAGAAGAGGAACTATAATTCAAAATTAGACATTGGCCGTAAATGTCTTGCAGAAATATTTCAAGCGCCCGGTCCCAGGGACCGATTAAATGAAAGAGGCGGTAAACTCTATGCTCATACTTACCAGGAAAACGGGAGAATCAATTCTGATCGGCGACGATATCGAGGTTACAATCACCTCTATCGACCAGAATAAGGTGAGAGTGGGGATCAAGGGCCCCTCACACATTCCTATATACAGGGAAGAGCTTTACCGGAAAATCCAGAAGGAGAACAAGGCTGCGGCGCTTATAGGCAAAGATGAGTTCGAAGGTCTGCTCGATATCTATGCAAGCGGTCGAAAAAACGGCGCCCCGGACAAGCAATGATTTCGGAGAAGTGTAACTCGAGGAGTTTTCATGCAGGTTGATACGACCCGTTTCGGAACGATAGAAATAGAGGAAAAGGAACTGATCACCTTCCCCTGGGGGATTCCAGGTTTTGAGCATCTAAGAAGTTACGTCCTGCTTGAATATAAAAACGGCCCTTTTCAATGGCTCCAGTCAGTGGAGGAGCCTGCCGTGGCCTTTGTGGTCTGTCCCCCTGATTTCCTTGATCTGGTATATTCCGCGCCGGAAGCGAAAAAAAAGCTCGTGAAGCTTGAACGAGACGAGGATTTGGTCATTCTCAACATAGTCTCATTTAATAGTGAGGCAAGGGCCATGCGGTTTCATGTAAAAAGTCCACTCCTGTTCAACGTTGCAGCGAGGATCGGCTATCAGTGGACAATGGAAGCAGATGAGCTCAACAGCAATCTAGTAATGCCGGCCGGTAATCTCCAGCAAACAGAGAGTTGACTTAGAACTCGAAACTCTTTACTTCCATGAGATTAAAAAAATGAGAAGAGAAAATAGTTCTTGCGGACAGGGAGCGGCCTGTGGCGGCTTCTCGGTTGCAAGTTACAATATACACAAATACGTTGGAATCGACGGCATATTCGATCCTGAACGTGTCGCGCGGGTCATAAAAGAATTGAAAGCCGAGATCATAGGCTTGCAGGAAATCGACTCTCTTTTTTACAATGAGGAAAATCGGGCCGATCTGATTTCAGAAAAATCCGGCCTGGAGATGGTGCTGGGCCCTACCAAGCGAAACCGTCGCGGCCATTTCGGAAATGCGCTGCTCACTTCTTGCCCTGTCAAAGAGGTAAGGCGCATAGATCTAAGTGTTTTCGGCAGACAGCCCAGGGGAGCACTTGACGTCGACTTGCTCGTAAAGGGGGAGACCATTCGGGTGATAGTGGCCCATTTGGGACTCGGGCTCAGAGAACGCCGCAAACAGATCAGGCGGCTGCTCGACATCTTTTGCTCAGAGCGCGACAAAATGGAAATCATGCTGGGCGATTTCAACGAATGGGTCCCGCTGGGAAATCCGCTGTGCCGTGTTCACAATTTTTTTGGAAAACCCCCCACCCTTAGGACTTTTCCCTCATTCATGCCTTTTTTGCCGCTGGATAGAATATGGGTAAGGCCCTTCGAATCCCTTGTATGTGTGTCGACACACAAGAGCCGGCTGAGTCGAGTAGCTTCGGACCACTTGCCCGTGAAGGCGGTTGTCGTGACGGAGAATGGAAGACTGCAGGCAGAGGACGAAGGGCGCAAGAGGCAATGCTGTTGACTTGAGCCGGAACCTAAGCTCAGCACAGCCTGGCGGCAAGCAAGAACTTCGCGTTTTCATATCCCTTCGTGGGACTGGCGTTTGGAGCGATCATGAAGGCCTGCCAGGGTCACGAAGAGCATGGGGCAGCATCGCCCCAACCAAAAAAATTCACCGCAGAGACGCAGAGGGCGCAGAGGTTTTGAAATAATGAACAAAGAAGAAAAAACCAAAGCGAATAAATGAGATCTCCGTGAACTAACAACACGGCTATGCGGTGGAATTTAAACGGGCCGCAGAGAAGGCCGAGATCGCAGAGAAAACGGAATCTTGCGGATAAAACCTCGCACAAAAAACAAGAAAACGGAAGATAGAAGGACGAAGGTTCACGAAGGAAACCTATCTGTACAAGCACCTTCGGCCTTATGACCGTAAAAAGCATTGGTGATTTTCTTCCTTAGTGCACTTCGTGAATCCTTCGTGTTCTTCGTGACCAAGAGCACTCGAATCAAAGGCCGAAGAGGCAATGCTGTTGACTTGAGCCGGAATCCGGGTTGGTCACTCCGGGGCTTTTTTCAAAAAGATGAGCCGCAGTGCCCCCAGAAAATAGGTTTGGGACTTTATAACTTTCAGCGGAAAAGCACTGAGAAATTGATCGATTCCTCCTGTTCGCGTAAACTGGACGAAATTTTTGAAGTGCTCTCCCCCGGCAATCCTTTCCACAAGACCCAAAAAAGACAAGCCAACAGCAGCCTTCCAATTCTCAGGGCCGGCGTAGTCTAATACAAACAACTTTCCACACGGGGTAAGGACTCTCAATATTTCACCCATGGTCTTCATCCTCGTCTCAGGCCCCATTTCATGTAAGGCAAGACTGATACTAACGCAGTCGAAGGACCCGGAGCCGAGAGGCAGGGCCTCGGTATTGCCGAGAATGTAGCCAACGGTCCGAGGGCTATTGACACGCGCCATTTCAAGCATTGCCGGTGACATGTCTATTCCGGTGACATCGACCCCGGCCCTGGCCAGCATTCTTGCCTGCTCCCCTGTCCCGCACGCCACATCCAGAATGCGGCGGCAATGTGTCTCAGCGCCCCGGACAATGCCCTTGCGCGCAGGTTTAAGAACGGAGCCTGTAAGGAAATCGTAAAATGGCGCGACCGGATTATATAAATCAACTTTTGAACGGGAATTGTCCCCGTTAGTTTTGCTTACCATTCGAATCTCCAATGTTCAGGGAGCAGGAAGCAGGGAGAAGCCCGGGTTTCTTCCCGCTTCCCGCTTCCCGCTTCCCGCTTCCCGCTTCCCGCTTCCCGCTTCCCGCTTCCCGCTTCCTTTTCATTACCCCTTTTCATTCATCTCGGCAGAATATACTATTGGCGAACTGCGAGGCCTTACTGCCTGACAGGGTGCTGAAAAGGGTAAATTTCCAATACAGGAATCGACTTTCCCGATGCTTTATTCTCGAACTTTTCTAGCCATGTCTGTTGCCAATCTTGCGTGCATGTCCAGCTTCGGCACCTTTTTTCTTTTCCCCCTGTTCATCACGGCCCATGGCGGCGACCAGATCGATATCGGCATCATCATGGGAGCTTTCACATTATCTTCAGTACTGTGCCGTCCATGGATTTCCGACATGATAGACAGGATCGGCAGGAAGAAAAGCTATGCGGCAGGCTCTGTTATAATGACGATCATGCCGCTTGCATACCTCTTTTTCAAAGACTCTCTGGACAGTTTCTATCTTCCTCTTATCCTGGTGCGGGTGATACACGGAGTTGGATTTGCGATTTGCATAACCGCTGCTTTCACCTACATAGCCGACATAATCCCTCATGATCGTTTGAATGGAGGACTTGGAATGTTCGGGATATCCGGGCTCGCCGGGACGGCTCTGGGCCCGCTCATAGCGGAGATCGTCATCAACAGGGTGGGATTTAACATTCTTTTCATCGTTGCATCCGCACTAGCCGGCATCGGTTTGTTAATCCAGTATCCATTAAAGGAGACCTACATTCACGTATTTAGGCCGGTCGAGTCCTCCTTTTTTCTGATCCTCCAGAAGAGGCGGGTTTTCATGATAGCCGCCATCGCTCTGCTTTTCGGGTTTGGGTTGGCCGCCGTAAACGGGTTCGTGGCGCCCTATGCGAACGAAAGGCGCATCGCCTTTATCTCGCTCTATTACATCGCATACTCCGCCGCCGCGATCCTGACGCGATTGGTGGGAGGCGGTTTTATCGACCGGCAGGGTGAAGATAAGATCATACCCTATTCGCTTTTACTTGTTGGCGGAGGCTTGCTGTTGCTCGTGTTCATGAGAGGAAGCAATCTGCTCTTTTTTTCTGGGTTTATGACCGGATGCGGCCACGGATTGCTCTATCCGGCATTGAACGCCCATGCCATCAGAGGGGAACCTCAGGCAGTGAGAGGAAAAATCACCGGGGCCTATACAGGAGGCATAGACGCCGGTGCGTTCGCCGGCTCCATAATACTCGGCTACATAGGGGAAATTGAGGGATTCCAGGCACTATTCCTTGCTGCAGGCCTTGCTGTCCTTTGCGCACTATTCATCTTTCGCCGCGAAGCAGCATCGAGTGCCGCTTGCGCGGCAAGGCAAAAGTAAAGACCCTTTTGATGTGGCCCTGCCCTTATATAATTGGTAACATACGGCTGGACGAATCGTTTGTTGCGTGAACCGGAGCCTAAATGTCAAAGGAGGGTCTCATGTCCAGGATATTTATCATCTTTTTGACGGTTTGTGCGATTTTCACCGCTTGTCCGGTTTGGGCGGCAAGTGAGGGGGCACTGAAGCTGCGCTCCTTAAATGATCTTAGCGAATTCACGCCTCCGGAAGCCTTTGTCAACGGCAATTTCGTTGCAGATGAAAGCGATCCGCATTACGTGTTTGGAAAAATCAAAGATTTTTGGAAGGCCCGATCCTGCCCCGCAGGCTGGTTCATCGAAAATGGCGAAAAATCAAGGATCAAGAGCCAACAGAACCTGTCCGGTCCTCTTGAATATACCCTTTATCTGGAAGAGGATTGCCCCGGGAAAGTTACATATTACGTTTTCATTGACCACTCCCGGTCTAACTCCGCCCAGTGGATGGAATGGCGCAAGCTGTTCCATAAAAGCAAGGCTGAGGAGGAGTATGGGGCAACCGGCAGCCTTTTGGAAAGGTCTGCCGCAAAGGGATTTCCAGTTGACGCAGAGCTTCGGTTCATTGAAGTCGGAGGCGATCTGATTTCGAAAAAACCTGAAAATTTCTTAATAGACGATCTTAAGATGACTCCGATATACGACCTGAGAAAAGTTGAGAACACTGACCGGTGAACGAGAAGACTCACCGTTGAGTGTCCCCACGATGTCTCAAGCTCATGAGTGTTTTCACTTTAGTGCCTGGAGGATGCCGCAATGTCGGAAGAAAAGAGAGCTGAAGGTTTAAGTCGCCGCGATTTCATCAAAACCATCGGGATTGCGGGAATAGCTTCTACCGGATTGAACATGGGCAAAGCTGACGCCGCTCCTGAACAGGCTGATGCTGGAAAGCCCGCCCTCCCGAAACGCAAGCTCGGCAAAACGGGCGTGGAAGTGTCAGTCCTCGCGCTTGGAGGGATGTTCGACACCATCAACAATCAATTGCTGCTAAGGCAGTCCCGCAATTGGGGCATCAATTTATGGGATACCGCTGAAGCCTATGGAAATGGTTTGAGCGAGGAAGGCTACGGCCGTTTTTTCGCTCGAAACACCGATGCGAGAAAGGACCTGTTCCTGACGACGAAGCTGCGCAACGGAGAGCCTGAAGCCATGACGGCGGCGCTGGACAAGTGTTTGAAGAGACTCTCCACTGATCATGTCGATTTATTGTACGTTCATGGAATAAGCGACTTCAGCGAAATAGCGGAGCCCAAGTCTATCAGGCGATGGGCTTCGGGGTTAAAGCAGGCGGGGAAGATCAAATTTATTGGATTCAGCACTCACTCGAACATGGAAAAGTGTCTGCTCGATGCGTCTAAAGCAGATTGGATAGACGTGGTAATGTTCAGTTACAATTTTCGACTTATTAACACTCCGGGTATGAAAGAAGCCATCGCTGCGTGTGCTCATAAGGGAATTGGGCTGATCGCAATGAAAACGCAGGGTGGCGGACAGGTGAAAACTGAGAGCGAAGCCGAACTGAAACTGGCTGGAAGATTTCTGGAACGTGGTTTTACGGACAAGCAGGCCAAGATCAAGGCCGTTTTGGAAAACCCGAACATTGCGAGCGTCTGCTCCCAGATGCCGAGCCTGACGATTCTTTCGGCCAACGTGGCGGCGGCGCGTGACCAGACAAGCCTTACCCGAAGCGATTTCGAATTGCTGGAAAAATTTGCCGCCGAAACTCACGGGAGCTACTGCGCCGGGTGTGGCCGCATCTGCCATGAGGCGGTCGGCGGAGCGGCGCCTGTCAGCGATATTATGCGGTGCCTGATGTATTATCACGATTACGGCGAGCGCGAATTGGCGCGCGAGGTTTTTTCAGGTCTTCCCGGCCAGGTGCGGGCGCAGCTTACTCGAATCGATTATGCCCGAGCGGAGCAAGCCTGCCCGCGCAAGCTCCCAATATCGAAGCTCATGCGCGAGGCTTCGCAGATATTGGTGTAAGAACAGCGGCCAGTTGTCAGTTACTGGAGGATGCCGAAATGTCGGGAAAAAAGAAAGATGAAGGTTTGAGTCGCCGCGATTTCATGAAAACCATCGGAATTGCGGGAATAGCTTCAACCGGATTGAACATGGGCAAAGCTGAGGGCGCTCCTGAACAGGCTGATGCAGGAAAGCTCGCCCTCCCGAAACGAAAGCTCGGCAAAACGGGTGCCGAAGTGTCAGTCCTCGCGCTTGGAGGGGGGTTCGACACGATCAACAATCAATTGCTGCTGAGGCAGTCCCTCAATTGGGGCATCAATTTCTGGGATACCGCCGAAAACTATGGAAATGGTCAGAGCGAGGAAGGCTACGGCCACTTTCTCGCTCGAAACACCGATGGAAGAAAGGATTTATTCCTGGCGACAAAGCTGCACGCCGGTGAGCCCGAAGCCATGACGGCGGCGCTTGACAAGTGCTTGAAAAGGCTCTCCACAGATCATGTCGATTTGTTGCACGTTCATGGAATAGGCGACTTCAGCGAAATAGCCGAGCCCAAGCCTGTGAGGCAATGGGTATCGGGGGCAAAGCGGGCGGGGAAGATCAAATTTTTTGGATTCGCCACTCACGCAAACATGGAAAAGTGTCTGCTTGATGCTTCCAAAGCTGATTGGATTGACGTGATAATGTTCGCTTATAGTTTCCGGCTCATGAACTCTCCTGATATGAAAGAAGCCATCGCGGCGTGTGCTCATAAGGGAATTGGGTTGGTCGCTATGAAGACGCAGGGTGGCCGACAGGTGATGATTGAGAGCGAAGCCGAACTGAAGATGACCGAAAGATTTCTGGAGCGCGGCTTTACGGACAAACAGGCCAAGATCAAGGTTGTTTTTGAAAACCCGAACATTGCGAGCGTCTGCTCCCTGATGCCTAGCCTGACAATTCTTTCGGCCAACGTGGCGGCAGCGCGCGACCAGACAAGCCTTACCCGAAGCGATTTCGAGTTACTGGAAAAATTTGCCGCCGAAACTCACCAGAGCTACTGCGCCGGGTGCGGCCGCATCTGCTATGAGGCGGTCGGGGGAGCGGCACCTGTCAGCGATGTTATGAGGTGCCTGATGTACTATCGCGATTACGGCGAACGCGAATTGGCGCGCGAGGTTTTTTCAGGTCTTCCCGGCCAGGCGCGGGCGCAGCTTACTCGAATCGATTATGCCCGAGCGGAGCAAGCCTGCCCGCGTAAGCTCCCAATATCGAAGCTCATGCGGGAGGCTTCGGAAATATTGCAAAAGAACAGTCGTCAGTCGTCAGTGGTCGGTTGAGAACAGTCAAAAAAGGTCTTCAGTGGCCGGGGAAAAATTCTGTCTGACGACTGACGACTGGCCACGCGCGGCGCGTGGCCTAATGCAGCGATTTCCAGACGTGGTCGAGTCCCATCTTTTCCCTGACCTCCCGCATAGTTTCCGCGGCGATTCGCTGCATTTTGAGTGTTCCGTTCCAAATAATTTCGTCAACAATGCCGGGTTTGCTTTGATAGAATGCCATCCGCCGTCGAAAAGGGCCCAGGAAATTGTTCAAGGCCCCGGCGAGTTTTTCTTTCACCTCTCTATCGCCGACTTTCCCGGCTGTGTAGCGCTTCTCGAGGTCCTCGACCTCCGTGCGGTTCGCATTGAAAATCCGGTGATAAATAAACAGAGGATTTCCCTCGACGGTACCGGGAGTATCGGCGTGAATGCGTTTGGGATCGGTGAACATCCCCTGGACTTTGGCGGCTACCGTTTGTTCATCATCGCTTAGAAAAATTGCGTTTCCGGCCGATTTGGACATTTTCCCCCGGTTGTCAGTGCCGACAAGCGCCGCAATATCGCTTAGGAGCGGTTCCGGTTCGGGAAACACCGGACCGTAATTTGAATTGAACTGGCGGGCCAGTTCCCGTGTGATCTCAACATGAGCCAGATTGTCCCTGCCTACCGGGACAAGATGAGCCCGGGCAAGGAGGATGTCCGCTGCCTGGAGGACCGGGTAACCAAGAAGACCGAAGGGAAGCGACTCCTCAGCTATGTTGGCGTCCTGCGCCATCTGCTTTATGCTTGGAAGACGCAGGAGCCGGTTCACTGTTACGAGATTTTGCAGATATGTATGCAATTCATGGGTTTCGGGGACCGCTGACTGGAGATATATGGCGCTTTTTTCCGGGTCAATCCCCGATGACAGATAGTCGAGCACAAGGCCTCGAGCATTGAACAGGATTTGCCTTATATCATCCCTGCTTCTTTTCGTGGTAAGCATGTGCAGATCGGCGACTATGATTACCGTCTCATACTCGTGCTGAAGCTTTACTCGCGCCGCAATGCTTCCCACCCAGTGCCCAAGGTGCAACCTGCCTGTCGGGCGGTCACCGGTGAGTATCCTTTTTTTTCCATCCAAACCCGTTTCTAAACTCACTTGTATCTGCGCTCTATATTCTCCTGTCCCATGAGAGGTGAGCTTCTTTTTACAAGTGCCCCAACATCCGCATGCGTTCTTCGGCAGCGGCCAGCCTTTCCTGCTCCAGTTCGCCCCTGATCTGCCTCAGGTGTCCCAACTCGAGCAGGGCCGCCTCTCGCCTGCGCTCATCAGTTTGCCTGATTTCATCTTTGAGGGCGCCTGCGAGACGGGAGGCTTCCCTTATCTTGCCCAATACTTCCTGCTCTCTTCTTGTAAAAATATTTTTCTTGTCCGCACAGGTGAGACCGGTTGCCGCTTCCAGTGTCTTATCCTCGCATGCGCAACATCCTGCAGCATAATCGTCAGAGTGATAATTTTCCATCTGGTTCCCTCCAATAATAAAAATTTGTGCACTTTGCATATAGTAAGGTTCGCAATGCGATGATGAAAGATGCGCCAAAGGTGGAATAAACGCAAGAGGGCAGCCGGGAGTTGAAAACGGGATAATACCGGATTGTCAATGTGTGGTAAAATCAGTTCGTAAGACAGACTTAAATGCGACGTTTATGAATGGACACCGACGGTGCTGTGTCAGCCACACGGCAATGTGCCCTGCGCAACGCGGCCGCGCATGATGGTTCACCGGGCGCATTGGGGCGGTTGCCGGGGCGCCTGGAGGCATCAGGCTTCAGTGCAGAGGCCTTTATACTTGCAGGCGGACTGGTCGCAGTAGCCGGATGCCTTACCGAAACAATCAAAGTTGCCTTCCTTAGCCTGTCGTTTGCGGTAGAGAGGCGTCAGAGCCTCCTTAAGGCATCTTGCGCAAAGCCCGTGCGAGTAGCCGTCTCGTTCCGGTTTCCCCGTTCCCCAAGTTTCACGGCATCGTATGCATTGGTACATCATAGTCCACCCCTGGGTTTGATTGTTCTTAGTTAACATGGTTTGGAGCAATGTTCATGCCACTAATTAATAAGTCGGACTGTGAGGGCTTGAACTTGAAGATTCCGTTAAAATTTGAGAAAAAAGGGGAGGATGTAAATCCGGTGCGCCGGCACGAGGCCACAGGTTCCATTTTGCCGGTAAAATGCCTATACTTTTAAGCCACTTGCCGCAAGGAGCAGATGTGCGAATTATCATCCTTTTTATGACGATCTTTTTGGTTGCCGGCTGCATGACCGAAATAAAACCTTATTTGAAGCAAGGTGAGGTTATGGATATACCCGGCAGAATCGCCAGTCAGGAAAAATGGCTGGCCCAGGACGTCGACCGGAAAACAATCACATTCCCAGACGCAAAACCGATCCTGGACAAACTCAAACAGATCAAGGAGAAGTACGATCGACTGCGATCCGCAGGAGTACTCGGGGACAAGGATTCCAGGGAATTAAACGGACTGCTCGATCAAACCAGCGACTCCATCTTCCGGTTGACACAGAAGGGGAAGAAAAAATTTACCTATTAGCTTCTTAAAGCTTTGTACGAATAATTGGTGTTTTTGACGCAAGTCGTCGGAATTCTGGCATTCACAAACGATCGTGAATCAGTCGTCTTCTGTCTGTCATTTTAAAGCAGTCTTCAGTGGCGCGTGCCCATCTGGCGTGCCAGCCAATGCGATTGCCCAGCGCTGCACCGAAGGTGGTCAGGAAAAGGGTTTCTCTTATGGCTATCCACTGACCACTGGCCACTGAACAGCACCACGGCCCAAGTAAGCCCGTTTCACTTCCCGGTGTTCGAGCAACTGAAGACCTTCTCCCTCTAAAACCACCTTTCCTGTTTCCATGACATAACCGCGGTCTGCAATCTTGAGCGCAGCCCGTGCGTTTTGCTCGATCAGCAGAATTGTCCCGCCCTCCTCTTTGATCTCCAGGATAATGGAAAATATATCCCTTGTGACCAGCGGCGCCAAACCCATCGAAGGCTCATCGAGGATCAGAAGCTGCGGCCTGGACATGAGCGCCCGACTGATTGCGAGCATCTGCTGCTCGCCTCCGCTGAGAGTTCCAGCCAGCTGACGGTGGCGAGCCTTCAGGACAGGAAAACGATTATAAAGTCGATCCATGTCCTTGCGCAATCGTTCGGGATCCCTGCGATGAATGAATCCTCCCAGAAGCAGATTGGCTTCTACAGACATTGTGGCAAAGACCTGGCGGCCTTCCGGCGCCAACGCAATCCCTCTACGCACAATGCTCTCCGGGGCAATGCCCGCAATTTGTTCTCCAAGAAACTCGATATTTCCCCTGGATGGCCTTGCCAAGCCACATATAGTGTTGACCAGGGTGCTTTTCCCGGCGCCGTTGGCGCCCACAAGTGTGACTACCTCTCCTTTACGGACATGCAGGGAAACACCTTTGAGGGCATGAATGTTTCCGTAATATGTATGCACGCTCTTAACGGTCAGCATAGAAAAAAAGCCCCGGTAAAAAAGTTGGAACAAGCCAGCTCCGGAGAGCTCACGCGAAGACGCGAAAAAAGCAAGATTACTCTATCCGACGAACTTTTTCCAACCGAAGAAAGAAATTTCTCACGCGGAGACGCGGAGGGCGCGGAGAAAGAGAAATTACTTCATCCGAATCTTAAGATAGACTTAAATTGGCGCAGCGCATCAAGGAGAGTGGTGTGGTCTTCAGAAATTTCGTCTCCGCGCCCTCCGCGTCTCCGCGTGAAAAAATCGCTTCGGAGCCCTCCGCGCCTTCGGGTGGGGTTACCCTGAAAGGGCCTTCAAAATTTCTCTCATATGGTCGATATGAAATTGAAGATGGAATCCTCCGAGGCCGCCGATCATGCTTTCCAGTGTGGGATATTCTCCCAGCGGCGATTCTTTGAATATGGGAATGTGCGCCTTGCGGTCAAGCTGTCCCCCGGACAATCCTTCTGCAAAGTTAGAGATCCGGTCGTATTCTGTTTGGACCTCCGAGAGTAGTTGAGTAAAGGTCATCATGGCTCGCTTTCCGGAGAAAAATGAATTACCGGGATCGATGTCGATCCTCGGCGTTTCCCCGTCGAGAAAAGCCTGAAGGATAGGCAGATACCCTGGACCGTCGGGCCCCAGGAGGTGGGAAAGAATTTCTTTGGGGGACCATCGTCCTGAAGGCGCACTTGATGCCGTAGCCTCATTAATTCCGTTGCATGCCTTGTTCAATTCCTCCACTTTGGCCCGAATGAGTTGAGCCAATTGAGTTCCAGTTGCGTTTGCCATCTGCACCTCCTCTGCCTCCTTAATAAATAGTTGCCGTTGACCAGACTTCTGTGGCCGGAGAAGGACTTTTCTGCGGCCAACTGGCGATTGACTACTATTTATGTATAATCACCGGAGAGAGGCGTCAAGTTCTGCGCGGATGGGAATTATTGTTCGCACCTTGACTTAGGTCCCTGGATTGAATATCTCATTGGTCAAAGGAGCCTTTACGCGATGTTTGCCCGCGATATCATGAGTCCCAGGTTTCACACCCTCAGCCCGGCACAAAGCATTGCCGAGGCGGTAAAGATGTTTCATACCGCAAGCATGGAGGAACAAAAGAGAATCTTTGGGCTTATGGTGATCGACGAAAAAGACCAACTCGTGGGCATGCTTTCCATGTACGACATACTTCTCTTTGTCCAACCGAAGCATATTCATGTTTGGAACGAAATAGAAGACCTGGAAGCCCAGGCAATTTTCGGCGAGCTTTTGGATCGCGTTAAATCCATTCGGGTTTCAGACATCATGACCACCAATGTGGTGACGGTCAAGCCGCAAACCCACGTGATGGTCATCACGGATTTGATGATAAAGCGCCACATCCGCCGTCTTCCGGTTGTCGAGGGGAAGAATGTGGTCGGTGTCGTTTACATTTCAGACCTATTTTATCATATGCTGAACAAATTTTTGTGAGATTATGCCGGTTGTCAGTACGCGAGGTAGTATTCTGAAGGGATTGCTTGTCGAAGAAGCCATGCGCCGGCAGGTGATACAACTGCCACACGATGCTTCGCTGGACAAGTGCATCAATAAATTGATCAAATTCAAGGTCAATGCGCTTCTGGCCACAGATGAGACCGGTTGTCCCGTCGGGGTAATATCTAAAACCGACATCGTCGGGGCTTTTTACGGGGGGTTATCCATGGCGGATTCCCGGGCAATGGACATCATGAATGGTCCTGCGCTTGCCTGTTTCCCCGACGATGAATTGGGCGTTGCTTTGGATCTCATGCGCAGAAATGGTGTGCATCAACTGCTGGTGCAGGGCGCAGAGCCGTGCGCGGTGATTGGGACACTCTCTTACCCGGATGTGGTCGCGCTTCTTTACCGTTATTGCAGGGCATGTTCCAAAGGGGCGGTCCGCCAGTCGGAACTCCCCGACCGTTGCGACCGGACGCAGATGTTAACCGTGCGGGACGTGATGAGGACTCCCGTAACGGCCTGCCGGCAGGAAGATTCCCTGGTCAGGGTGATCGAGGAATTGACGGACCACCGCCTGGGAGCCGTCCTGATCCAAGACCCCCAAGGCATGCCTGCCGGAGTAATCTCAAAAACTGACATTATTGTCGCCTATCACCACGGAGCGGACCTGGAGTCCGAGGCGCAATCCATCATGAAGTCCCCCGTTGCATCTTGCGATGAGCACTCGCTCCTGAGCGAGGCGATCCGCCACATGTTTTTGAAAGATGTGCAACGTCTTTACGCGTACTCCGGTGACCCGTCGCATATCGTCGGAGTTCTATCCCTCTCCGACGCTGCACAGAGCCGTTCCGGTTCCTGCCGTGCGTGCGAAACCAGCCGAATTATCACTGCTCCGTGATCTCATCTTCATGTCTTCTCTCTCAGGCCGGTATTATTCGTGTTTGTCCAAGGGAGGGATTTTGTTCTCAACATTTTGTTAATTCCTGCCGAAATTATAGTAAACCGGGAGATATCCGCCCCAGAGTGCGCCGGGGCTTCCATCCTTTCCCAAACACCAGATGACATAGAGATGATGGCGTATTCCGAACCCTTTTATGCCTGGAGCGTCCGGGGGGGGGAGCCATTGAGCTGTACCCAGCGCAGTAGGCCGCCGTTTGGGAGCCGATGATACGTCTTTTGAGGAATTCTTGCCCAAAGAGCAAGAAATGTTTCGATAGCAGGCACAAGAGCGCGGAGACAGCGTGGATCTACGCGCGTCAGAAAGGGATTTAAAATGCAACGAATTAAGCTTTCAACAAAGATGTTTTCCTTGGGGATAGGCGGACTTATCTGTGTAGCACTGGTCCTGGTTTGGGTTTATTTCCGGCTTGAAACTTCAGTGCGCTCCGAGAAAGAAATGCTGCTAAAGGGCACCACCGAGGTGGCGTTCAGCCTGATGGCTGAATATGACGGTCGAGTAAAATCAGGAGAATTTACAATCGAGGAAGCCCAAAAAAGGGTGGCGTCCAGAATCAAAGCTCTCCGGTACAACGGTCAGGAATACTTCTGGATAAATGACCTTAGCCCCAGGATGGTTATGCATCCGTTCAAACCCGAATTGGACGGCAAGGATCTCAGCGGCCTGAAGGACCCGAACGGGAAAGTCCTATTCGTTGAGATGGCCAAAGCGTGCAAGGATAAGGGCGAGGGCTTTGTGGATTATATGTGGCCCAAACCGGGTGAAAGCCAACCCGTGTCAAAACTTTCATTTGTAAAAGTGTTTCAGCCATGGGGTTGGATTATAGGTTCAGGGATCTATCTCGATGATATTGCAAAAGAGATGCTTGCGTTACGCAATCTGTTTTTAGGGGTTGCGGCTTTCGTCGCCCTTCTCGGGTCACTGCTGTGCTGGTGGTTAGCCAGAAGCACAACGCGTCCGATAAATCTCGCAATCGCAGGCCTTACTTCAACTGCGGAAACAGTAACGTCGGCATCTGCTAAAATGTCTTCATCAAGCAAGCAGCTGGCGGAGGGCGCCTCCCAGCAGGCAGCAGCCATCGAGGAGACTACCTCGTCGCTTGAGGAGATATCTTCCATGACCGCGAGAAATGCTGAAAGCGCCAATGACGCCGACCGGCTAATGAGACAAACAAAGGATATCATAGTGCGCGCCAATGGCACGATGGGCCAATTGACGGTCTCAATGGATGAGATATCCAGGGCCAGCGAGGAAACACAAAAGATCATCAAAACCATAGACGAGATTGCCTTCCAGACCAATCTCCTGGCGCTCAATGCCGCTGTTGAAGCTGCCAGGGCCGGAGAAGCCGGAGCAGGGTTTGCCGTAGTCGCCGATGAAGTGCGAAACCTGGCAATGAGAGCGGCCGATGCCGCAAAAAGCACCGCCGCACTGATCGAGGGCACAGTTAAAAAAATCAAGATCGGATCATCTCTGGTTCAGAAAAATAACGGCGAATTTTCCGAAGTCTCGGACATGGTGACAAAGACAAGCGGGCTTGTGGGTGAAATTGCGGCTTCTTCCCGGGAACAATCGCAAGGGATAGACCATCTTACAAGGGCGGTTCATGAAATGGACCGAGTAGTTCAACAAAATGCCGGGAGCGCCGAGGAAAATGCCCAGGTAGCCCAGGAGATAAGCGCAAAGGCAGACCCGATGAAGGAAATGATTTCCGATTTGGAGTCTCTGGTAGCTGGGGCAAAAGCAGGCGGCGGGATGCAGAATCGCAGCGCGGGAAGGCCACACGCCAAGGCATCGAAGCTTAGCAGAGCCGGCGGCAGACCAACTGCACTCAATGCCGGCGGCATAGTGCTGTCGCAACAGACGGTATCCATGCGCCATCGCAAGAGAGCAAATGGAAAAAGCATGCCGGCAGCCTCCGGAATGCAGTCTGACAAGATTATCCCATTCGAGGAGGACGAGCTGCGAGATTTTTGAGTGAGGTGTCTACTGCTCCGCAAGAGCCTGTCACGGATATCATGTCGAATCCGGGACAGGCTCTTGATGCGGGGTGGCCATGCCCGCGATCCCCAGAGAGGCGACAGCGATGATCGGCAAAAAGTTAAGATCGATATCAACCAGGAAAAAGCTGGGACTGTTTTTAATCTGCGTTTTCCTGCCCGCATTCGGAATAGTAGTTCTTTCGAGTCTTGAACAACGATCCAGGCAGATCGAAGATGAAAAAAACAATGCCGTGCTGCTGGTCCAAAGCCTGGCAGCCCAACAGGAGCAGGTCGCGATTGCCACAAGACAGATGCTCGGCGCTCTTGCTCTTTTGCCTGAAGTCCGCCAGTTGGATGCAAACGCGTGCAATGATTTATTTCGTGAACTGCAGCATCGCTATTCTTTCTACTCGTTGATAGCTGCGGCGACTCCGAGTGGAGATTTTGTTGCCGCTTCCCGCCCTCTTAATCCGGGTATCAACATTGCTAATCAAAAAGACATTAGGGATGCAAACAGGACACTTGAATTTTCCCCTGGTGAGTACATGCTCGGAAGAGTCAGCAATTCCCATGTTATCAGTTATGCTCTTCCCGTCCTGGATGCAAATAATTCTCTGACTGCTTTCATGACTGCAGGCTTTAAGCTTGATGAATTCTCTCGTTTTATAGGGAAAGTCAAGTTGCCGGAAGGTTTCTCGTTTACAATCGTGGACCATGCAGGAGTGCGTTTATACAGAACTCCGGAGCACGCTGCAACTCCTGCCGGGGAAGCCATTTCAGAAGATGATTTGCGACAAATGTCCGGCAACCGGGTCGAAGGGATTGTCGATAGAGCCGGAAGCGACGGCGTACATCGGATCTATGCTTTCAAACAGTTGCGTATGCGGGACGATACAGCTCCATATATGTATATGCTTGTCGGAATCCCTAAAGATCAGATAATACAAAAAGCCAATTTCAAGATGTTGATGAACCTGTCATTGTTGGGGATCGCTACCGTTATATCCTTTTTACTGGTAGGAATCTTAGGATATTTGAGCTTCGTAAAGCCGATAGCACGTTTGACCTCCGCAGTGCAGCGGCTCGGTGGAGGCGATCTGACCACACGGACCAGTCTGCCGCACACACCAGATGATCTTGGGCAACTGGCAAAATCGTTCGATGATATGGCATCGTTGCTCGAAAAGAGAAGTAGCGAGCAAATAATGGCGGAACAGGAACTTCTTGAAGCTTATGACGGATTGGAGGTCAGAATAGCAGAAAGAACTGCGGAGCTTGCGGCGACCAACGAATACCTCGAGAATATCTTTGAAAGCTCTCCTGATGTCATCGCAATAGTAGACGAACATGGTAGATTCATAAAATGGAATACGGTAGCAGCCGAACTATTAGGATACTCCTTTGAGGAAATGAGAGGGAAATCAGCCTTTGAGTTGTATCCGGACAAAAACCGCCTCGACGAGATGCTCACTGATTTGCGGCGTGATGGTTCCGTTAAGAATTACGTTATTGACATGGCAAAAAAACATGGAGGTGTTGCCACTTTCGAGATTTCCACTTCTCTGCTCAAAGACAGCGCCGGCAATGGTATAGGCAGCGTTTCAGTAGCCAGGGATCTGAGTGCCGTCAAAAAAGCCAACGAGGAACTCCAAAAGGAAGTTGAACTGCGCAGATCGATGGAGGCATCCCTTTGGGAGTCGGAGGCCGCCTCCCACGCGAATGAAGAAAAATATAGGAACCTCTACCAGGAGTTTCAAGCTCTTTTAGACGCCATCCCCGATATCCTGGTGCTGCTGTCGCCCGATTTAAAGGCGGTCTGGGCAAATCGAGCTTATGCCGCCAGGGCCGGAAAAGAGAATGAACCATCATCTCTTGTTGGACATCTCTGCTACAAGGAATTACACGGCCGGGAAGAACCGTGTGAAGGTTGCCCCGCGCCTGATGCTTTTAATTCCGGAGAACCCGGGACCGCGGTTATCTCGACGGCAGAGGGAGAGATAATGGAGGTGAGATCGGTACCCATTAAGGACGGCAACGGGACGGTAACAAGACTGATAAATCTGGCCAGGAACATAACCAAGACCCGGAAAGCCGAGGAACAACTGCAATGTGCTAATTCTGAAATGGCACAGGTGTTTGCTTCAATACCATCTTTTCTGATCGGTTTGACGGCCGAAGGTAAAATAATGAGATGGAACAACACAGCTGAAAAGACCTTCGCTATTGGAAACAACTCAGCTATGGGCAAAACTCTCCATCAATGCGGGATTCAGTGGGACTGGGAAAGAATCTCCGAGACTATCTCCATTTGCGGAACCGGGGCGAAGCCGGCAAAGCTGCACAATTGCCGTTTCCTGCGAAACGACGGCAAGGAAGGTTTTCTGGAAATTACGTTCAGCCCGCTCAATGGCGCCGTAAACAATCCTCCGGGCATCCTTCTTTTAGGCTCCGATGTTACGGAGAGAAGAATTCTTGAGGGTCAACTGGTCCAGGCCCAAAAGCTTGAATCGATCGGTCAGCTTGCTGCCGGAATTGCTCATGAGATCAATACTCCGGCGCAGTATGTCGGGGATAACGCGCGATTTCTCCATGAAGCCTGCATAGGTCTGGAGCGTATCCACGATCTTCAGGATCGACTCCTGGATCGCCTCAGGTCTGAAAATCTGGCCCAAGACCTTGTTCAAGAAATTGAGGAGGTCTCGGCAGAGATTGATTTCGAATACTTGAGAGAAGAAGCCCCAAAGGCTGTCCTCCAGTCCATCGATGGAATAGAGCGCATAAGCAGGATTGTTCGCGCGATGAAGGAGTTTTCTCACCCCGGCACGGATTCCAAAATAAATATTGACCTGAACAAGGCGATCGAGAACACCATTACGGTTGCCAAAAATGAATGGAAGTATGTAGCTGAAATGGTGACGGACTTCGATCCCAACCTGCCGCCTGTCCCATGTCTTCCAGCGGAGATTAATCAGGTGATTTTGAACATGATAATAAATGCCAGCCATGCAATAGACGACGTTGTGAAAAAAAACGGATCCGAGCAGAAAGGGACTATTACCATAACCACCCGGACCAGGGACAATATTGCCGAGATCGGTATCGGCGATACCGGGACAGGGATTCCTGAAAATATCAGGCTCAGGATTTTCGATCCCTTCTTTACAACCAAAGAGGTAGGAAAAGGAACCGGCCAGGGTCTGGCCATATCCCATTCGGTCGTCGTGGATAAACACGGCGGGACCATCACGTTTGATTCAGAAGCGGGCAAGGGTACTGTTTTCTTCGTTAGACTGCCGCTGGACTGTGACGGTGAGGGATCGGGCGCCGAGACCGTCGGCCGCAATTAGCACCGGCGAAAGAAAGAATAGACTGATCGAATAGAAAATTCCGGTCGATAATCTCCATTATACTCGATAAAATCAATTTACGCCTGTCTCGATCATTTTAGAGGAATGGAAATCATGAGCTTTGGAATTAAAGCGCAGCGCTGTCGCGGCCCGATCGCGACCGTTCTGATTGGAGTCACGATTTCCATTGTGGGCTTCTTTTTGTCGCTGCACTGGGATATGCAGGTTATACGGACTGAATTCGAACATGAAGCAGAAAACCACTTTGAGACCGTAGGGCGAGAGATTGAATCCAGCCTGTATATCCTGTCTTCGATAAAGGCTTTTTATGACAGTACCGAGGAGGAAGTCGGCAGGTCCGCCTTCTCGAATTTGACAAGACCTCTATTGGCCCTTCAGCCTTATGTTCAAGCATTTGAATGGATACCACGCATTGAACACTCCGAGCGGCGTGCGTGTGAAGAAGATGCCAGGCGGGATGGATTCTCCGATTTTCAAATCACCGAGCAGGACACACACGGGAAAATCGTTCGTGCAGTTGACCGCGAAGAGTATTTTCCCGTCTATTTCGTTGAGCCGTACACGGGTAATGAAATTGCGCTTGGTTTTGACCCAATAGCGAATTCGAATCGCCGGGAAGCTCTGCAAAAGGCCGAAGACACGGGTGAGCCGGCCGCCACTGCCAGGATAAAGCTGGTACAGGAAAAAGGCGATCAGTTTGGTTTCCTGGTTTTTGCGCCCATTTACCGTAAAGGTCTGCCAGCGGATTCCATAACGAGTCGCAGAGCAAACCTGAAAGGTTTTGCCGTCGGTGTCTTCAGGGTGGGCGATCTTATCGAGAAATCCTTAACGTATCTTAAACCCGGCGGCATCGATATATATCTATATGACAGATCGGCTGTACGGGAAGAGTCCTTTCTCTATGTCCATGCGCCGCAGACCGGGAATAGCTCAAAGGTTGGCGGAGAGATAAGATCGGACGATCATTTCGAGAGTAGTAAAACATTTCGCTTCGCCAATAGAGAATGGCTGGTCCTCCAAAAACCAACTCGCGGCTTTGTCGAAAGCAGACAAACCTGGAGACCCTGGGGTGTCCTTACAATCGGACTGCTTCTCACAGGCGCTTTGGCAGTCTATTTCATTATGCAAAAGCGAGCAAAAGATAGTACCGAAGAGCAACTTAACTTTCTTCAAACGCTGATTAACACAATCCCAAGCCCGATCTTCTACAAAGATACCGATGGCGTTTATCTTGGCTGCAATTCTGCCTTCGAAACCTATATCGGTCGGTCCAAGGCCGAAGTTATCGGTAGAACAGTTTATGATATCGCGCCCGGAGAGCTTGCCGACATATACCGTCAGGCCGATATCGCTTTGTTTAACGCTCCTGGGGTTCAACAATACGATGCATCAGTTGAATATGCTGACGGAAGCCTGCATGACGTCTTATTTACCAAGGCCGTTTTTTCTGATTTTTCGGGAAAAGTAGCCGGCATGGTGGGGGTCATGCTGGACATAACCGAGCGAAAACAGGCAGAGAGGATTTTGGGAAATAGTGAGGCGCGGCTCCGGCAGATAATCGACCTGGTGCCGCACATGATTTTTGTAAAAGATTGGGATGGGAAATTTCTTCTGGCAAATAAGGCTGTCGCTAAGGCCTACAATACGACGGTCGACGCTCTTATCGAAAGAAATCATGCCGATTTCCATTCGAAAGAAAACGAACTCCAACAAATGTTGCAAGATGACCGCGAAGTGATGAGTAGCGGAAAAACCATGTTCATTCCTGAGGAAACCTGTACGGACGCTCAAGGGAATCTGCGTTTCCTTCAAACTACCAAGGTTCCTTTTCACACAAATGGCGAAAATATTCGAGCTGTGCTCGGTGTTGCCATCGACATCACGGAACGCAAGCGAGTCGAAAGTGACTTGAAAGAATCTAAACAGCGACTGTCACAAATTTTTGATTTCCTGCCGGACGCAACCTTTGCAATTGACCGGGGAGGAAAAGTTATAGCCTGGAACAGGGCAATCGAAGAAATGACAGGGTTGAAGGCTGAAGATATCCTGGGAAAAGGAGACTATGAATACGCATTGCCTTTTTATGGGGCTCGAAGGCCACTATTGATTGATTTGGCATCTCAACCCGATGAAGCAATCCGGAAGAATTACCCTCTTATAAAGAAAGAGGGAGATATTCTTTTGAACGAAGCCAATGTGACGATGATGGGGCGGGAGATCAGTATCCTTTTGGGCAAAGCCCGGCCGCTCTACGACAGTAGAGGTAACATTGTTGGCGCGATTGAATCTATCCGCGATATCACTGCACTCAAGAAAACGCAGGAAATGCTGCAGGATAGCGAGGAACTCTACCGCAGCGTGGTCGAAAATATACAGGACGTTTTCTACCGGACCGATAAGGACGGGCAGATCACCATGATCAGCCCGTCGGCATCAAGGCTCTACGGCGGGTCCTGCGGAGAGATCCTGGGCAGGCAGGTGAAGAGCTTTTGGATGTATCCGGATGAGCGTGTGGAATTGCTTCAACAACTGGAGCGAGATGGCTTCGTTAGGGATTATGAGCTTACCTTTCGCAGAAAAGACGGTTCGCCGGTTTCTGTGTCGGCAACCAGCACACTGCGAAGGGACGGGAACGGCAACGTTGTCGGGGTCGAAGGAATAATTCGCGATATCACCGAACGCAAACGGGCCGAAGATGAGCGCATGCGCCTGGTAAGAGCTATTGAGCAGGTTGCCGAAGGTATTATCATCACTGACGCGAATTGGAATATCCAGTATGCCAACCCGGCTTTTGAGCGCATTACCGGGTACGGCAGAGATGAAATTGTCGGCCGGCACACTCGCATTCTCAAAAGCGATAATCATGATGAAAACTTCTACAGGCAGTTGCGGGAAACCCTATTGAGGGGTGAGGCGTGGTCCGGGCACATCATTAACAAAAAGAAGGATGGTTCCTCCTACGACGCCGAGGTCACGGCTTCAGCGATTCGAGACTACTCCGGCGATATCAGAAATTATGTTAGCATTCATCGGGATATCACCCGTGAATTGCAACTGGAAAAAGAGCTTCGCCAGGCACAGAAGATGGAGAGCATCGGCACGCTTGCCGGAGGTATCGCTCATGATTTCAACAATATTCTGACGCCAATTATCGCATATACGGAATTGGCCCAGGCAAAAGTCCCGGAAGAGAGCGTCCTGCGGCGCAACCTCGATCAGGTGCTAAAGGCTGGTTTTCGTGCAAAAGAACTGGTGAGGCAAATCCTGACTTTCAGCCGCCAGAGCGAGCAAGATAAAAAAACGGTACGGATTACTCCAATTATCAAAGAGGCGCTAAAGCTTTTAAGGTCATCTTTGCCTACAACCATCAAGATCNNTGGCCGATCCGACTCAGATCCATCAGGTATTAATGAATCTTTGCACCAACGCGGCTCACGCTATGCGGGTCAAAGGCGGAATTTTAAGTGTAGAGTTATCGGAAGCCTGTAATCTAACACCAGGATCAGGGTCGGAACATTCGGACCTTGAGGAAGTGCCCTGTTTATGCCTTACTGTGAGCGATACCGGTCACGGAATGGATGCCGCCGTTATCGAGCGGATATTCGATCCTTATTTCACCACTAAAGCAACCGGGGAGGGAACGGGACTTGGACTTTCGGTTGCTCAGGGCATCATCAAGAGCCACGGTGGAAAAATCACCGTGAGCAGTGAGCCGGGTAAGGGAACCACCTTTTACGTCTTTTTGCCTCGATTTGAGGAAATGGCTTCACCGGAAGTCCCAACGGTGGAAACGGTTCCAACCGGCAGTGAGCGCATACTATTCGTTGACGATGAGCAAGTCCTGGCTGATCTGGGGAAGGAGATACTGGAATCCCTCGGTTATTCAGTTACCGCCAAAACGGGCAGCCTCGAAGCTCTGCAAGCCTTCAGTGGTGAGCCTTATTCATTTGACCTGATCATAACTGATATGACCATGCCGGAGATCACGGGCCGAGAGCTCGCAAAAGAGATCATGGCGATCCGCACAAATATCCCTATTATTTTATGCACCGGATTTAGTGATCAGATCAATCCAAAACAGGCAAAGGAGGCAGGAATTCGTGAGCTTGTGATAAAGCCTTATACAGTAGCCTCCCTTGCTAAAACAATTCGCAGGGTCCTGGAGCAGGGGTGATTTGGAGAGCCAATCAGATCTCTATTGAGAACACCAACTCCTAAGAGGCAGCATAATGAAAAAAATCCTTTTTGTTGATGATGAAACCAACCTGCTTGCAGGGCTTCAGAGAATGCTGCGCAGCATGCGCAATGAATGGCAAATGGCATTTGCACCAGGTGGGCACGAAGCGCTTGAAATCTTGAGAAGCGATTCATTCGATGTGATAGTGACAGACATGCGGATGCCCGGCATGGATGGATGCCGGTTACTAAATGAGGTGAAAGAAAGATATCCCGAAATTGTGCGAATCATTCTTTCAGGGCATTCGGATAAAGAGGAAGTTCTGAAATCCATAGGACCTGTGCACCAGTACCTCTCCAAGCCGTGTGACGCGGAAGTTTTGAAATCTACAATAGCTCGTGCTTGTGCAATGAGACATCTCCTGGAAAACGATTCACTTATAAAAATTATCTCCAGGATAGAGGCCTTGCCGAGCTTGCCTTCGCTCTACACCGAAGTAATCGAGGCGGTAAACTCACCAGACGGCTCACTTGGCAGAGTGGGAGAAATCATATCAAAAGACGTTGGAATGTCCGCGAAAATCCTTCAGCTTGTAAACTCTTCCTTTTTTGGGCTTCCCGTACATGTTGCCACCCCCGCCAGAGCCGTTGCCATGCTCGGCCTAGAGACAGTCAAAGCTTTAGTGCTGGGCGCAAAGATCTTTTCGCAGTTTTCCAGGTCCGATTCACCTGGCTACCCCATTGCGAATCTGTGGAATCATAGTATTGCAACGAGTTGTCTTGCAAAAAATGTAGCGGAAAATCTCAAACTCAAACAAACCGGGATTGACGACTCCTTCCTGGCAGGTCTGCTCCATGATATTGGAAAACTGATTCTCCTGGATAGACTGCCTGCGGCATGTGATGAGATCGTCAAGGTTGTAATCTCTTCGGAATGCCCCTTGTTTGAGGCGGAGCAAAAAGTCATTGGAGCTACTCATGCTCAGGTCGGGGCGTATTTGCTGGGAATATGGGGGTTTTCCGAGTCAATCGTTGAGGGGATTTCATTTCACCATTGTCCAGGCAAATGTTCCAATGACGATGTGAGCATTTTAACCGCCGTACATCTTGCAAACGGATTCGAGCACAAGAATAGTCCTGACGCCATGAATAAGGCCGGGAAGTTCGATCTTGATTACCTGTCAAAATTGGGTATAGACGACCGAATCGATGGATTACAACTTGCCTGCAACAGCCCCATCAGTCATGGAGAGGCAGATGCCTGCTAAGATTCTTTTTGTTGACGATGATCCCAATATTCTGGCCGGATTTGAGCGGCAGTTAAGAAAGACTTTCACTGTTGAAACTGCTTTGGGGGGTGAACAGGGCCTTATCGCGGTATCCGGGAAGGGGCCTTTTTCAGTGATCGTCTCAGATTTGCGTATGCCGGGAATGGACGGAATTCAGTTTCTCTCCCGCGTGAAAGAGGCAGCCCCGGACAGCGTGAGGATTATGCTATCGGGTAATGCTGATCTGCATGCTGCAATCGATGCTGTAAATGACGGACATATTTTCCGGTTTCTGACCAAGCCGTGTGAGCCGCAAACTTTGAGCAATGCACTTGCTGCGGGGATTCGACAGTATCAGTTGATTTGCGCAGAACGCGAGTTGCTTGAGAAAACGCTGCGGGGAAGTATCAAGGTCCTCATTGGAATTCTTGAGCTGACCAATCCGGAAGCTTTTGGCCGAGCCGCCCGGATCACCCGTTTAGTAAAAAAAATTGCACGCGCCATGCAGGAGCCGAACTTATGGCAAATTGAAACAGCGGCCGCCTTATCCCATATTGGATGTGTCATTTTGCCTGAGGAAGCCCTCAAAAAGCTCTACAGAGGAGAGGAACTAACGGGCGAAGAAGCACAGCTTTTTGCGATGCATCCCTCTATCGCTTCAGATCTGCTTTCCTACATCCCAAGAATGGAAACCGTCGCCAAAATTATTATCGGCCAGGAAAAAAGCTTCGACGGTTCCGACTCCGAGGAAAATGAAGAAATCCTGCCGGGCTCGCGGATACTCAAGGCGGTCCTCGACTATGACAGTATTCGTGCAAGCAATGTTCCCGATGGCGAAGCACTGCAAATAATGGCGTCAAGAGCAGGCCGATACGACCCGAATGTGCTCGCGGCACTGCAGATGGTGCTCGGAATTGAGCCGGGTTATGAGAAAATGGGAATCTCAATAGATGGTTTGAAGGATGGGATGATCCTTGATGCGGACCTATACCTCCTGGATGGCCGCATGCTTGCGGCAAAAGGTTACCGGGTGAACCTGATTTTACGCGAACGGATGAAAAATTTTATTACAAAACCGGGCATCATGGAGCCTATCCGGGTGCTCGTGCCTTCAGCAATGGCAAAGGAATCATCTCGAAACGCACGTTAAGTGAGTAGAATTATGCAGCCCTGTAAAGTTCTCCTTGTCGATGACGAACCAATGGTGGCCGACGCCCTCAAACGAGTGCTCCGTAAGGAATCTTACGAAGTGGCCTGTGCGGGTTCCGCGGCAGAAGCCCTTGAGATTTTGTCCGGTCAAAGTTTTGATGTCGTTGTATCGGACGAAATGATGCCAGGCATGCCGGGATCGGATTTCCTCGGAGTGATCTGCGAGCGATACCCTGAAACCATCAGAATTATGCTGACTGGGCACCCCAATCTGGATACCGCCCTGCGCTCTATCAACACGGGGCATGTCTATCGTTTTCTTATAAAGCCGTGCAGCGGGATGGAACTCAGTATCACTATAAAACAGGCTATCCAGCATAGAGAGCTCTTAAGGAAAAGTCTTAGCCTTCTGGAAACCGTGCGGCGCCAGAGTTCTTTTCTGGAAAAACTCGAAAAGCGGCACCCCGGGATCACGAAAGTCAACAGGGAGATCGATAGCACAATAGATCTCTCTGATATTCAAGATGACCTTGAAGCATTGCTCAAAGAAATAGACACCGAGGTGGAGAGGAGCCAGTGTTTTTTTAAGAATTCCGACGAAACGGGCAAAGAGTGATAGGGCGGGTCTCCGTGAGAGTGCTCCCGGCTTTATACTCATCCCACCAGGACCAATCCACAAACCGTTGCCATTGGGCTTTGCCCGGGCGTGCTTTCATGGGTGGCCCGGTTCATTGTCCAACCGGCAATCTGCATCAGCCTGGAGACGTTGATTCCGAAACCAGACATAGATGGACGGGCGCAACCAGGATACCGGCAATCACCGCCTTCGTTCACTACCCGACAGTTCGGCCGGTCATGACAAAAGAGCCGTTTGCAGGAACCACCGGCAAACGCTTTTGAATTATGGTAATCCATTTGAACGGCAGACTGCTCTATATTGGCGGCGATCTCATGGAGCAACCTGAATATGTCCTGGCGGTCGTTTGAGAAAAGGCTTTCAGATGGGACCTCGAGCTTAAAGACCACTGCCTGTCTGAAATCCGTCAGCAATTCCCGAAGTCCGGAAGGTCCCGAAACGTAAGGTGGACAACTGGCGGACTGCCCATAGTTTTCACATTGTGGTTCCTTGCACAGGTTCGCCAAATCATCTTCAATGGAGATATCTGCGGTGCAGATCACCTTGGCATCACTTGCACCAAGACGGCACGCCAATTCGGTCAAGGCCGAGAACCTATTTTGGTCTTTCATGATTATTCCGTGCTAACCTCTTCGGGTTCGGCGACATGGGTCACCACAAGTTCATTATCCCTGGCATCGATTGTTATGGTGGACCCGTCGAGAATTTGCCCGGCTATTATGGCTCGACCGATCCTTGTTTCGATTTCCCGCTGCATGAACCTTTTCAGAGGTCTTGCGCCGTAGACGGGATCATAACCTGATTTGGCTATGAACTCGCGGGCTTCGTTTGTCAGGCGAAGGGTGAGGCGCCTGGTTGTGAGCCGCCGGTTCAAGTCCTCGATGAGCAGGTCGATTATTTGCTTTATTTCATCAATCGTCAACGGTTTGAACATAATGATATCATCGACGCGGTTCAGGAATTCAGGCATGAAATGGCGTCTGAGTGCGTTCATAACGCTCGCTTTTGCGTTTTCGCGAATTTGTCCGTCGGATGTAACACCCTGTAGCAGGTATTCCGAACCGATATTGCTGGTCATGATTATGACAGTATTCTTAAAGTCGATCGTTCGACCCTGAGAGTCAGTGAGGCGGCCGTCGTCCAGGATCTGCAGCAGAGTATTGAAGACGTCCCTGTGGGCTTTTTCTATCTCGTCGAACAGTATTACGGAATAAGGCTTCCTGCGAACAGCCTCCGTCAACTGGCCCCCTTCTTCGTAGCCGACGTATCCCGGGGGCGCACCGATCAGCCGCGAAACGGTATGGCGTTCCTGGTATTCGCTCATATCGATCCGGACCAGGTTTTCTTCCGTATCGAAGAGGGCCTCGGCAAGAGTTTTTGCAAGCTCGGTTTTACCGACGCCAGTCGGACCCAGGAAGATGAACGACCCGATCGGCCGCCTCGGGTCCTTTATTCCCGAACGAGCGCGTATGACGGCATCGGCCACAAGTTGGACAGGCTCATCCTGTCCGATAACGCGCCTGTGCAGCACTTCATCGAGCCTTAGCAGCTTTTCCCGTTCACCTTCGACGAGCCTGGTCACCGGGATTCCGGTCCAGCGCGATACGATATCGGCTATTTCTTCTTCGGTGACCATCTCGCGCAGAAGCTGAGAGCCCTGCTGTCTGTTTGAAAGTCGTTCCTCCTCATCACGCAGCTTTTTCTCGAGTTCCGGGAGCACTCCGTATTTCAGCTCGGCGCTTCTCCTAAGATCAGATTCGCGTTCAGAGGCTTCCATCTCGTGGCGGACCTTCTCGATCTCTCCCCTGAGGGCCTGAACTTTTTTGATCGACTCCTTTTCCAACTCCCACTGGGCTTTCATGGTGTCGGACTTTGCCCTCAACTCGGCCAGTTCCTTTCTCAGCGCCTCAAGCCTTTCCCGGCTTGCCCTGTCATGTTCTTTGGCCAGTGCGACCTCTTCGATTTCAAGCTGCCTCACTCGTCTTTCCACTTCATCGAGTTCGGAAGGCATGGAATCGATTTCCGTTCTAATCATTGCGCAGGCCTCATCGACGAGGTCGATTGCCTTATCGGGCAGAAAACGGTCGGTTATGTAGCGGTTGGAGAGCACGGCAGCGGCCACCAGGGCGGTGTCCTGAATTTTTACGCCGTGGTGGACCTCGAAGCGTTCCTTGAGACCGCGCAGTATCGAAATTGAATCCTCAACCGAAGGCTGGTCGACAACTACCGGTTGAAAACGCCGCTCCAGGGCGGCATCCTTTTCGATGTGTTTTCGGTATTCGTCGAGAGTGGTTGCCCCTATACAGTGCAACTCGCCCCTGGCAAGCATGGGTTTGAGCATGTTGCCCGCATCCATCGAGCCTTCAGCCTTGCCGGCGCCAACTATCGTGTGCAACTCGTCGATGAAGAGCAAGATCCTTCCCTGGGCTTCTTTTATCTCCGTAAGGACAGCTTTGAGCCTCTCTTCGAATTCGCCCCGGAACTTCGCCCCCGCGACCAGAGAACCCATGTCCAGCGAGAAGATGGTTTTGCCTTTGAGTCCTTCCGGAACATCGCCTCTGACGATCCGGTGAGCAAGACCCTCCACGATGGCCGTTTTACCGACGCCCGGCTCACCGATGAGTACGGGATTGTTCTTGGTCTTCCGACTGAGAATCCGGATAACCCGCCGTATCTCCGAATCCCTGCCGATAACCGGGTCAAGCTTCTGGTTGCGCGCCTCCTCGACGAGATCGCGCCCGTATTTCTGAAGAGCCTCGTAGGCGGATTCAGGTGTGGCGCTCGTCACCCGCTGGCTTCCCCGGATCGAGGAAAGTGTCTTTAACAGCGAATCCATTGTGACGCCGAATTCCTGGAGCACTTTACCCGCCGGGCTGCTCGCCCCCTCCTGCAAGAAGGCGAGCAGGATATGCTCGGGCGCAACATATTCGTCTTTGAGTCTGCGCGCCTGTTCCTGCGCATCGGTAAGCAGCCTGTTCAGGCGGTTGGTTATATATATTTTGCCCGGTTCGACCCCCGGACCGCTTACGCGCGGCTTTTTGTTGAGTTCCTCTTCAAGGCGCCTGCGCATCCTGTCCAGGGGAATGTCCATTTTTTTAAACAGCTTTGAAGCCATTCCGTCAGCTTGTTCGACCATCGCCAGCAGGAGATGCTCACCGTCGACCTCCATGTGGCCGAAGCGGATCGCCTTGGTTTCAGCGGCCTCCATGGCCTCCTGTGACTTGACCGTGAATTTGTTGATATCCATTGTAAAACAGTCTCCAGTCGTCAGTGGCGCGTACGACCTGGCGCAAGCACACTATCTTATTGCCCAGCGCCGAACCGAAGGTTGCGCGTACTATATGGCGTGCCAAACAATGCTATTGCCCAGCGCCGCACCGCAGGTGGTCGGAAAAAGCTTTTACCCTCGCGGGTTAAAAGAGGAACTTCTTTTCAATTCATCAAACAATTGCCTCTCTTTTTCGGAAGGCTCCGTCGGGACTTTTACGACCACAGTTACGTACAGATCACCGGGCGTCCCTTTTTGGTTTGGCATTCCCTTGCCTCGCAGCCTCAGTTTCTGTCCACTCTGGGTACCGGGTGGGATTTTCAGATCTATGTTGCCCGAGAGCGCCAAGACCCGGACCTCGGAGCCAAGCACGGCTTCCCAGGGCGAAACCGGCAGGTCCATGTAGAGGTCTCGTCCCTTGAGGTTAAACACCGGGTGAGGTTCAATTTCTACATTCAAATACAGATCGCCCCTCGGGCCGCCGCCTGTTCCCTCTTCGCCCTGGCCTGTGAGCCGTATCCTTTTGCCGGGCAGGATGCCGGGCGGAATTTTTATGTCATAGCGTTTTTCTTGAACTTCCAACCGGCCCTTTGGGTTTATGACCCGGCTCTGGAGGATGATAGGCTTGGGTCCACCATGAAAAGCCTCTTCGAGTGAAATTCGAATAGTTGTCTCCTGGTCGGAGCCGGCTTGACGAAAGACCGCCCCGCGCCCAAAACCGCCGTGCCCCGCACCGCCTCCAGCCTCTCTAAAACCCGTTCCTCCAAAAAGGGTTTCGAAAAAGTCACTGAATCCACCTGACCCTCCCCATTGGAACTCCGTTTGAGCGCCGCCCTGGCCAAAATCAAACTGGGTCTCCCATCCCGGTGGAGGTCTAAATTCCTGTCCCGATCTATAGTTCGATCCCAATTGGTCGTACATTTTCCTTTTTTCGGGATCCTTGAGGACCTCATAGGCCTCATTGATTTCCTTGAATTTGTCTTCGGCGTCGGATTGTTTATTGACGTCCGGATGGTATTTGCGCGCGAGCTTGCGGTATGCCCGCTGCACTTCGTTCTGGGCGGCCGATCTCTTGATTCCGAGAATTTCGTAGTAGTCCCTGTATTTTACAGCCATAAATTATCCAGTGAATCCGTCAATGTTCAGTGAATTCAGCGTCAGTTACATCGTCGCCGCCACTTGGCCGAGGTCTGTATTCGCCTCGGGAATATTCTTCGAGGGAAGACCCATTATGGTCTCGTTTTTCTTTTTTTCAAGGCCATATAGCGAGGGCCGCGGCGTTTTTGGTTCGTTCCGTTTCGGATTCGATTGCGCCGAGGGCCGGAATTTGACCTAAGATAAGCATGGAGCAGTAGAGCAACAAGGCTTTTGTCAGCAATTAAGTAAGTCGAGTGCTAACTTAAATAAACTTTCTCGAGTTGAATAAAAATTCCTTGCATTTGATTTGTTTCATATCATATACTCGCTGGCGGTAGTCTGTTTCGACACAGGTCTTTGATCTCTCGCCCAATTCCAATGCCAATGCCAATGCCAATGCCAATGCCTGCTTTTCTGCTTCTTTTTTGGGCCGGATTTCGAACTCCACGCAATGGATTTGTCCCGCGACAGGAGTTTGGTCATGGGCAACCAGCATTTAGAAGAAAATGAAAATAAGATTCTGCGGGCTCGCCTGGAGGAGCTTGAAAAGGAGCTTGTCCGAACAAGATCCGAAAGGATTAAAGACGCTCGGCGGGCGGAAGAAGAGCTTCAGAGGGCTAAACGGAAATACCATTCCATCCTGGAGAGCATCACCGAAGGTTTTATTTCGATGGACCGGGAGTGGCGCTATTCGATCGTCAATGAACAAGCAGGCAAGCTTTTGGGGAAAAGAAAAGAGGAACTGCTGGGCAGGGTGGACTGGGAGGTCTTCCCCGGCAGCACTACGTACGTAACCAATGAACTCGACCGTTGCATGAAGCAGAATCTGCCCGTTCACTTTGAAGGATACAATGAGCAAAGTAAACGATGGTATGAAAGCCATTGCTACCCTTCTTCCGAAGGCATTTGGATTTTCTTTCAGGACATAACCGAGCGCAAGCGTTCCGAGGTTGCCCTGCGCGCAAGTGAACAAAGGCTGCAACTGGCTATCGAATCCATTAAGCTGGGCACCTGGGACTGCGACCCAATCACAAAGGAACTCTTTTGGTCGGAGCGTTGCAAGGAACTCTTTGGCTTGCCTGCCGATGCCCATGTGGATTATCAAACTTTTCTGGACCGCCTGCACCCTGACGACAGAGACCGTATACATGAGGCCGTGCAACAGGCGCTGGACCCTGACGGAAGCGGTTCTTACAGCGTTGAGTACCGTACACGGTGGCCTGACGGCGCCGAACGCTGGATTATGGCAGGCGGCAGGGCCTTATTTGAGATTATTGAAGGGGAGCGCCGCGCGGTGCGTTTCGTCGGTATTAACCTGGACATCAGCGAACGCAGGCGAATGGAGGATAAGCTCCGGCGAGCCGAGGAACACTTCAGGTTGACCTTCGACCAGTCGCCTATCGGGGCCTTTCTTGGGGGGACCAATTTCGGCCTGTTGCGAGTCAATGCGGAGTTTTGCCGCTTTCTCGGCTACTCTGAGGATGAACTGCTCACCCTTGCATTTCCTGACATTACTCATCCCGATGATGGCGCAATCGCGATTGCCGGTGTACGCAGACTCATTGCCGGCGAGATAGATTCCTTCAACATAATAAAACGATACGTCCGAAAAGGTGGCGGGATTGTATGGGGGAGAGCCTTTATTAGGCCGGTGAGGGACTGTGAGGGCCACCTGCTCTACCTTCTTGGTATGGTGGTGGACATCTCAGAGCGCAAACAGGTGGAGGAGGCCCTGATTGAGAGCGAAGAGCGTTTCCGGCTGATAGCCGACACCATGCCGAGCCTTGTGTGGACTACTCAACAGGACGGGACTGTGGATTACGCAAACAGGAGAAGTCTGGAATACTTGGGCAACCCGCCGGGAGATGGCGAAAAGTGGGAATTCTCTGTCACGGAACCCAAGAGTTGGCCCGTTCACCCCGAAGATCTGGCGCCATCGATTGATGCGTGGCGCAGGGCTTTACAAACGGGAGAACCATATGAAATGGAACACCGCCTGAGACGCTTCGACCTCAGCTATCGCTGGCATCTGTGCCGCGCCACTCCCGTGCGCGACGGGCACGGGAAGATCCTCAGGTGGTATGCCCAAGCGACCGATATTCATGAAATCCGTGAGGCACGGCGTGAGCTGGAGAGAAAAGTCGAAGAGAGGACCGCCGAACTCCGGGACAGGACGCAGAGCCTGGAGGAGGCAAATACGGCGCTTAAGGTTCTGCTGAACCGAAGAGAGCAAGATAAAAAGGAGTTTACCGAATCGGTTGTGATGAACGTGAGGAACCTGATAGAACCCTACATCGAAACAATAAGAAGAACCGATCTCAGCAACAGGCAAATGACTCTGTTGAATGTTATCGAATCCCAAATACGGGACCTCACATCCCCTTTCAGCAAGACACTGGCGTTCCAGCACATCAATCTTACCCCTACAGAGATGCGGATCGCAGCCCACATAAAAGACGGCAAGTCGACTGAGAAGATAGCCGATATCCTTAGCATATCGGAGAAAACCGTATGGCGCCACAGGGACAACATCAGGGAGAAGCTGGGATTGCGGGGCGGCAGGAAAAAACTTAGATCTTACCTATTAAACCTTTCCTAAAATTTAAAACTGACTACTCAGAAAAGGTAATACCCATTTTATATGGGTATTAATAGCCAAAAAATGGGTTACACCACAATCGAGAGTCTGTGTTAACATTTCTCTAACAATTTAGTATCTCACACAAAAATCTGATTCTTCCATCGGTAAAAAGCCATGAAGAGTCAGGTGAATACGTCGTAAGGGATTTCATGACGGCTCGCAAGATCCACCCCATAGATGACGGCCAGTATGTACGAAACCTAAGGAAGTTCGTCCAACCCGAGTTCATTTTCGGACCTTCCGCCCGAAAGCTGGCGGGGCGCTATGCCAAAGATTTCGGGGCCTGCCGGGTCCTTGTTGTAACCGATCCAGGGGTTATCGCCGCCGGATGGACCAGGGATGTGACGGAGGGCCTCGAAGCAGCAGGTCTCACCTTCATCGTCTATGACAGGGTGTCACCCAACCCCCGTTCAGAAGAAGTTATGGCCGGGGCCGCAGTTTATGAGAAAGAGGAATGCGACGTCATAGTTGCCGTAGGAGGCGGAAGTCCGATTGATTGCGCCAAAGGCATCGGCATTGTCAGTTCGAATGGCAGGCATATACTCGAGTTCGAAGGGATCGATCGAATTGCGGTTCCGATGCCGCCACTGATCTGCATTCCGACTACGGGAGGGACCTCCGCGGATGTTTCGCAGTTTGCGATCATCACCAGTGAGCAGAAAAGAAGCAAGATAGCCATAGTCAGCAAGGCCGTAGTTCCCGACCTCTCTCTTATCGATCCCGTAACGCTGACAACCATGCCTTCACGCCTGACCGCAAGCACAGGCCTCGACGCCCTTACCCATGGCATTGAAGCGTTTGTCTCATCAGCCAGTTCGCCCATTACCGATCTGCACGCTCTGGAGGCAATCCGCCTGATTAGCTCAAACCTTGTTGAGTCGATGCAACATCCGGATAATCTGGAACTGCGGACAAGAGTCATGCAGGGCAGCCTTCATGCCGGGATGGCTTTCTCCAATGCGAGTCTTGGAGCAACTCACGCAATGGCGCACAGTTTGGGGGGATTGCTCGATATCGCTCACGGGGAATGCAACTCGGTTCTTCTGGATCATGTGATTGACTTCAACTTTGAGGCTACCGGCGTGCGATACCGCCGGATCGGAGAAGCTATGGGGCTGAAACTGGGCAAAATGGCCGTTAAGGAGCAAAAGGCCGACATCCTTCGCAGGATCCGGGAACTGCGTGAGGCGGTTCAAGTCAGCGGAGGTCTGAGAGTGCTCGGTGTGTCGAAGGCCGATATACCCGTCCTTGCCCGAAAGGCCGTGAAAGACGTCTGTATGGTGACCAACCCAAGGCATCCGAACCAGCGTGATATCGAGGTAATCTATGACGAAGCGTTGTGACGACAAATGGGATGCATTGCAGGCCAGGGTGACAGGCTTGGGGGAGCGGTCCTTTCGCAAGAGCTACTATCCCAAGCTTAAAGAAAAGCTCTCTGAATTGGAAAGATTCAAGGCCCTGCTCGATCTGGCCAATGACATGATCTTTCTGATCGATGCTGCCTCGGGGAGGCTTGTATATGCAAGTCGAGCGATATGTGTGCAACTGGGATATTCGCATGAAGAACTCCTCGATATGAAGTTCTCAGATATGCTTCCCGCTGAAGTCTCGCCATTGATGGCTGACCTGCGCGGGAGGAACCTGGGCGATGGGGGCTCGGAGGTCCTTACTACCCGGCTCGCGGTTCGAGACGGCCGGGAAGTTCCGGTCGAGATTACCTTGAGTATCGTCACCTTCCAGAAAGTGCTCTACTTTGTCGCAGTAGCCCGTGACATTACCAGGCGCAAGCGGAACGAGGAGAAGATTGCCCGTCAAAACGAGTTCCTCGAGGGCATAATGGAATCTCTTTCACATCCCTTCCGAGTGATTGACGCCAACGATTACACGATAAAAATGGCCAACTCCGCCGCTGCTCCCGAGGGCTTTACTCCTGATCTAACATGCTTTGAGCTGACACACGGGCGTGATACGCCCTGTAATGATCCCAAGTATGGCTGTCCGGTCGAAATAGTCAAAAGGACCAGGCGGGCTATGAAGACCGAACACACCCGCTATGATGCGAAGGGAAACGCGAGGCACTTCGAGATTCAAGCGTATCCTATTTTTGATGGCGACGGCAACGTCGTTCAGATAGTTGAATACTTCATGGATGTCACTGAGCGCAGGACAATGGAGGATGCGCTCCGAGTAGCCAACGATCAATTGGAACTTCGGGTAAGGGAGAGGACGGCTGAACTGCGATCATCCAATGAGGCGCTCAAGCAATATTCGGCAAAGCTCGAAAGAGTCAATGAAGAGTTGCAGGGCTTTGTGCATATCGCCTCTCACGATTTGCAAGAGCCGCTCAGAAAGATTCAGACATTCTGCGACCTGGCCAAGAAGGGGTTCGAAGCGCCATGTGACAAAGACGCAGAACAATACCTGGACCGGGCAATGAGTTCGGCAAGCCGGATGCGGCAACTTCTCAATGACTTGCTCCAATTCTCAAAGCTTGCAACTACCGGGCAGCCGTTCAAAGAAATCAACCTTGGCAAAGTGGCCAGGGAAGCCGCCGGACTCTTTAATGAGCACCTCGTGGAATTGGGAGGCCTGATCGAGATCGGGAATATGCCTGAGATTGAGGCCGATGAGGGTCAGATGTTGCTGCTCTTTGTGAATCTAATTGACAACGCTTTGAAATTCCGCAGCAAGGAAAGTCCTAGAATAAAGATTTATGCAAAACAGGATCCCTGGTTATGTGAGATCTTTATAGAAGATAACGGCGCTGGGTTCGGCCAGCAGTTTGCCGAGCGTATCTTTAAGCCCTTCCAAAAGTTGCATAGCCGCCTGGAATATCAAGGGACCGGAATGGGGCTTGCTATGTGCCGCAGAATTGTGGAGCGGCACGGGGGAAATATCAGGGCGCAGAGCGAACCTGGCAGGGGTTCGACTATCGTAATCGGACTGCATGTAAAATATGACGGCTGGGAGGGTATAGAGGATTTATATGACCGTAAGCGGGGATCGACGGACAGTTCTAATGGCCGATGACGACGATGAGGACTGCTTTTTGGCAAAGAAGGCGTTTGAAGCTAGCGGAATGGAGATTTTCTTATTTTGCGCGGGAAATGGGATAAAGCTCATGAGCTATCTTTCGGGGTGCTTAGGCGATGGGACCGGATTGCCCGATCTGATCCTGCTCGATTTGAACATGCCGATGAAGGACGGCCGCGAGGCCCTGGTCGAAATTAAATCCGATCCAGTTCTTCAACAGATTCCAATCGTCATTCTAACCACATCCCAGGAGGAAAAGGACATCAAGTTCTGCATGGAAGCCGGGGCAAGTTCTTTTATCACCAAGCCGGCGACTTTTAACGAGTGGGTCGTTTCAATGAAATCCGTGGCGGAGCATTGGCCTGGCTTGAGAGCTGCCTAGCTGGAGAAGGTAAAAGCAAAAGGCAAAAGGTCAGGCCGGATCCGGTGCTGCCGTCCACCGGGAAGAACAATCCTCCCTGGCCGGGGAGGAGGAACTGAGGCAATTTATGAGCAAATAGAGTTCACCGGGCGGTGGGACCGCCAGCCGAGTTCGCCGCTGCCTTTGGCGGCGGCAAAGAAATCCTGACAAAAGTTTCAAGAAACTCGATGTTTGTTTCACCGGACATCGCAATATGCGTCAGGACTTTCGCAAAATCGTCTCAGGTTGGAAACCTGCTCCGGATTTCCAATAACCACCATAACCGATTGCGGAGTCAGGATTTCATCCTGTGATGGATTGTAGGTGAACTCAGCGTCTTCGGGGTGTCTCAGAGAAACCGGAATCAGTCCGGTCATGCCCTGAATATCAATTTCGCGAAGTGAACGTCCGGCCCAGGGCGATCCTTCCAGGATGGTAACTTCCTCCACACGCGTTCCGTCGCCTCCTCTAAGCATCCGGTCGAGGAATGAGACGACATGAGGACGGATTATTTCACTGGCCATACGCATTCCGCCGATGAAAGATGGATTTACGACATAATTGGCTCCCGCCCTGTAAAACTTGTCAACGAGGTTATTTTCATGGCATCGCGCCACGATCTTGATTTCAGGGTTGATGTACCGGGCCTGGACCGTTATCAGAAGGTTGTGACTGTCTTCGGACAAGACTGCCAGCAAGCCGGAAGCCCTCTCAATCCCGGCGCGGAACAGGACCTCCTCCTCAGTTGCGTCGCCCTGGATGTAGTAGTGACCGTGGAATTGATTGGCGATCCAGTCAATACGTTCAGGTTTTACTTCGATGGATACGCATGGCCGTTTTGAGGCCATCAGTTCTCTTAAGACGTTTACTGCGGTGTGTCCACCTCCGCAGACAATGAAATGGTTTTTGAGCGCGGCAATGCTCTTTTCCATCTTACGCTCCCTCAAAATCGTAGAAAATTTCCGCTCGACTACAAACCCGGTGATTGACGACACTGCGTACAGAGCAACCCCCATACCGGACCACATCAGAATCATGGCAAAAAGGCGACCGTTGGAGCCAAAGTCCTCGAGTATCTCCCCATAACCAACAGTGGTGAGCGTTATGCTCGTCATGTAGGCGCAATCAAAATAGGTCCACCTGCCCCCGCCGATAATAAAAAAACCCAGTGTGCCAAAGATGAACACCACCAGAAGCAGCAGTGCCGGAAGAACCAACTGTTGCAGCAATGCACGATCCAGAGCCTTCTTGGATGCTTCGGACTTTGATTTCTGAGCCTTGGACATGAGATCTTTCAGATCTCCTTATTTTGCGGGCTATTGCTTTGCTTACCGGCAGCAGATGCAGGATACTGTTCAGTAAATCACAAAATACATGATTTACCGCATTCTCTTTTTTTCCGAGTATGAATAGTATTAATAGGCTTAGCTATACCATCTCATGTTTCTCTCTTCGAAAAGCCAGGTTCCTCCCGCCTGGCTTTTCTCTTTTTTGGCAGGTTACCTGCCGCCCAGGAATTGGACAAAGATTTTGCGCGTCCTGGGGCCATCGAACTCGAGGAGAAATATCTTCTCCCACGTGCCCAGAACAAGCTTCCCCGAATCGACAATCACCTGGATGCTTCCCCCGGTCAGGATCGCTTTGATATGGGCAGCCGAATTGCCCTCGTTATGCTTGTAGTGCCCCTGCCATGGAACAATAGTTTCGAGGCTTTTTAAAACGTCGTCCATCACGTTGGGGTCGGCCCCTTCATTTATCGCAAGGCCTGCAGTGGTGTGTGGAGTGTAAATCAGGCAGATGCCGTCACTGGCGGATATGTCATTTAATTTGGCAGCGACATTCTCGGTTATGTCAACAGCACATGAATGGGCCGGTGTCCTGATTTGTATGCTTTGCATATAAATTCCGCTTAACTCAGGGCAAAATGATTCCGGATTCGGTTCGGCGCTCCCGTGCCGGCGTTTGCTCACTTTCTGCGGCGGCCTTGAAATCGCCTGGCCAGTGGAACTCCACTGAATCTATCAGCAACTGGGAGACAACCGGATTTTTCCCAACAGGTGACCGGCCGGCCAGATTGCAAGCGGCTATCCACGCCCAGCGCGCCTTTTCTTCAGCCCCCAACAGTTTAAAGGACATCGCACGCTCTTCGAAAAATCTTCTGAAAAGGTATCGCTTTTCCCCTGCGCACAGGTTTTCAGCCGCACTTTGCATCACTTCCAGGCTGCGTTCGGCCTGGACCTCCTTTGGCACGACCAGAAGGGGACTGTTCAGGTTCATTAGCTTCTCGTGCCAGGGCGACAGCTCCTCCTTGCTAAATCTGAGCCACGTGAGATCCATATCTTTGAGGAGTTCCCGGATGTTCACTTCGCTAAAACTGTTCTCGGGTTCCTCGATTTCGGGCAGCAGTTCATAGACATATGGTTTTTTGTCCGGCTCGTGATATCTGCTAAAAATATCGCGGCCCCTTTCCAATTGGGCATAGGTGTCTTTGCCGGTCCAAAAACCGAGCATGTCGAAAAAGAGCTTCGCCGAGTGCCGGAGTGGAATTTCCAGACCTTTTGCGCCCATGGAGTGAATCGAGAGCGCCTGGAGATATTCTCTGTACAGCTTCTGAGAACCCTCTGCTATTCGCACGTTGAAGGTGGCAAAATTATCTTCGAGGAATGCGGTGGCAAGAATGTAACCTCCAATGGAGGCTTCTGGAATCAGCGTGGAAACGATCCAGATTGTACCGGGGACCATGAAAAGGTGAGCGGCAGGCTTTCTTTGTTCATCGTGGATCAGGACGATCTTTTCCGGAACAAAGGCCGTCGGGGTAACCGTGAAGCCTTTCTGTGAAAATCGGTAGGCTGCCTGTTTAAGGCTTCTTTTGTAAGGCGAGGCCTCAACTATTTTTCCGAGGCTTTGAAAGGCACTAAAACCTGTTTGGCCCGGATCGCGGCTAAGCCTGTCGATGAGCGCGGCCGCCAGGAGTGGTCTTGTGGAAAGAGAATTCCCAAGTGATTGCAGGTAGCCATGGAAACTTTCACCTTCGGGGTCCTGCACGGCAAGACGGTCAAGGACCATTTCCAGTTCGTCGGATTCTTCCCGGGTCAGCGAGATCTCGTCTTTTGCCTTCCTGGTTATATTTGGCTTTTTGTTCATTTTAACCCCGGGTAAGAGTTTGGGAAAGTTGCGCATTGAGACTGAGTCACAAAGCCTCTGGTTCACATATGTTTTTGCCGCCGCAGCAGGGTTTGATGAGAATTTGCGTTCAAATCGAGTGCTTCGGGAGGGCATAAAGCCCTCCCCTTCTACAAAAGAACCGCGCGACGGCGCCGTAGGGGCGGGGTGGACCCTCGCTTCGCTTCGAGTCCCGCGCTTATCATGAAATCGTCACCTGACATGGATAGTCCGGCGCCCGATCTTTTCGTGAGGGCGCATCCCCGCCCGCTCTTGAACGCAAATTGGTTTGAGTGGCGAACCCGGCCGGAGGTCCCGCCGCCAATAAAAAAGCCCCATGCACACGTCGTCGTGATTCTGGGGCTATTCTATCGGGTTGAGAATAGGGTCTATTCCGCCTCTTCGGCTTCCCCCTCGCGCGGCTCGATAATCAGAGAGTCGGCAACAAGCTCCCAGAGGTATTTTACCTCGACGTCCATGAAGTCGTATTCCTTCCGGAGGCTCTTCATGATCTGATCACGGCAGTTATGACAGGGTGCAATAAGCAGTTTGGCGCCGGTGTCTTTTATCTGTTTGGCTTTAACGCGGCCGTAGAAGATTCTTTCCTCGTTATAAGGGGCCGCCCACGCGCCGCCGCCCGCGCCGCAACAGAAATTGTTGACCCGGTTCGGATACATTTCTACAAAGTTTTCGCAGCACTGCTGAGTGACCCACCTGGGTTCCTCATAATATGCCTGGCCGAAAGTACGTTCGCTTTTCCGGCCGTAATTGCACGGGTCGTGGTAAGTGGTAAGGTGGGTGTGCACCGATTTATCTATTTTGATGCGCCCCTCAACAATATATTTCTTCAGAAGATCGTGAACCGAGAGAAACTTTACGCCTTCATTCGGGAACCATTTCTTGAGACCAAGCCTGGTCGCAAAGTATGCATGCCCTCACTCGGGTAGGACGAGGTATTCGCACCCAAGTTCCTTGTAGTTCGTAACAATTCTCCCTACGACCTCTTTCATGGATTCGTCGTCACCAGTGAAAAGGCCCCAGTTTACACCTTCCCAGTTCTCGGAAGTAACAGTCCATGACTCGTTGGCAGCGCTAAGAATCCGCCACCAGTACATCATGTCCTCCGGCTCACCGAAAGGCTCTTTGGAATTAATGGTAAAAAGGTACTTTGCCCCTTTCTTGTCGACCGGGACGGTGAAGCCGGGAATCTCTTCGGCCAATTCTGCGCCAAGATCATCAAGCAGGTATAGAAAGTCTTCCTTGGGAATGCCTACATTGTTTCCTGATTTGAGGCACATCGCGACGCCCTTGTGGAGGACGCCGGGGACCTTGTCTCTTGCCCTCTTGCCGCGAGCCGAACGAAGCATCGCAGTCAGATCGATGCCCATAGGGCAGGCATGTTCACAACGGCCGCAAAGGGTGCAGAGCCAGGGGAACCGCGAATCGATCAATTCCTGTTCCAACCCCAGCAGGACCATCCGTACAGCCTTGCGGACATCAAGGCCGTCGACTCCTGTGACCGGGCATCCGCCTGCGCACGTTCCGCAGGTGAGGCACAAGTCTGCATACTGGGTCGCAAGCGTATGCTTTTCTCGCTTTGTCAGTAACAACGGATCCATTTTCATTCTTCTCCTGATGATTTTTTCAAGCTACGTCCCTGCTCAGGGCACAATTTTGCCTGTGGCATGGGGGAATACTGTTAAAAATGGCACGGATGGGGAACAAAATCCGTTATCAGCCGTGGTGTTCCTACATAACTCGGATTCCGAGCGAATGCAACTGCTTCTTTGATTTTAGTCGCCGATTTTAGCTACCTCAACAGGAGCGAATGTTTCCTGTGCCTCGATTCGCCTTCGGCACTCACCCTAATCGCCCTCAGACCGCTTACCGGACATTCGTGCTCGCATATGCCACAGCCCGTGCATCGGTCGAGGTCCACCCGGGGGGTTTGGAGTCGAACCTGAATCGCTATCTTTGTCAAACGGGAGTTATAATCAGCAAAAAACTCCGGAGAAATCGGAGATTGCAGGGTGATAGAATTCTTCGAATTTGAAAGGATTCGCGTTCTCGCGGAGATACCCCCGCCTTCGGCCAAAACGAAAAAGTCCCCTGTTCCGAACTTGTTAGGCAGCAGGACCGGGTTGGGAAGCAAAACAGAGTTGGCCGAGATATTTGCGGAATCCAGGTTGCCGCCCCTCACCGTAGTGAAGCTCTCCTCAACATATATGGCTTTCGGGCTTACCGGGCAGTTTTCCTGACAGACTATGCAGGGCTTATCCATTGCCCAGGGCAGGCAGCGGCCTCGGTCAACGAAAGCAGTGCCGATGCGGATGGGGCCGGTTTTTTCAAAGTTGGCCCGGCCAAGTTTTTCATCAAGTGAAATCGGCCTGATGGCCGCAGTCGGGCAGATGTGGCTGCATGCCGTGCAGTTCATCTGGCAACCGCTCGACCCTGTGCGCATGTTTAGGGCGGGGGTCCACAACCCCTCTATCCCCTCCCTTGTGACATTGGGTTGAATAACATTGGTGGGGCAGACCCGCGCGCATTGTCCGCACCTGATACAGCGGTCGAGAAATTCGGGTTCGGGCAGCGAGCCGGGTGGCCGAATAAGAGTTGGATCATAGTTTTTGCCCAGCTTTCCATCCAGTCTGAGCATCGGCACCGCAGCCAGTCCGCAGACAGCGGCCGTGATGAATCCCCGGCGGGACAGGTCCGGCGAGACGATCTCGCCCGAAACGGAGCGGAAAGTGTTGTAGCCGATAGTGTCGTCATTGCAGGTGTAGAGACAGTTAAAGCAAAGCACACATTCGGCGGTTCGGATTCGTCCTGCCGGGTCGCAGGCGCCTTCGCAACGGGAATCGCACAGCCTGCATTGGCTGCATTCGCTGGTTTTTTTACCCACCCGCCACAAAGCATATCTGCCCAGGACCCCGTAAAGTGCCCCCAGGGGGCACAAAAACCGGCAATAAAACCGTGGAATGACAAGGTTCAGGATAAGCGCGCCAAAAAAGACAAAACAGGTGAGCAACACTCCCTCGTAATGTCTCGGGGCTGCGGAAATCAGGTGAATTGAAGAGTCCGCAAAAGGGAGAAGCAGAAAATTTACCGAGCGGTAGACAAGGGGGATCGGATCGAGAAGTCCGGTCAAAAGTGAGCCTGGTAAAGCCCAATCGAGCTTGAGAAAAGAAAAATTTGCGATGTTTGAAAGGAGTGCCGCAAGGGCAGGGCAAAGCAGTACAAGAAGGATGTAATATTTTATATTCTGGCTGCCCACATAGCGGTTTACGTTGATGTTCTCCCTGAGCGAGCGTCCCTTCGAGCCAAGATAGCCTATAAAATGATGCATGGCGCCAAATGGGCAAAGCCACCCGCAAAAGAACCTTCCCAGGATGACGGTCACCACGATTGTGGCCAGCGCCCAGAGCAATCCGGAGTATAGGGTGCCGGTTGTCAGAATGGTTCCCAGGGCTACGAGCGGATCGAGCTGAAGGAACCAGTTTGCCGGCCAGCCCCTCGATTGCCAAAAAGATAACCCGAAAGTGCTGACGATGCAGAACCAGATAAACAGTACGAAAAAGAAAACCTGGGCTACGCGCCTGACGGTGGTAATTTTCATAGGATTCTTCCCGGCTTCAGCGTTTCAAAATCGGAAGTTCCTGCTCCCGCCTGCTCGGCTTTGGCTATGAAGGGCAGGTCCGCCGGTGTTTTACCCAGCAGCCCCGCTCCGGCGGCGTCGGCCGCCACCTGGTCGGTGCTGACTATTATCGTGTTGGTCTGCTTGAGATCGGAAACCGAGCCGCCGGTCGGTCCATTGGAAATCATGGTAAAGGTCCCGTCGAGGATGACGAGGGTGGGCTTTATCATAAGCGCAAGGTCTTTGATGAATGTATGAATATCCTGGTGGAAGATGTTTCGCCTGCCTCCGATGAACCCGTACCAGTTCTTCATGGACATTGACGCCCCGCTCCTGTGATGGTCTTTTACCGGAGCAATGCCTATCAGTTTTGTGGCCCCTTTGAAAGCTCCCAGGAATACGGGCCAATTTCTTATATAATTTGAACCGGGTATTGTAATGTTGGTGAAAAGAGATTCCACGGGCACGATCAGGTTCGCCCCTGAATTTTGCGCCGCATCTGCTATGCCGCTAAGGGCAAAACAACTTTCCGGATCGTTGATCGGATTATCGGCTACGGCGACGGCCTCCGCGCCCGCCTTGAAGCACAGGCGGGTGACTTCGGCGAGCAATTCCGGGTTCGTTGTGGCGCAAAGGGAAGGGGGGGTGGCGAATGCGGCGTTTACCTTTATCAGAACCCTGTCACCCTTTTTGATGAAACATTCGATTCCGCCGAGTGATTTGAGGGCGGCATTGACAGTTTTGATCCTGTCGCTCCCGGTTGCAATGGCGATCTTTTTCCCTGCTTCGGGAACGGAATACTCGGGCAGGGCAACCGAGGATTTTTCAACCGGCGCGCCGGGACCGGCGGAGTCGTACAGCAAATAGCCAAAGGCGGCCGCAGTCCCGAGAGTTATGCCCGCCTTCGCCGAGCGGATTAGAAAATCGCGCCTGTTTATGTCCGGTTGCGGCGGAGGATCTTTTAATCTGTTACTCATCTCTTAATTCCTCAATTCCTCACGGCGCCTCGCCAAGTCCTCGGTAGAGCCGGGATGCAACCTCTGTTGCGGCTTCAACGTTGTCCGCCTCGTGAGTCCCGGCAAGAAAGTTCCCCCTGTGCAGGACTACTTCATAAGTATCGAACACTTTATATATTTTAGAGTCGGGCGCATCGGGGACTTCACCTGCTTCGGTTCCCCCGTTTTCAAGTAGAAACCGGCCGTAGGCGGCTGCAAGATCGGTTGCTTCCTCTGCGCTTCCACGATTCGAGAGGAACGCCGTAATCTGTTCGGTCCCTTTGAGGTAACTGGCAGTATATACGTGATCGAGCGCGCTGAAGCCGAACACGTCGCTCATGTGGAGCGCTATGCTTGATTTATCCAGAGATTCCGGCGGAAAAAGGGAAATTTCCGTTTGCTGATCTCTGTTTTGATGCTCTCCTTCAACAAGGTTTTTGGCCAACAGGGTCATCTCTTCGGAGATATCTTTGGATGCCGATATTATTTCGAAGTATTTAGGCCCGTTGGTGAAGAAGAGCGCATCCTCCGTGGCGTAGGCTGAAACGCCGAGGTCAACCGGCTTCGAGTTTTCTCTTTTCTGCACGCTGTAGACCGAGAAAGCGTTTGTGGGGTTTCCAACGTCGTATATGTAGAGTTCGAGCCAGTCCCCGGGGTTTCCCTTTTTGGCAAACCGCCTTGTGGTCAGCTTTACAAAACCGCTCGAAAGATAGAGTTCGGCCTTGCCGTCAATTTTATCTGACAGAGTTTCGGGGTCAAACGTTTCCTCGGGGCCAAGAGGGATGAGATTTTCCGGAAGGTAGGCGGGCAGGGGCGCCGCATCGGGGAGCGGAAGCGAATTTCTGCGGGCCGTGCCGTTGCCGTCCTTCTGTAGGGCAGCATTGTAGAAGCCGGGGTCGAACATCGACTGTGAGATGTAGATTCCACCGGCTATTGCAGCCAGGAGCACCAATATGAAAATTCCGATGCAGGTTTCGGCAACGCTCGTGCGCCTCATCCTGTTCTCCAGTGGGGGTTGAAGAGCTTTGAGTTTTCAGTTTTTAGTTTTGAGTTAAAAACCGAGAACACAAAATTCGACGTGGCGTGCAGCTCAGGGTTTTGGCCCGGCCGGCTCCCGGTTTCAAACTCGCACAATGATATCAGCGCGGGCGCAAGGAGGCAAGGGCGGCCTTTTATCCGCAGATTCCGCCTCCAGTTGCGTTCACAATCGTTCACGGGAGTTGTATCAATCTTGACATAACAAAATTGTCCCCCTAGTTTACCGCAGATACTCATCCGAGTGAAAATTCCGGTTATTATACACAAGCGAAAGGATTCTGAGCATGTTGAAGGGAGTATCCACCTTAGCAGCGGTTTTAGCCTTAGCTGTATTCTCACTCACGCCCTACGCGAGAGCGGCTGGAACAGAGCCGCAAATCAAGGACCTGATTCTTGCGACAACGACGTCCACCCAGGATTCAGGGCTTCTTGACTACCTTATTCCAATCTTTGAGAAAAAGACGGGTTACAGGGTAAAAACCGTTGCAGTTGGAACAGGCCAGAGCCTTGCCATGGGAGAGAAGGGGGAGGCTGATGTTTTGCTCACACACGCCGAGGAAGCAGAGAAAAAAGTGGTTGATAGCGGTGCTGTGAGGAACTACCAGCTTGTCATGCACAATGACTTTGTGATCGTTGGGCCGGCCGATGATCCTGCGGGAGTCAAGGGGAAATCCAGCGTTGAAGCTTTAAGATCAATTGCCGCCAAAGGGGTGATCTTTGTCTCCCGCGGCGATGACTCGGGGACCCAGAAGAAAGAGCTTTCCATCTGGAAAAAAGCGGAACTGAATCCACGCGGCGCCAAGTGGTATCGGGAGTCGGGTCAGGGAATGGGGGCAACTCTGCTTATGGCATCCGAAAAGCAGGGCTACACCCTCACAGATCGGGCCACATACCTCGCGCAAAAGAAAAACCTGGAACTCGAAATCCTCTCGGAAGGCGACAAGACTCTCCTTAACATCTATCATGTCATGGAGGTAAACCCCGACAAATTCAGGAAGGTTAATGCCGCAGGGGGAAAAGCCTTCGTTGAATTCATGATTGCCCCCGAGACTCAGAAGATGATAGCAGATTTCGGAAAGGATAAGTTCGGCCAGTCGCTATTTTTTCCTGATGCCGGGAAGCAGATGTAGATGAAATGCTTCTTTAAGGAGTCCGTGCGTGGAAGTGATCCTTGCGGGTTTGGCGGAAGCTGTACGGTTGTTGATAACGGGTGACCCGGATGTAGTCGATATCACCCTCAGAACTATGCAGGTATCTGGAATATCCACCCTGATAAGCGTTGTCATCGGGATCCCATTTGGAACGTATCTTGCCCTTACAAAGTTTTTAGGGCGTGGTTTTGTCGTTAGCTCTGTTAATTTCGCGATGGGGCTCCCTCCCGTAGTGGTCGGGCTTATTGCGTGGCTTATGCTCGCTCGCAACGGCCCCCTTGGAGCACTGGGCCTTCTTTACTCCCCAACGGCAATGATACTGGCCCAAGCTGTTATCGCTTCTCCCATCGTAGCGGGATTTACCCTTGCTGCGGTTCAATCCATGAATCCGAAACTGGGTTTGCAGATCCTCTCTTTTGGTTCCAACCGCTGCCAGTACATCCTGCTTCTTCTTTGGGAATCAAGGCTTGGGATACTTGCTGCAATCATTGCCGGCTTTGGACGGGTCATAGCCGAGGTCGGAGCGTCCATGATGGTCGGAGGAAATATTCGGGGCTACACGCGGGTCCTGACCACGGCCACAGTTCTTGAAGTGTCAAAGGGGCAGCTCGAACTCGCCACCGCGCTTGGGATTATCCTTCTGCTCCTTACTTTCCCTATTACTGCGGCCTTGAGCTATATCCAGCAGAGGGGGAAAATGCCTTGAACTCCATACTTTCGGCAAGGGACTTAACAATGGTTCGAGATGGAAAGCAGATCCTTGACATCGGCGAGCTAAATGTGGACCAGGGTGAAGTCGTTGCAGTGGTTGGGCCGAACGGGGCTGGAAAATCGAGCCTTCTGCTTACCCTGGCTCTGCTTGAAAAAGCGACCTCCGGAACTATCAGACTCTTTGGCGAAATTGCAGGCAACGGTAACCTTCTCGCATTGCGCCGAAGGATTGCACTCGTTTTTCAGGATGCGCTGCTGCTTGACACAACGGTGAAGCGAAACGTCACGGTGCCGATGCGTATAAGGGGCATTCCACCGCAGGAGGCAAACACACGGGCAGATAAGTGGCTGAATCAGTTTGGAATTGCCGAGCTTTCGAGCCGCCGGGCTCGTCATCTCTCCGGTGGTGAGGCTCAAAGGACAAGTCTTGCCCGTGCCTTTGCGCTGGAACCTGAAATACTTTTCCTGGATGAACCGTTCTCTGCGCTGGATTACCCGACACGGAAATCATTGCTTTTGGAACTCGGACAGATTCTCAAACAGATGCGCTTAACCACCGTATTTGTGACCCATGACTATACTGAAATACCCTATTTTTCTGAAAATGTCGCCGTTCTCTACAATGGAAGGATCATCAGACGGGGTTCGGTCCGGGAAATTTTTGGAGATGAAATCCTTGAAAGAAAAATTTGCGTCCCTTGGGACATGTAATGTGACAACCCGACGAATCCGATGGGGCGGTTTCCTGTGAAGAAAGAAAGCCTCAATGACGGGCATCAAGACCAAGCCGTCGACGCCGGAACAGTAAGCTTGAGCAGGTTGGCCCTTTTCTTTCTACGTCTTGGAACCACGGCGTTTGGTGGACCTGCCGCCCACATTGCCATGATGGAAGATGAGGTGGTCCAGCGTCGGCGGTGGGTTCCCAGGGGAAAATTCCTTGATCTGCTGGGCGCAGCCAACCTGATCCCCGGTCCCAGTTCGACGGAGATGGCGATCTTCATAGGCTACTTATGTGAAGGTTGGATGGGGCTGTTGTTGGCAGGTGTCTGCTTCATTGTTCCGGCAATGGTTATGGTCCTGGCATTTGCATGGGCCTATGTTCAGTATGGGGACCTTCCCCAGATTGCCTCGCTGCTTTACGGAATCAAGCCGGTGGTAATCGCTATCGTTCTGCAAGCCCTTTTAGGTTTGGGGCGTACGGCGGTAAGAAATAAATTCCTGGGAGCGCTGGCCATCGTTGCCATTATATTGAATATTTTGGGGGTTGATGCACTTGTCTTGCTCTTTGGGGCCGGGTTGATCACTGGATTGCGGCAAGGATTTATCCAGGATTGGCCAAGGAACCGGAGGCCAATGCTGATTATGCTTCTCTTTTCCTGCTGCATTCTTGCCGCCGCTTATTTCGCTTCGGGGTTACACTCTACGGGCCAAGTAGCGTTTGGCTTGTTGCCACTCTTCCTGTTCTTCATAAAGATCGGCTCCGTTGTCTTTGGAAGCGGCTACGTACTGCTGGCTTTCCTGCATGCCGATCTTGTCGATCATTGGCACTGGCTCACGACGACACAGCTTTTGGACGCCATTGCCGTAGGGCAGGTAACCCCTGGTCCGGTCTTTACTACCGCAACCTTCATCGGTTATTTGCTCGCCGGACTGCCAGGCGCGCTGATCGCCACAGCCGGGATTTTTCTTCCTTCATTTATCTTTGTGGCAATTGGGATCTCCATCGTTCCCCTTTTGCGCAAATCCATCGTAGCCGGAGCATTCCTGGACGGGGTCATTGTGGCCTCTTTGGCCCTTATGGCTGTGGTGACCTGGAGTCTGGGACGCGGTGCGGTCATTGATCTGCCCACCGCTTTATTGGCCATAGGCGGCTTTGTGGTGCTCTTCCGTTTCCGCTTGAACTCGTTGTGGCTTGTTCTCGGAGGAGCCCTTATCGGTCTTTTGGTTCATATGACCCACATTTAGGAAGATTAGTAATCTTGCTCCTCATTTGCCAATAAGTTGAAAATAGGCATAACTCAGCAAAAGGGGCGGGAAATCGCCGAACTCATCCAGCGTGGCGGTCCTTCGATATCCATGCCCTTGGATCAGTTCAAAGACAGAATCAGCCAATTGCAGAACCTTTGCGAAAATACGCCTGGAAAAGTGTGCAAGATCAAGAGTGTCACGTTCCTTTACTGCAACCTTTGCGATAACTTGCGAGGCAAAGCCTTCGCTGACTTCGAGCCCTGGCAGACCAAGTACAAACGCATCTACCCGTTCAAATTCAGCCAGTTCTTTCTTGCATGCCAAGCAATTTTGCAAGTGCAAAGAAACTTCTTCACTCAGGCTCCGATCCAATTCCCCATCTTTATAAGCAGATAACTTGCTTCTATATTTGTCGTTTTCCATCGTTATATTCCTAAGTTTACCTCAGTGCCGCGGTCGATGCCCCAATCTCCATATGCGGTCATCAACGGAACAGCACAAGGGAGACAAGGGCACCGCCAAGTACAATCCAAACGGTTTCGATCTTGGCGAAGCGCCGTAAAAGAAACGCAGCCGCTGCCATGGAAATAGCAGGAATATCGACCAGGGTATCTCCGGCAAGCTTGATCAGTACAACGACCAGAGTACCTATGAATGCAGCCACAATTCCACCGAGCACCTCCTTCACGTAACCCACCCGGCCCGCTTGGGTGTATGGGTCGGCCACCATGGCCGTCATGGCCCAGGCTGGAAAATACATATTCACCGTTCCAACCAGTGCGCCAATAACACCAGCCACCTTGTAGCCAATGAAGGTTCCGATGATGGTCACAGGTCCAGGGGTGATCAGGCTTAAAGCCAGGGCTACGGCAAACTGCTGATCGGTAAGCCAGTTGAACCGATTAACCACGGTGTCCTGAATGAAGGGGAGCATGGCGTAGCCGCTGCCGAAAACAAGCGCGCCGATCCGAAGAAATCTGCTTCCCATCTGCATCAACTCCGGCCGCAGATTGATCAAAAGGAGATCGACCGCCAGGAAAAGGGACAGGCAGATAACCAACACTATGCTCTTTCGCCATTGAAGGCATAATGGCAGCCGGCTGCAGGCAGAGACGTAGTCCGGATCATCAATAGGGGCCGTGCAGCGGCCTTTCGTCTTCTTCACCTTATCTGAAGTTACTTGCTGCGGACCGGATTGGCCGATGGCTTCGCCGGCAGATACAGTGCCTTTCTTCCAGAGTTCGTTCCAACTGCCAGTCCATGTGGCCAGAGCCGAAAAACGGTGGGTGAGCAGTACCATCACCAAGCTGGTGCTGCCGGCGATGAGCAGTATCCTGGTTACCCCCATCTTGAACCAGAAGACCATGGCGAAACCAGCAAAAGCCATCAGTCCCTTGAAAATAGTCTTTGTTCCGGATCTCAGGAGATTGAGAATCGTGTTTAAGACCAAGCCTACAACGAGTGCTCCCAGACCACGGAAAAGGCCGGAGACTACCGGCATCTCGCCATATTTAAGGTAAAGGTGGGACAGCAGCAACATGAGCAAAAAACATGGGGTCAAAAAGCAAATCGTGGCCACTGCCGCCCCCGGCAAACCTCGCAAACGGTAGCCGAGATAGGAAGTCAGATTCACCGTGGGAGCACCGGGCATGAGTTGAGCCAGTCCCAGACCTTGCATGTATTCATCATTGGTGAACCACCTTCTCTTATTCGTCATCCACTCCCTGGCCTCGCCCAGAGCAGCCAGGCTGAAAGAGGCAAACCCGATACCCAGGAAAGTACGGGCAATAAGCCCTAAGCCGATACGTACATTCGGATCAGGGGGCATCAGCGTATCCTGCCTTTCTGTAGGTATTGGAGAAAGTTTCCCACCTTCGAGTATTTTCGACTGGCCATCCGGTGACATAAATTCTACCTCATAAGGATGTTGATTCGCATGATAGATGGCCCTAAGCGCCGATCTTTCTACTGCGTGTTCGAGCATCCCTTTGCCGGCCCCTTGCCGGACATTGTGGTCCGGCAAGCTCAATGGACCGTATAGTCATTTTCCCTCTTTACTGGTTAAACAATTCAAATCAGAAGAACTTGCGCACTCGCGAAAAAAATTTCACTCGACCGCCAGGTTTTTCAATTTTCGATTGTTAAACTAAACAAAATCGCAACGATAAGAATTTTACCATGAGAGATTTGGCGGGGGCCAAACGGCAACGAGAAACGGCAAAAAAAAGGAGCATGTGAATTGTAAAATGGGTGAATTGGCCTTTTCTCCTTTGCTCCATTCACCCATCAATCTATTCACCTATTCGCCGAGCTTGGTCTTTTGCCCTGCCCTGAATGCCCTGAGCGAGGCATCGAGCCTTGTGCCTTCGCCGTAGCCACCAAGCGCGGATTCTACCTGGGCTGGTTCGCAAAAAAGTTTTCCCGAAGCGGCGGCAAAACCGAGGAGGACCAGGTTGGCCGAAAGGGGGGAATTGAGCGAAGCTGCGATTCCAGTCGCATCGATGGTGTAAACTTTCGCTTCTTTCGCTTCTTTCGCTAAGTGCGGATCGGAGTTGTTGCAGAATGCCTCTCCGTCAGTCTTTAGATAATGTCCATGAGCCTGCATTGCTTCCGGATGAAGCGAAAGGATGATATCGGCGCGGCCGGGGCGGATAAGGGGGCTTGCCGGTCCCTGTCCGTCTTCCGGCCCGATTTTGAGATGACTGATCACGTTGCCGCCTCTTTGGGCCATGCCGTGGGTCTCCGATATAAGGATCGATCTGCCCATCTTGAGAGCGGCGTCGGCAAGCAGCCTGGTAATGAAGAGCACCCCCTGGCCGCCCAACCCGCTGATAATGATCTGCTGACTACCCTGGCGCATGTTTAGCTCCCTTAATTTAGGGATTTAGGGATTTGGGAATTTAGGGATTAAAAACAAATTCCCAATTCACCAGTCTTTCCAATCGCTCAATCCCTTAATCCATACACCCATTCATCGGTGAAAAACGAGTATTTTTCAAGAAGTTTTGACAAGATTATGATATGGAGAACTGCTTTTGCGGTACCTGTTCACCACAGAGCTTGCTATATTGCAGTAAGCCTTGCATTTGACTGAAAACGGCTATACTCG